>DATBJU010000081.1:0-8433 GCA_036556265.1 Xanthobacteraceae bacterium | reverse complement strand
TGGTACGCGCTGCAGTTCTCGCTCGCTCCTTCGCCGGCGGTGTCAGAGCGTTCATGGCTCTCGGAGCCGCTCGGGTCGGTGGACGACCGGTGGCTGGTGGAGCTCAAGCAGGCGGTCGATCGCATCTCCGCCGCACCGCTTACGCGCTGGCACTTGCACCCGGGCACGGCAGCGCGTGTCATCACCCAACGATTTGGAAGAACGGCGCCGTATCAGATCGACGAATGGCGCACGGCGCATGGCGGCCTAAACTGGAACAATCTGACGGCACCGCGTCTTTCGATTCTCGATTGGGAGCTGTGGGGAGCCGCACCAAGGGGGTTCGACGCAGCCACGTTGCTCGCGCACACCTTCAATGACCCGGCGCTATTTCGCCGATCGCGGCGCTCTTCGCCGACGATCTCGACACGCTGTCGGGCCTGGTCGCACAACTCTACCAGTACGCACGAAGACTGAGCGAAATCGAAGCGGGAAAGCTCGACCCGCGTGAGCATCGCGCCATCGAAGCCGAGGCGAAGCATCTGCTGCGCCGCTAGTCTCGCGCGTCTCGGCGAAAAGGAGCGGGCGAGCGAGCGCTGCCCGCTCCGCGTTGTCAGACGCCTTTCATCACGCATCCGGCCGCGAGCACGACATAGCCGACGATCGCAAACCAGAACTGGTACTGAGTCACGAACGGGATGTTGACGAAGTACCCAATCACGGCGAGCACCGCGATGATCAGCGAGACGATGAAGACGAGTTGCGTAGGTGCATTGAGATTCATCGGTTCGATCCCCTGTCCGCCTCTTTGTTAGACATCAGCGCACTGTGCGCGGGTCGATGATGGGCCGAATTCATAGTCGACGCCACGGGTCGGTGTGCGCCGCGCAATTCGCTACCGGGCGTGCGGGAGCGAGACCCCCGGCGGGCCTTTCGCGTTACGTTACGCAGCCGAGAAGCACAACCACGGACGACGCGACCGCGATCCAGAACTGGTACTGGTTCAGGAACGCACTCGAGGGAACGAAATGGCCGAATAGCGCCAAGAAGATAAGTACCAGCGCGGTCCAGAATACCGCCTCCGAAGGCGCATGAATTTTCATTTCATTCCCTCTCCGGTTTCATTCGTGCGTATGTCTGCGAAAGGACTTTGGCCGAGTCGGTGCCAATCTCCAAGCCGCGCCTGTGCGTCGCGGAAACGACCGTTGCAGCGCGGCAGACTGCGGGCTAAGCATCAATTGCCTTCCCGATCCGGTTCCGGACTCTCGCATGGCCAAGTGGGTCTATTTTTTCGGCGGCGGAAAAGCCGAAGGCAACGCCGCCATGCGCGACCTGCTTGGCGGCAAGGGCGCCAACCTCGCCGAGATGTCGAATCTCCGACTCCCCGTGCCACCCGGCTTCACCATCACGACTGGCGCGTGCGCCCACTACTACGCCAACGCAAAGAAGCTTCCCTCCGATCTCAAGCCGCAGGTCGAGGCTGCACTGAAGAAGGTCGGTCGCCTCGTTGGCAAGACCTTTGGTGACAGGAAGAACCCGTTACTCGTGTCGGTCCGTTCGGGCGCACGCGCGTCCATGCCGGGCATGATGGATACGGTTCTCAATCTCGGCCTGAACGATGTCACGGTCGAAGCAATCGCGCGCAGCGCCGAGCCGCGCTTCGCGTACGACAGCTACCGCCGCTTCATCCAGATGTATTCGAACGTTGTACTCGGCCTCGATCATCATCATTTCGAGGAGGTCCTGGAGAGCTACAAGGAAGAGCGTGGCCATTCACTGGACACCGACCTCGATGCCGAGGACTGGAAGAAGATCGTCGCCCGCTACAAGGATCTCGTTCTGTCGGAGCGATCAGCGCCGTTCCCGCAAGACCCTCACCGACAGCTCTGGGGTGCCATCTCGGCTGTATTCGGCTCGTGGATGAACCCGCGCGCAGTCACATACCGCCGCTTGCACAGGATTCCCGCGAGCTGGGGCACGGCCGTGAACGTGCAGGCCATGGTCTTCGGCAATATGGGCGACGACTCGGCCACCGGCGTCGCTTTTACGCGCGATCCTTCGACGGGGGAGAAAGCGCTGTACGGCGAATTCCTTGTAAATGCCCAAGGCGAGGATGTGGTAGCGGGCATCCGCACCCCGCAGGACCTGACCGAGGAGGCGCGTCGAAAAGCGGGCTCGGACAGGCCGTCGCTCGAAAAGTTGATGCCGGCACTCTTCAAGCAGTTCGTCAAAACCGCCGAAACGCTCGAGCGTCATTACCGTGACATGCAGGACCTCGAATTTACCATCGAGCGCGGCCAGCTCTACATGTTGCAAGCGCGCTCGGGCAAACGTACTGCGCGCGCCGCGCTCCGCATCGCCGTCGAGATGGCGAACGCGAAGCTGATCACGTGCGAGGAAGCCGTTGCGCGCATCGATCCGGCGACGCTCGATCAGCTTCTGCATCCGACGATCGACCCCGACGCACCGCGTACGGTGATCGCGACCGGTCTCCCCGCCTCGCCCGGCGCCGCCGCCGGCGAGATAACGTTTTCGGCGGACGAGGCGGAATCCCTTCGTGCAAGCGGCAGGCGCGTGATCCTCGTGCGGATCGAGACTTCGCCCGAGGATATCCATGGAATGCATGCGGCAGAGGGCATCCTGACGACGCGCGGCGGCATGACTTCTCATGCGGCCGTCGTCGCACGCGGCATGGGCAAGCCCTGCGTGTCGGGCGCCGGCGGGTTGCGCGTGAACTACGCCAGACGCGAGTTGAACGCGGGGCCGCACACGCTCAAGGCGGGCGACGTGCTGACAATCGACGGCACCAGCGGACAGGTGCTGCTCGGCCGCGTCCGGATGCTGGAGCCGGAGCTTTCCGGCGAGTTTACGACCCTCATGCAGTGGGCCGACGACTGCCGGCGTCTTGGCGTGCGGGCGAATGCCGATACGCCCGCCGACGCGCTTGCCGCGCGCAATTTCGGCGCGGAAGGAATTGGCCTCTGCCGCACCGAACATATGTTCTTCGATGAAGCGCGCATTCTTGCGGTGCGCGAAATGATCCTCGCCGACGACGAAAAGGGCCGCCGCGCGGCGCTTGCGAAACTCCTGCCGATGCAGCGGGACGACTTCATGTCGCTTTTCGAGATCATGAAGGGATTGCCGGTAACGATCCGGCTGCTCGACCCACCGCTGCACGAATTTCTTCCGCACTCGGACGAGGAGATCGCCGAAGTTGCGCACGCTATGCACGCGAGTCCCGACAAGCTGCGGCGGCGGGCGCAGGAGCTCTCCGAATTCAATCCGATGCTCGGGTTCCGCGGCTGCCGGCTCGCGATCGCCTATCCGGAAATCGCCGAGATGCAAGCACGCGCGATTTTCGAGGCGGCGGTCGCGGCGGCACGAAAGACCGGTGCGCCGGTAGTTCCCGAGGTGATGGTGCCGTTGATCGCGAGCAGGGCGGAATTCGACCTCGTGAAGGGGAGCATCGACAGCATGGCTGAGGCGGTCGCGACCGAGACACGATTCAAGATCAACTATCACGTGGGCACGATGATCGAGCTTCCGCGCGCAGCCCTGCGCGCGGATGAGATCGCGGAGACGGCTGAGTTCTTCTCGTTCGGTACCAACGATCTCACACAGACGACGTTCGGAATCTCACGCGACGACGCCGCCCTGTTTCTGGGTACCTACGTGGAGAAAGGCGTATTCGTGACAGATCCATTCGTTTCGATCGACCGCGATGGCGTCGGAGAACTCCTGAAGATTGCGACCGAGCGCGGCCGCGCCGCACGGCCGAAGATCAAGCTCGGAATCTGCGGCGAGCACGGCGGCGACCCTGCGTCGGTCGCCTTTTGCGACGAGATCGGGCTCGACTATGTCTCATGTTCGCCGTTCCGTGTGCCGATCGCCCGCCTCGCCGCCGCGCAAGCGGCGCTCAAGGCACAAGTTGGCGCGAGACGCAGGAAGGGAACGCGCGGCAAGCGCCGCAATGGCTGATCAGACGGCGACCTTCGCGAGGAAGCCCTCAACCTCTCCGCGGAGATTCGAAACCGCCTTGCCGACAGCTTCCGAGACGCCAAGCACGCTTTCTGCCGAACGACGCGTCTCCGTAGCGGCACCGGCCAGATGATCGAGCACGGCGACGACATCGCCTGCGCCCTGCGCAGCGCTCGATACACTACGTGAAATCTCAGCAGTTGCAGCACTTTGCTGCTCGACGGAGGCCGCCACGGCGGCCGCGTGCCGGTCGATATCCTGCATGCGCTTGGTGATGCGTTCGATGGCGTCCACAGCCGACTTCGTCGACTCCTGGACCGATACAATCTGACGCGAGATTTCCTCGGTTGCCTTTGCGGTCTGCACCGCGAGGGACTTCACCTCCGAGGCGACAACAGCAAACCCCCTTCCCGCCTCCCCCGCGCGCGCCGCCTCGATGGTTGCGTTGAGGGCAAGCAGGTTAGTCTGCCCTGCGATGTTGCGGATCAGCTCGACCACGTCGCCGATCTTCTGCGACGCGTGCGCGAGCCCGGCAATCTGATCGTTGGTCGATTGCGCCTCCGACGCCGCAATGCGGAGCGCGCCCGTGGTCTGGGTCAACTGCTGACTCATGTCGGCGATAGAGGATGAAAGCTCGTCGGCCGCCGCCGCGGCCGTCACCACGTTTGTCGAGGCCTCATCGGTGGCATGCACTGCGGTCTCTGCCTGAGTCGACGTCTGCTCCGATGATGCAAACAACGTCGCTGCCGTGGACTTCATCGCCGCGGCGCTATCCCCTACCGAGCGCAACACGCTCTCGACCCGCTCGCGAAACAACTTGATCGCGTCTTCGACGATGGTCCGCCGCTGCTCATGCGACTGCATGGCAAGGCGCTGCTGCTCCGCGGCATATTGCTCGGTTACGTCGTCGTGCGTCGCGACCCAGCTGCCATCGCCCAGTGCCTGCTCGCCGAGCGAAATCCGGCGGCCGTCAGCGAGGTGAAGGATCATGCTCGTGGCCTGGCGTTTGGTGACACGCTCCTGGATCCCCGCCATGTACTGATCGATATCGCCCGTGAATTGCCCCACTGCTTTGCGGTGCTCGATCACCTGGCGCAGCGTTGCACCCGACTTCACGATCGCGGGCGACATGCCATACATCTGCACGTAGCGGTCGTTGCAGAGGATGATGCGGGTCTTCGAATCCATCATGCAGAGACCCTGCGTCATATGGTTGATTGCGGTATGGAAATATCTGTTCTGCCGGCGCGCACGAACATAGGCCACCGTGACGATGAGGCCGAAGGCAAAGGAGCATGCGAGCAGCAGCACGAGCGTCGTGACGAGCCCGCTTCCTGCGCCGTTGAAGAAAGGTTCGACCATTTTGAAGGGGCCTTCGTCCTGTGTCCGTCAGACTGCTACCTTGTCGAGGAACGTTGCGACCTCGGCGCGCAAGTTGGTCAGTGCCGCTTCGACCGATTGGGATGCGTCGAGGACGGTTTGTGCCGAGCCGCGCGTCTCCATGGCCGCGCCGGCTACTTCGCCCAGCACCGAGGCGAGAACCTGCGTGCCGTCCGCGGCGCCGGCGACGTTCTGCAGGATTTGTCCCGTCGCCGCATTTTGCTGTTCGACGGAAGCCGCAACCGACGAGGTCGAGCGATTGATTTCCTCCATGCGCTCGGCGATCCGGCGGATCGCTGAAACGGCGTCGGACGCGGAGGCTTGCACAGCCTGAATTTGCCCGGCGATTTCCTCAGTCGCTTTTGCGGTTTGCACCGCGAGCGACTTCACCTCGGAGGCGACGACCGCAAAGCCTCGGCCTGCGGCACCGGCGCGCGCGGCCTCGATGGTTGCGTTGAGCGCAAGCAGGTTGGTTTGACCGGCAACGTCTCGGATCAATTCGACCACGTCGCCGATCTTCTGCGCGGCCTGGGACAGAGCCGCGATCTCGGTATTGGTCGCCTGCGAGACGGACAGGGCGCCGCGCACTTCTTGTGTCGTGCGATCGAGTTGTCGGCTGATCTCCGAGATCGAGGCGGACAATTCCTCTGCGGCTACGGCCGCCGTCTTCACGTTCTCCGACGCGTTGTTCGATGCGTGTACGGCCTGGTCGGCCTGCTGCGAGGTCTTGCTCGATGAGCCGAACAGCATGGTCGCGGTGGATTTCATTGCGCCGGCACTATCCCCGACGATCTTCAAAAGTGTTTCGATGCGCTCACGGAACAACGAAATTGCCGCATCGATGCGCGAACGGCGTGATTCCTGTTGCGCAAGGGAATCCCGCTGCTTCTCGAGTTGCAGTTGCTCGGTGACGTCTTCGTGCGTGCCAACCCAGCCGCCGCCCGGCATCGGCCGGTTGATCACGGAGATGAGCCGCCCCTTCGCTTCCGAAATAATCCTGAAGGTCTCGCCGCGTGCGAGCGTGCCAAGAAGTTTCTTGCGATACTCTTCGGGGTCATTGGCAAGATTCGCGCGCGACGCGCGATGTTTCAGGACTTCCTGGAATGAGATGCCGGGTTTTACGACCTCCGGCGACAGATCATACATTTCGATATAGCGCATGTTGAAAACGACAAGCCGCTCCTTCGCGTCGAACATCACCAGCGCCTGGGACATGTAGCCGTAGGCAGTGATGACGCGTCGATAGCGTCCGCGCATTCGATTGTACGCAGCGACGGCAGCGACGGCGGCGCCGATGAGAACGGCAGCAGCAATGCCGGCGATCAGCCAGTCCAATGCAATTCCGTGCTGGGTGAATTCCAACGGATCCCGCTCCCTGCCCTAAGCGGCGAATAATCACGGACTGACGTTTCCGAAATGTTAACCAACGGCATCCGTTGCACTTTTCTCGGGCAACGGCGCCCCGCCGGCCATTAACGCCCCTGCAAGGTTAAGCGAGCGAAAACAGGATTGTTCGAATGCCCTGGGTCGTCCGCTCGACGTCGCAGGCCGTGTTGTTGCGTTGCGTAGGTAAGTCCGATGGTTGCGTCGCTCGTCCGGCGGGCTCCGTTCTCCGCCCGCGCGGTCTTCGGTGTCGCCGTTCTGCTCGCGGGCACCGACCAAGCCGCCTATCAGGACCTCGCAAGTCTCTTCATTCATCAACCGGGAGTCGCCGAACGCGCGCGCAATTTTGCGCAATCCGGGTCGTTCGCAGCGCTTCGCACCGCGACCTTCTCTCTGCCGAATCCGCTCGGAACGATGATTCCACGGATTCCGATCCCCGATCATTTCGAGGTGCTCAACGCGGCACTTTCGCGCGCAGCTCTCGAACCATCCGTCGCGCCAGAACCGGAAACGCGGGAGAAATTTTCCGTAAACCGCGAAGCAAAGGGCAATCGGCTGCTCCCGAGCTTCACTGCGAATGTGCAAGTGCTCGCGCCGCGCAAGGCCGAAGCTTTGCCGACTACAAGGGGAGCGGTCGCGGACGATGCTCACCTCGCGGTCATTGACGTAGAGCCGTCCGACGAGCGACCAGACTTCGCAGGTATCGTCGCACGCGCGATCGAACCCGTTCCGCCCTCGGGTGCGCTCGTGCAGCTCTCACGCCTCTTCTTCGGCGCCGACCAGGCGGAGCTTCCTCCGCAACCGTTCGAGCATGCGCCACCTTCGCCCGTCGTTCGGCTCGCTTCGCTCTCGGGCCCAGCGGAAGACGCGACGTTGATCGCGCGAAAGGGTGTTGTCACGGGCGATGAAGCGACACCAAAGACACCTGGTGAGCGGCTCACGCTTGCCGGAGCGAAACGCGCGAAGGCCGAGAAGTGTCTTGCGGATGCCGTCTATTTCGAGAGCCGGGGCGAGCCCGAGCTTGGACAGATCGCCGTCGCGCAGGTGGTCATCAACCGCGTGTTCTCCGGATTCTACCCGGAGGATGTGTGCGCCACCGTCTACCAGAATGCGCACCGGTACCTCGCCTGTCAGTTCACCTTCGCCTGCGAAGGAAAGAAACTCGTCGTCAATGATCAACCCGCCTGGGATCGGGCGATGCGCATCGCGCGCGACATGTTGGACGGGAAACTGTGGCTCACCGAGGTCGGCAAGGCGACGCACTACCACGCTTACTGGGTGAGGCCCGCGTGGGTACGTGAGATGCGCACGATCAAGCGCATTGGCGTACACACCTTCTATCGGCCGCGGGCATGGGAGGAAGGGGAAAGTTAGGCGGGAACGCCGCCGCTCCGCGGAAGCGCCGTCTGCTGCCCTCTTAACCGAACCAGAAGATAGGCGGCGAACGCCATCGGGATCAGAGCCGCGCCAGGAATGTGCAGCGTGCCGAGCGCCATCTGTACTGCTGGCAACCAGTAGGCAAGCGTTGCGATCCGCGATCCTTTCGCATCCAGCTTGTCCGTGGCGAACAAGGCGACCACCGAGAGGGTTAACGGCAGCGTGTCGTACGCAAGAAGATACGGCACCGCCAGGATTGAACATGTGAAAAACAGTGCCATCGTGACCCGCGGATCGGCGTCCGCGCGAAAACGCGACGCCCAAAACACCACAGCG
>DATBJU010000080.1:0-8991 GCA_036556265.1 Xanthobacteraceae bacterium | reverse complement strand
CGGCAACATTCAGGGCCTCAAGGATCTCGAGGGCAAGACCGTCGGCATCTCCGGTCTCGGCAATGCGGACCATGCGATCTTGTTGTTCCTGCTGAAGCAGGCGGGCGCCGACAGCACGAAAGTGCAATATGCAACGCTCGGCGTGAACATCCTTGAAGCGCTGCGCCAAGGCCAGGTCGATGCCGGCCTCGTACAGGAACCGGCGCTCACCATCCTCACCAAGGATGGGGCACGCACGCTCGTGAACGCGATGGACCTGAAGGACGCGCAGAAATATCTCGGCGGCCCGTACGAGTTCATGGGCGTCGCGGTGCGTGCGAAGGAGATCGAGGCGCGCAAGCCGGAGATGCTCCAGCTCGCCCAGGGTCTCGACGACGCACTCAAGGCGCTGCCGAAGATGAAGCCGGAAGAGCTCGTCGGCTCGCTGCCGAAAGAGCTGCTCGCCGGCGCCAACGTCGACCAGCTGCGCGAGGTGCTCGCGCGCTACACCTCCTCGCTTTATCCAGACAAGGTGACGATCGACGTCGGCGCGTCACGCCGTGTCGCGGAATCGCTCGTCGTGGCCGGCCTCGTCAAACCCGACGCGGATGTGAGCGGCTTGCACGACACCTCGATCGTGAAAGGCTGAGACCCTGCGCGTATCGGATATTTCGCTCGCCTATGGCGGGGGCGATCCCGTTCTTGAGGGCGCATCGCTCGACGTCGGCTCCGGCCAGTTCGTGAGCCTTGTCGGCCCCTCGGGCTCCGGCAAGACCAGCCTGTTGCGCGTGATCATCGGCTTGCAGCAGCCGCTCGCGGGTCGGGTCGAACCCGAGTTTGCTTCCTCCGACATCGGCATCCTTTTTCAGGACGACGCGCTGCTCCCCTGGCGCACCGCGCGCGATAACGTGGCGCTCGGCCTCGGCTTCAGGGGCATGGACCGTCGCCGCGCCCTCGAGGCCGCCGACGAATGGCTCGACCGCTTCGGCCTTTCCGGCTTCGGCGACCGCTACCCCCGTCATCTGAGCGGCGGCCAGAGGAAGCGCGTCGCAATCGCTCAGGCGATGGCGCTGAAACCCAAGCTATTGCTCATGGACGAGCCTTTTGCGTCGCTCGACGCGATCGTGCGCGCACGCATCAGCCAGGAGGTGGTCGAGCTGGTCGAGCGCGAGAAGATCAGCGTGCTGCTAGTGACGCACGACCTCGAGGAAGCGATCGCGCTCTCCGACGTGGTGTACCTGCTCTCGCAGGGCCCGCGTGCCCGCATCACCCAGCGCTATCCTGTGCCGATCCCGCGGCCGCGCGACCTTGTCCGCGCGAGAACACACTCCGCCTTTGCACCGCTGCTCGAGAAGCTCTGGGGCGACCTGTTGCGCGAGGTCGACATGAGCGCGGGCGCGGAGAAGGCGAAGGCCGCATGATCGGCGATCCGAACCGCGCGTGGGTACGCCAGCTGATCGCGTTCGGCCTGCTCCTTGTGGTGTGGGAAACGGCAGGTTACGCGGGCCTCCTCAACCCGCTCTACATGCCGACGCCGACGCAAATCTGGAGCGCGTTCGTCGAGCTGTTCGGCGATGGTCGCATCTGGCCGCACGTGGAGGCGACCTTCACCGCGGCGCTCGCCGGACTCGCGCTCGGCATACTGGTCGGCATCGTCCTTGGAGTCGTTGCAGCGCTGATCCGCGTGGTCGCCGAGCTGCTCGAGCCCGTGATGCTGCTGCTGAACGCAATCCCGCGCGTGATCCTCGCGCCTCTGTTCGTCGTCTGGCTCGGCATCGGCATCGCATCGAAGGTGGCGCTCGCCTTCATCCTGGTCGCCGTGGTGATCTTCTTCACGGTATTCACGGGAATCCGGCAGGTCGACCGCAGGCTCGTGGAGCGCGTGCTCACCCTCGGCGGCGGGCGCTCGGATCTCCTGCGCCACGTGTATCTCCCGTCCGTCGCGGCCTGGGTGCTCGGCAACCTCAAGGTGGCGGTGGGTTTTGCCTTCACCGGCGCGGTGGTCGGCGAGTTCGTCGCGGCGAGCCGCGGTCTCGGCTATCTGCTCTCGTTCGCGCAGAGCACCTACAATGCCTCGCTCATGCTCGCGATCGTGCTGCTGATCATGGCGGTCGTGCTCCTGATCTTCGCGCTCGCCGGGCGTCTCGAGAAACGTCTCTTGCGCTGGAACTAGGGCGAGTTGCGATATGACCGCCACATGCCGTGAGCCCTGCTGTGCCACGCCGCGCTACACCGTGTCCGAGTTGTTCGAGCGCGGCTACCGGCGGAACCGCGATGAACCCCTCTCCATTCAAGGCGAGGCGATCACGGACGCCGAGGGCAACGGCGCCCGCTTCAGCATCGACATCGCGAACGGCGAGCTTTCCGAGATACGCTTTCGCGCCAGTCCCTGCACCACGCTGATCGCTTATTGCGAGGCGATTGCCGAGCTGCTTCCCGGATTCGGCATTGAAATCGCCGGCCTACTCGCGCCGCGGGATCTGATCGACGCGCTTCCCGGCGTGCCGGCGATCAAGCAGGACCGTGCGGTGCTCGCCATCGCCGCGTTCCGCTCGGCGTTACGGGCCGCAAGCCCTTCCGCTCGTCCCCGCGAAAGCGGGGATCCAGTGCTGGTGCAGTCTGGATTCCCGCTTGCGCGGGAATGAGCGGCATCTGTCCAAATTCAGTCTGACATCGACCACGCCAAGGGGAGCCACCGCATGAAAGTCGCGTACATCTTCGCAACCTCGCGCCACACGGTCTCGTACGTGCTCGGCAAGATGATCCTGCCGCAGCTCGAGGAAGGCAGGCACGGCGTCGACGTCGCCGGCATGTTCTTTTTCGAGGACAACAACTACGTGCTCGTGAAAGGCAACCCGATCGGCGCGCGGCTGCACGCGGTCGCGAAGAAGAACGGAATTCTGCTGATGGGATGCGATCAGTGCTGCTACGAGCGCGAGATCGCCGACAAGCTGTTCGATGGCGTGCCGATCGGCTGCTTCCCGGATCTCTACAAGGCGCTCTCGGGCAACATGCCGGATCAGGTGATCACGCTGTGACTCCTTCCCTCTCCCCCGCTTGCGGGGAGAGGAATTCGGTCACTTCACCAACTTGAACCACTCGTCCTCGGAAAGCACCTTCACGCCGTGCTTCTTCGCCTCGGCGAGCTTGCTGCCCGCGCCGGGGCCGGCGACGACATAGTCGGTCTGCTTCGACACCGAGCCGGCGACCTTGGCGCCAAGCCGCTCCGCCATCGCCTTCGCCTCGTCGCGCGTCATCTGCTCCAGCGCGCCCGTGAATACGACCGTCTTGCCCGAGACGGGGCTGTCCTTCGCCACTGCCTCCATCGGCTCCAGGTCAATCTCCTCGAGCAGCGCCTCGATCGCCGAGCGGTTCCTCCTCTCCTTGAAGAACTCGACGACCGCCTCGGCAACCACTTCGCCGATGCCACCGATGTTGATCAGCTCCTGGTAGTCCTCCTCGTCGGGTTTCGTTTTCAGCAGCGCGTTGTTCATCGCGTCGACCGTCTGATAGTGGCGGGCGAGACGGATCGCGTTGGTCTCCCCGATGTGACGGATCCCGAGCGCGTAGATGAAGCGGTTGAGCGGAATCTTGCGCCGCGCGTCGATCGCGTCGAACAGCTTGCGCGCGGATACCTCGCCGAAGCCTTCCTGTTCCTCCAGCTTGATCTTCTTGTTGCGCCCCCGGAGCTTGAAGATATCGACCGGCTCCTTGACCCAGCCCTGCTCGAAGAACAGCGCGATCTGCTTCTCGCCGAGGCCGTCAACGTCGAACGCGTTGCGCGAGACGAAGTGAATCAGCCGTTCGACCGCCTGTGCAGGACAGATGAGCCCGCCGGTGCAGCGCCGCACGGCGTCCGCTTTCCCTGTGTCCGGATCGATCTCACGCACCGCGTGGCTGCCGCAGGCGGGGCAAACGGTCGGGAACTGAAACGGCTTCGCGTTCTTCGGCCGCTTGTCGGTGAGCACATCGAGCACCTGCGGGATCACGTCACCCGCGCGCTGGATGCGCACCGTGTCGCCGATGCGGATGTCCACGCCCCCGCGGATCGGCTCGCCGTCCCCGCCGATGCCCTTGATGTAATCCTCGTTGTGCAGCGTCGCCATCGAGACGACCACGCCGCCGACATTGACCGGCTCGAGCACCGCCGTCGGCGTGAGCGCGCCGGTCCGGCCGACCGTGATCATAATGTCCTTCACGACCGTGGTCGCCTTCTCGGCCGGGAATTTGTGTGCGACCGCCCAGCGCGGCGTGCGCGATACGGCGCCAAGCCGCTCCTGCCAATCGATGCGGTTGAGCTTGTAGACAACTCCGTCGATGTCGTAGCCGAGCTTGGCGCGACGCTCCTCGATCTTGCGGTAATGCGCGATCATTTCCTTGACGCTGTCGCACAGCGTCATCAGCGGATTGGTCGGCATGCCCCACCGCTTCAGCGCCTCGACGACTTCCATTTGCGTGTCGCCAGGCAACTTGCTCACCTGTCCCCAGCCGTAGCCGAAGAAGCGCAGCGGCCGGCTCGCCGTCATGCTCGGATCTAGCTGGCGCAAGCTGCCCGCCGCCGTGTTGCGCGGATTGACGTAGAGCTGTTTCCCCTCCTTCTTTTGCCGCTCGTTGAGCGCGAGGAAATCCTCGCGCGTCATATAGACCTCACCGCGCACCTCGAACACGTCGGGCACGTCGCGGCCGCGCAGTTGATCCGGTACTTCCTTGATGGTGCGGATGTTGGCGGTAACGTCTTCGCCGACCGTCCCGTCACCGCGCGTGCCTGCCGCCACGAGCCTTCCCTTCTCGTAGCGCAGCGTGCACGACAACCCGTCGATCTTCGGCTCGGCCGTAAATACGATTTCCTGGCCCTCTTTCAGATTCAGAAATCGCCGAATGCGATCGACAAAATCGGCAACGTCCTCTTCAGTGAAGGCGTTCGCCAGCGACAGCATCGGCGCGGCGTGCCGCACCTTCTTGAACCCGGCCGCAGGCGCGGCGCCTACCTTGCGCGAGAGGCTCGTGAGCGTCTGCAGTTCAGGAAAGCGCTTCTCGACCTCCTCGTAGCGTTGCCGCAGCGCATCGTACTCGGCGTCCGAAATCGTCGGCGCGTCTTCCTGGTAATAGCGCTTGTCGTGCGCGCTGATTTCGGCCTCCAGCCGCGCGTGCTCGGCCTTTGCTTCCTTGGCCGTCAGCGTCTCGACGAGCTTACTGTCGGCTTTCCTGGGCGGCATGCTTTGAATCGTTCCGGCGCGCGTGTACCGCCGCGGTCACTTGCGTTTGAGACTGACAATATAGGCCACGATATCATCGGCATCGGCCCGCGCGATTACAAAATTCGGCATCGATCGGTGGTTTGAACGAAGAAACGCGTTGAGTGATAGGGCCGTGGTCGACGGCATTTGCGCCACTGCCACGAAAGCCGGCGCATCTCGCTGCGTCGGCGCCGCCTTCGGACCCACCGCATGGCACTGGCTGCACCAAGCTTCTGCGAGACGCCGCCCGGAGGCCGCGTCGCCCGGTACATCTTGCGCAAATGCCGGCGTTACGACCTGAGCAATGAACGCGATCAAGGCTGCGGTGACGGTAGCTCTCCAACTGGCGCGCGACATCTTCGTACTTCCTTTCCCAGCCAACCCCTCACAGACCGGCATACTTCCACATTGCCCGCTTACCGCCCCGCTCCCGCGATCAAAGCGTACAAAAATAGCATGAGACCAACGGACCCTCCGACCAGCCACATCCATCGACGCATCCTGGCAAATGGCGTCGCCGATCGGGCGGCGGTCCGCCGCGCGGCGGCTGCGCGCTTTGCCGGAGCCGCCTGGGGCTGCGGCAGTCCCGCCGGCATGAGTTGTCGCAAGATGCTTCCGTTTTGCGACGGAAGATTTTTCGGCATCGCTACCACGGCAGCGGCCACCCGGCCGCCAGCTGCCGCCGGACTTCGACGCGGGGCCTTCGCCGCCCATCCGACTCGTCTCGGGAAGATCGCCCGCCAGATCGCCCCGGCCGAAAGCTGAGGAGCGGACGGCCCACTCCCGACACCGGCAAGGCGCGGCAGTACAAACCTGGCGGCGCTCGCCAGGCGGAAGCCGGCCTCCGCTTCATCGATCTGTTGGATCTGCCCCTCCTCCTCGACCGTGATGCTCAAATGCTTGTAGCCGTGCCGCTTGCTTTCAAAGGGCACGTCCATCAGCCCGGTCACGCTCACCCACCGCCCAATCCACGCGTTCGACGGCTGCTCCCTGAGCTTCGCGAGGCCCTCGGACCAGATCGAGATCTTGACGATATTGCCGCGCCACGAGCCGAAATTGATGAACACGTAGCGCCTCGCCGGACCCTTGCGGCGCTTGCGCGCACCCGGCTTCACCTCGACGATCCGGCCGATCAGTTCGACCCGATCGCCGACGCGCGCGAGCGCCGCGGAAAAATTCAGCGCGTCGACGACTGGATACGCGGGAATGTAACCGGCAGCGCGCGGCACGGCCGCGGGCGACGGCGAGGTCAGGATCGGCGCCTTCGGTTTCGGCACGTTCCGACCGGCGAGGAAATCGTCGAGCGTCGGCACGGCCGAGAGCGGCCCCTCGCAGATCGCGGCGAAGTTGCGCGCCTGATCTTTCAGCTTCGGCATCGCGAGCAGGCGGCGAAAAATCTCGCTCTTTTGCGGATCGGCAAAGTCATTTGCTTTGAACACGATCGTCTCGCCGCCCTCGCGGAATCTCGGATAAAGCGCCTTGTCCTCGATCACGGCCTTCAGGCTCAGGTCGACCGCGATGAAGCTGAAGCGGTCCATCTGCGGGCCGAAGTGTGCGACTCTCCGATCCGGGTGCTGGAAGTGCTTGTGCCCGGTCTCACTGCCCTTTCCAGGGCGCATGCCCGGCACGAACATGCCGTCGTAGTCGATCAGCTTGATTTCGCCGTTCGCCACCATGACGTTGCCGTTCTGGATGTCGCCGTGCGCAATCCCCTCGCGCTCAAGGAAGCGCGCAATCACGGCGAAATCGGCACGCGCCTTCTCCAGCGCGTGCGCATCCTGATAGTGCTTGTCGAGCCACACGCCGAGCGTTCCGCCCTCGACCCAGTCCATGCGCACGATCGGGAACGACTGGCGGCGGATGCTGATGCCACCCTGCTGGAAGTCGAAATCGACGAAGCATCCGTTGTGCAGCGATCGCAGCTTCTTCGAGATCGCGTCGTATTTCTCCTGGATAGCGGGAATCTCGCGATGGAAGCAGCGCACGGCGCATTTCCGGCGTGGCGTCGTGACCGCGTACGTGAGCGCGAATCCGCCCGACATCACCAACGGCAGGCCCAGCGCATTCTCGGCGACCTTGCCCTGCTTCAACTCCGCGTCGGCGAACACCTGTGCGGGATGTTGCACAGCTTCGTGGTATTCGGTGATCTGCGGATACGCCATTTGCGCCTACCAAAGCGCGATCAACGTCGTGTCGTCGCGCTTCATGCGTCCGGCCGTGCGCTCCCCTTCGACGAAGCGTGCAAAGTCAGCGGGCGTACGCAGCTTGCGCAGCACGCCGATCGGCGAACGGTCGCGGTCGCGCTGGGTCAGCAGCCAGTGACCAAGCGCGTCGGTCATACAGAGAAGCGCCGGCTCTCGCAGGCCGCCGAAACTCCAGTCGGTCACGTAACGGAAGTCGGCCTTCTCCAGGAACGCGTTGCCGGATGGGTTCGTGCAGAGCAGGTGCGGCGAGCGGTGGAACTCGGCCGACGCTGACAACGGAAACGTCGCCTTGATGCTGTCCCCGTCGCACAGGACCGCAAGGCTGTCCCCGATCGACAGCACCTGGATCCGCCGTCCGCGGTCACTGACGCGGACACCCAGGAGCGAGGCGAAGCTTCCCTTGTCGAACGAAGCCTGCTGCACCCATGGCATTAGCTCGCGGTCGTACAGCGTGCGAAATTCGCCGATCGCCGACGCGAGCCACTCGCGGCTGAACTTCGGGTTGCGGGCGTAGCGACGCACCAGGATGCGTGCCCACGACGCGGAATCGAATGACACCGACGCGCCGTCCGAGAGCGCGTAGACACCCCGCGACGAGCGGCGAAAACTGTCCTCGTTGCGCCCGTCCCCCGCCTTCGGAACGGTGAAGGCCAGGGGCAGGCGCGAGTTTGATCGCGGACCGTTTCTCATATTCCGTCGCTGCTCAATCCCTCCCTTTCAGGGGGAGGGATTGGTGACAAACGTCAACGATCCGCGACGATCTTCGGCCGCGTCCCGATCTCGAAGAAGTCCACAATGCACTGCGGATCGCCGTTGTAGATGAATCCGCGCGATCCATCCGAGATCGCATAGCCCTTGTCGCCGGCGAACCTGGCAAGATGCGCAGGCAACTGGCTCGACATACGGAACAGCATTCGCGAGTAGTCGTCGAGCAGTTCCCTCTCCGAAGTGGGGAACACGACTTCGAGTCCGCCATGGGCGGTCACATGCAGATTGAACAGGAGCGCCGGGCCATCCTTCGTCGAAATCTGTCGTAACCCGTCTGCCACTTCCTCCGGTGTGCCGTCGGTCGACTGGCCGTCGGTCACGTGCAGGATAGTCGGTGGATACGACTGAGCGTGCGCGTCGCACCAGTCGGCAATCGTCTCCATCGTCTTGCCAAGCGCCGCACGCATCGGCGTGCCGCCACCGCTTTTCGGATCGAACCAGATCGGAAATTTGGTCTTCAGTTCGATGACGCCGCCGGCGCCGTCGTCCACCTTCTTCTGCCGCTCTTCCACACGCAACGTGTGCTCGCTGATCGCATTGATCGGATGCACGATGCCGTTCCCGAGCGCACCGCCGAATCCGGTTGCGATTTCCGAGCCGCCGTAGGCGATCACGCCGACGTCGAAGTAGTTGCGCACTCCGTCCGACTTCGAGCAGTTCGTGACCAGCGTGTAGAGCGTCTTGTTCAGCACGTCGGCCACGAATTCGGCCTTGGAATGGCCGGAGTCGGTCTTCTCATCCATCGATCCGGATTGATCGATAACGAACAGAAAGCAAGTCGGGCTTTCCCTGCTGATTTCCGC
>DATBJU010000079.1:0-12030 GCA_036556265.1 Xanthobacteraceae bacterium | reverse complement strand
CGCCTGTTTTCACGAGTTGTTCGATTGCGGCCGCCACGGCCGGATACGCGGACTGCCGGAGCACATCGAACAGGGCCTGCGTTTCGCTCATGGACGGCGTTCACGTCGCCGGCGGATCGCCGGCGAATGTCTTCTGCCGCGGATGTATGACCGGCGCAAATTCCGGAAAGCTCTTCCACTCCGGCTCGGGGAATTCCGTGCCCGGCCGCGGGGCGTAGATCGACGGCTCTACGAGCTGCATCTTCGGGATGTAGCGCGGGCAGTTCGGAAAGATCGCCTGCGCCTTCACCCGCACGATCAACTGCGCGCCGACGGTGTGCGCAAGCAGCGGGTCGTTGCGTGAGACGCTCGCTTCCCCGTTGACGCGGAGCCGGCGCGGCTTCTCGAAGTCCATGAAGAGAAGTCCGACCTGCGGGTTCACCGCGATGTTGCCGAGGCTCTTGAACATGCCGTTGCCGTCGTAGTCGGGAAACACGATCTCGTCCGGCGCCGATACGCGCACGAATCCCGGCATGCCGCCCTTGTGACTGCAGTCGGGCCGGCATTCCGCGTCGGCCGTCGCGAGGAAGAAGAACAGCCGGCTCTCGATGAATGCCTTGTCGTCATCGCTGAAAGCGGTGCGCGCGAGCTCGTCCAGCCGGTCGGCGATCCTGCGGCTGTCGAATTCGTCCTGCAGCCGCCGATTGCCCTCGTGATACAGGATGGTCATGGCGAACGTCCGCGTTGGGGATACATAGAATAGCCCTGCCGCGCGCCCGCGGCCATCGGACGTTGCCCGGCGCCCGGCGTTACAGAGTCATCAGCTTCGCCTGCAGCTCGGCGCGGCTCGAGACGCCGAGCTTATTGAACGCTTCCTGCGCGTGGTAGATCGCAGTCGGGCGGCTCACGCCCAGCCGTTCGGCGATCTCCTTGTAGGTCTTGCCGGAGGCAAGATGCAATGACACCTCGATCTGCCGCTCGCTCAGCGGCAGGCGCTGCATTCGGCGCAGGAGTCGAACCGGCAGCGGCTCCCTGCGGCTCACCCGAATCGCAACAAGCGGCGTGCGCGCGCCCTGGCCGTTGAGCCAGTACGCGCGAAAGACGAATTCGCCCCAGCTGTTCTGGTGCGAGGAGACGGGCGGCGCGACTGAAGCATTGCCTTCGAAGACTTCCGCGAACGAGTGAACGAGTTGCGCGATGCGCGGTGGAAGTTCCTGTTTGCCCGCGTGGATCCGCCCGGGCGCAACATCCTCGTTCGTCGAGTAGAACAGGAGAACTCGCGCTTGCTGCGAGATATGCCGAATGCGGCCGTCCCGCTCGGCGACGATCAGTCCTTCATCTTCGTCGGCGTCGCTCTCGACCATCGCCACGGGGCCGGACGGCGGGTCGAACGCATGCGCAAAGTACGGCTCGAACGAGACCAGCAGGTCGAGGTCCTCTCGCGTGAACTCGCGCTCGCCTTCGCTGCGCGAGACGGCGACCCCGCCCAGCGGCCGTCCGCCATCACGCACGGCGAGGCGCAAGCCGCCGTCGCAACCGAGCGGGCGGAATACCTCGTTGTACATGTCGCTACGTTTCCAATCGTGCGGGTCCAACTTGACGATCTCCTCGATCATCACGCCGGCGCGGCCAAGCCGGAATCTTTCCTTAAGGCCGATCCAGATTTCGACTTCGCGGCGTTTATGGAATTCGTTGAGGTAGATCGGGCCGACGTCGACGAACGCCGGATTTTCGTCGTACATGTTGACGAGGTCGCCGCTCTCGTCGGTAAAGAAGATGCTCGCGGCGTAACCCGGAATCAGACGGAGCAACTGACGCGTCAACGGCGGCGCGAGGGCGCCCGGGCCGAGGCCGAGGCAGCAGAGCTGCTTCAGCTGCGTAACCGCCTGACCGTTGCGCGTCGAACTCTGACTGCGAGCCACGGCTGTGCTCCTCGCGGCCGCTCGTCGACTAGATACTATGAATTTGCCCAGGTCTCGAATGGGCCGGCGGAACCAGCAGAACGTCCCTTATAACATTGCATAGGGTCGCGCAGCTTTACATCCGCACGCAAGGCGCTCAACCTCTGCGATAAGGGGATTGCACCGGGGCACATGCTCAGGAGGCCGCCCATGCGCGGACTTCTATTCGGCTCAGCATCCGTCTTCTTTGCGTTCGGCACCATCGTACTCGCCCAGTCGCCCAACGCGCCGCAGATTCAGTCGACATCGCCGGGCCTGCTCGCTCCTGGCGTGCAGCCGGCCGTGCAGCTTCCGACAAAACCCCTCACGCCCGGCGCGGTCGGGGTCGAATACAACGTCCAGCCCGGCATGCAGCTTCCAACAAGACCGCTCTTGCCGGGCGCCACTGTGCCCGGCGGGGTGCCGCGATCCATACAGGTAGGGCCGAACTGCGCCACCTGTCCTACCACCCCGAAACATTTGGTCGGCGCGAGCGCCGCAGTTGCAACGAGTCCGCGACCCGCCTTCAAGCCCTCGGCGAACGAGGCGTCGGCACGCACCCTGCAGACGAAGTCCAACAGCGGCGGAAACAGCGGAAGTGAAAAGGGTAAGAATAGGCGCGAATCCGACTACAGCACGACGCACAATTTCGAGGTCGACATAGACGGGGTCAAGACGGGTGGATTTAGGAACTAGACGACGGGCTGGACGATACTTTGCGCGCGATACTTTGCGTGCTTCTGTGTCTTCGGGCTTTGCGCTGGAGGGACGCCAACAAACAAGAGCAGACTTCGGTTTGATTACGCCGGATCGGCGGGGGCAAATCGTCGGAGGAAATCCATGCGCCGTGTAATGTTTGGATGCATTCTCGCTGTCTTCCTCGGCAGCACTCCCGCGGTCGCACAGTCATCGGTCACGCCAACGAAGCCGCTGACCACACCGGGCTTGAATCAGCCCTTGCTGGTTCCGCCGGCGAATACCTCGAAGAATCCCTCGGGCGTCACCGGCCTCGGTCCTGGCCCTGGCGGGAGCATTCCGGGATTTTCGTCGGTCATCAATCCGCAGCCGAGCACCGGCGGGCGCGACGCAGAGTCGGTACCGTCAGCAGAGACGCGGACGCCAACCCGACAAAGGTTGTGGAATCCGTCGAACTTCCGAATGAACGTGGACGGATTCGAGAAGGCGGCGACGAAGCCGACGAAGGTGGACGCATTGAAGGTTAAGCAGTCCACGAAATCGGATGAGCTCGGTGCCGCCCGCGACTACGCAAAGCCGCCGACCAAGAGCAAGAAGAGCGAAGGCGCGAAGTTCGGCACTTTGGGCATGGGCTACACGCCGGACGAATCGTCGAACGAGAAGTCGAAGTATGGAACGTGGGGCTCGGGCTTCACACCCGACAAGTCATCCGGCGACAAGACCAAGTATGGCACCTGGGGCTCGGGGTTCACCCCGGACAAATCATCGAAGGACGAATCGAAGTACGGAACGTACGGGCCGGGCTACACGCCGGACAAATCGTCGAACGAAAAGTATGGAACGTGGGGCTCAGGCTTCACACCTGACAAGTCGTCCAGCTCCAAGACGAAGTATGGCACCTGGGGCTCGGGGTTCACCCCGGACAAATCATCGAAGGACGCATCGAAATATGGCGTCTGGGGCTCGGGCTTTACTCCCGACAACAAGAAGAAGACCCAGCCGGAATACGGCGGCTGGTACATCGACAGCGTTCCGGTCGGCGAGGCGAGCGGGGCGCCGAGCGGCGGCACCGCCACGAAGACCGGCGCGAGCACGGGAACTGGAACTGGAACAGGCACAGGCGGCTCAACTGGCGGCCAGTCGAAGACCGAAAAACAGGACGACAAGAGTGAGTCCTCTCAATAGACCCCGGACGGAACCGCAATGGCACGCTCGGGACCGGCAAAAAAGTCCGCGCCCCTATCATCTCTTATAGGGCCGACGCTCCCCGATCCGTGAGACGAAGGTCGCGTTTCGCATCACGCGGGCAACCGATTGCGCGTATGCTTTCGACTGGGGGATGAGGCTGCCATTGCGGCTGACGACCGATCAGGAGGAAACGATGTCGAAGACTCGTTCCAGAAATTCACCGCCCGCTGTGATCGCACTCGCGGCAGCCGGTGCTGCGCTTGCACTTGTCAGCGCTGCGCTTGCACAGGGCGTACAGCCGCCAGCAGTCCAGGCAGGTCCTGGTGCCGGCCCGCACACTTTCCAGGGCGGTACCGGAGGAGTGACCCCCGGAACGCTTCAGCCGGGAGCCGCAGCAGGCGCACTCAATGCGTACGGCAAGCCCGGCGCCGCCGGAATCATTGCGCCGGACTTCCTCCGGGCAGCGCCGCCAGCTTCGCCTCACAAGGTGCTCGGCGCGGAACCGCCTCCTTCGCCCGGCGGGGGAACGGGCGCGACGACGCTGCCGGTCGGGCCGCGTGGCGCCGCCTATTTGAAAAGCCCGAAGAAGGAAGATCCCAAGGGCCCGAATCCTTGCGCGACTGGTCAGCAAGCGTGCTAGCTGAACCCGAGAAATTTCGGATTGCGTAAGCGGTCAGCTCGAGCCGACCGCGCTCTTGCATTTCACCGGGGCCTCACCCCGTCTCCGCCGCGATCCGCTTGCGGCCTGCCATGTAGGCGCGGCCGTCATTGACTGCGTCGACGGCGATCAGCTTCCCGCCCTTGCGGTACTCCACAGAGAAATGCGGGTTCGCCGGGTCGCCCACGATATTCGCCTCTTCGTATCCTTCCGATAGCCCGGCGCTCTGGAACTTTACGTCGTACTGGTCGGACCAGAACCAAGGCACTGGATCATACGCCGCCGGCTTTCCGAGCATCGCGGCCGCGGCGGCCTTCGCCTGATCGAACGCATTCTGCACGCACTCGAGGCGGATGCGGCGGCCATAACGCCGGCTCGGAAAGCGTGTGCAGTCACCGATCGCGTACACGTGCTCGTCGGCAGTATGCGCGAATTCATCGACGACGATGCCGTTGTCGCACGCGAGGCCGGCTTCGGCGGCGAGCTCTTCGTTCGGCAGCGCGCCGGTCGCGATCAGCACGAGATCTGTGTCGATCCGTGCGCCGCCCGCGAGGCGCAAACCTTCCGCGCGCGTCCCGCCGTCGATCGCCTCGATCTTGGTATTGAGGCGGATATCGACGCCGCGCGACCGATGCATGCCCTCATAGAATGCGGAAACCGGCGGCGAGGTCACGCGCTTCATCACGCGGTCCTCCGCCTCCAGCACAGTGACGTCGCGACCCTCACTGCGCGCGACTGCCGCGACTTCGAGCCCGATGTAGCCGCCGCCCACGATCGCGATGCGCTTCGCCGCATCGAGCGCGGGCCGCAGCCGCGTCACGTCGTCGATCCGCCGCAGCAAATGCACGCGATCGAGCTGAATGCCGGGGAGGGGAGGAAGACGTGATCGCGTGCCGGTGGCGAGAACCAGCGTCCCGTAGTCGATCGTCCTACCGCCTGCCAGCGTGACGCAACGCTTCGCGCGATCGATCGCCTTCACCGGCGTCCCGAGCTCGAGCGTCACCTTTTGCGCGCTCCAGAAGTCCTTGGGCCGCAACTCCAGCTTTTCACGCGGGCTCTTGCCGGAGAGGAAATCCTTGGAGAGCGGCGGCCGCTGATAGGGCAGGTACGGCTCATCGCCGACGATCGTGATCGGCGCCGAATAGCCGCCCGCGCGCAACACGGTTGCGCACTCTGCCGCGGCCTGCCCCGCGCCGACGATGACGACCCCGCTCATATGTGCTTTCGATTTTCCGCGCTGACCCGCTTCGGCCTATCCGTCCGCAGCTTGTCTGGATACTTCGCTGACGCTCGGTCCGCAACGATTCCAGATTTCCATCGGCGCGCCGTTCGCTGCGTCAGCCTCGATGCGGACCGTGTTCTCGCCCAGGAGCGTCATGTTGACGGTGCGTCCTGAACCGGGCTCGGCCGCGGGAATGGTGTAGGAAAAATAGTGGCGATCATACTTGCCTTCGATCGTGTTGCCCCCGGGCGTAACGATCTGCGGGCCGCGGATGGAGAGTGTGCGGCCCTTCGGCGAGCACCAGTTACCGTCGATCGCGTCTGCCGCGGCAGGAAACGTCAATAACGCCAGCACGAAACCTCCCGCGAGCGCCGGCAATCGAATCTGTGCAAGTATTTCCATTCGGCTCGCCTTGTCGACAGTCAGTCGATCTTCGCCTCGTCGCGGTACATGACCTTGTGCCGCGTTTCGTCCACCCACTTGTCGATGTCGGCGATGGTCATGTGGTTCTTCATATTGAAGCGGTCCCAGCTCACGATCTGGTCGAGCGTCTTCTTCCATCGCTTGTAAGGGGGCTTCGCCGGAAGGCCGAACAGCATGATGTCGATGATCGCGAGATCGTCCGGCACGCCGAGCAGCGGCCGCATCTCGCGCTGCGCGTCTTCCTGGCCGATCGCCGTCACCCACCAGACCTGATATCCAAGTGCGGCCGCGGCGAGGTGTGCCGACATCGTCGAGGCGGCGACGCTCTGCAGAAGGATCCGCTCCGCGTTCTGCTGGTAGAGCTTGTCGAGGTCGGAGCCGTCGAGCAGCACCGGAAACGCCCGCACGAAACGGAAATCTGCCGCAATCACGACGAATCCCGGCGCTGTCTCGAGCCCGCGGTAGTTGGGCGTCGGGAATTTCATCTTCATCTTCGCACGTTTACGCGCCTCCTCGACGAAATAGTCCGCAATCTTCTTTTTCACCGCGGGGTCGGTGACCACGATGTAGTGCCATGGCTGGGCATTCGCGCCCGAGGGACTATGACGCGCCGCTTCAAGCACCATCTCAATGTGTTCGCGTGGTACCGCAATATTCGGATTGAACTGCCGGGTGGTCATGCGATTGCGCACGACGTCCATGAGGATCTGGTAGCGCTCGACGCTCGCGGTGAAGGTGGGGGCTGGCTCGTTCATGGTGTTCTCCCGCTCGCTCGGGCCACAATGGCCGGCATTTAAGCGCCGCGCCTCGCGCGCTGCAACCTTTTGCACCGCCGGGCATTTTCACCGGCGGGGCGCTCGGCGTCCACCGGAGACCGGGTAGCATGAACATTCGTTCGCAGCCCGCACGCTTGCCTGCTGGCCGGCACCGGCTCGGACAGCGGTCGATCCGCTCCGAGCTTTTCTGGAATGGGGCCGCGCGCGCCGCGACGATGGGCATCTTCGTGCTGCTTCTGCTCGCGGCGCTTCACTATGCCCAGCCAGTCGTCATGCCGGTCGTGCTTGCGCTGGTGTTCGGGATCGTCCTGACGCCTCTGCTCACTTTCGCGCAACGAGCGGGCATTCCACATTGGTTTACCGCGCTATTTCTCGTCGGCGGGCTGTTCGCAGCCCTGTCCTATGCGATCGTTCTTCTTGCCGAGCCGGTGACCGATTGGATCCAGAAGGCGCCGCAATTCGGCGCCGCCCTTCGCGAGAAATTGCGATTCCTCGATGGGCCGATCGCGGCCTTCGACAGCTTGCGTGAAAGCATCGCTGGAAAGCCGGCCGGCGAGGGGAAGAAGGCGTTCGACGTCGACATCTATGCCATGCTCGTGCAGCCGATGCTGGGCGTTCTCACGCCCGCGCTCGGGCAGCTGATCATCTTCTTTGCCACGCTGTTCTTCTTTCTGTCCGGCCGCGAGTCGCTGCGCCGGCGATTTCTGACCTTCTGGGGTGACCGAAAGGCGCGCCTCGATGCCATTCGTTTTCTCAACGACACGGAAGCGAGTATCGTCCGCTACTTTGCGACGATTGCGGTCATCAACGTTGGGCTTGGACTTCTGCTCGGCGGCTTCGCTTATCTGATCGGTTTGCCTAATCCGCTCGTATGGGCGGTGCTCGCGTTCATCCTGAATTTCATGCCGTACATCGGTCCGGCCGTCACCATCGTCCTGCTGCTCGGGGTCGGAATGATGGCTTTCGAGTCGCTCGCCTACGCTTTGGCAGCTCCCGCGTTCTTCCTTGCCGTTTCGATCATCGAGGGTGAGTTCGTCACGCCCGGAATCGTTGGGCTTCAACTCGCGCTCAGCCCGCTTCTTGTGTTCCTGGCCGTCGCGTTCTGGGCCTGGTTCTGGGGACCCTTTGGCGCGTTGCTTGCCGTTCCCTTGCTCATCATCGGTACGGTCGCTCTCAATCACCTCTTTCCGGCCGAGGTACGGCTGCCCGACTGACCGGTCCGGAACCGCCGGCGCGCAGGTGCGTTGAGGCCGTGACACTCGGATCCACATAGAGGGCAGTCATGGCAGAACCTCAAAAGAGTGCTGCCGGCAACGGCGGCAAGCTCACAAGTCCCGAAATGGACCGCGAGATTGAGCGGCTCAAGAAGGACATGGCCCAGATCAGCGACCACGTGGCGAAGCTCCTGTCCGCGACGCGCAACACGGCATCGCGCCGGGCGCGCTATCAGGTGAATCGCGCGCGGCAGACCGTGGACAGTGCGCTGTCGGACGCAGGCGAGCTCGGTGCGGACGCAGCCGACGCGATGCGCGAGATGCGCGACACGCTCGCCGATACAATCGAGGAGTCGGTGCAAAACCGTCCGTTCACGACGCTCGCCATCGCGGTCGCGGCAGGCTTCATCATCGGCGCGGCCTGGCGCCGCTGATCCGAGGCCGCTGTGATCTCAGGCTTGTTCAACGACCTGAAGAGGAAGGTCGACGACGCGCTGAAGATCGCCGTCGCCGGGGCGATCTCCTCCGCGGCGGGAACTGCCGCGTTTGCCTGCTTCGCGGTGGCGATCTTCCTCTGGACGCAGCAGAACTACGGAACGCTCGAAGCCTGGACCGCGCTCGGCGCGCTCTTCGCGGTCGTCGCGGCCGCAGGTCTCGCGGTCGCGCTCGTCGTGCGCAGCCGCGGCGCGCGCGTGCGGCGTGAGCGAGCCCGGGAGACGAGTGCGCTCGCGCGCTTGCTGCAGGAGCCCGCTGTTCTGCTTGCTGGCCTTCAGATCGTTCGCGGCCTGAGGGCGCGTAGCGTGTTGCCGCTGTTGATTCTCGCGGCCATCGCCGGTGGTGTGATGACGAACCGGAACGGTCGGTCAGAGCACGGAGCGCATCACGAGCACGCGGAATACGAGCCGGGAGAGGGACCGGCGTGACCCCGATCGCGCCGCTCAGCGGCCGGTCGCGTATCGCACTTCATTCAGGATGAAATTGCCAACGCGCTTGCCGCGGTTGCGCAGGACCCGCAGCGCACCCTGATCGACGAAATAGGTCAGCAGGATCGAGTCGCGGGTGGTCACGCGCTCATGGACCGGGTCGGCCGAGTGCCAGCTCCTGTCGGTGACAGCGAACGCATACCCTGAATTCGGTGCAAATCGCATCTGCTTTACACGCGTGAGCTTGCCGTTTTCGCGGCCGTGAAAGATCGTGCCGATGTCCGTCCACGACTCGTCGCGCGGTAGATAGAGCTGCACCGTGATGCCCTTCCAGTGGGTATCGGTGTGCGGCTTGATCCGATAACCAGGGATATCGCGCGTCAGAATCGGGATGGGATACATACCGACGCTCGCGTATCCGGACCCGAAGCGGTGCTCGAGACCCGGTGCCAGTCTGCTTACGAACGCGTCGCGAACCGGCGGCGCGCAGAGCGCGCGGCCGACGATATTCCATACCGGTTGCTTCTCGCGCGGAAGATGCCGGATGTATTCGGGAAAGAGGTCGATCTTCACCCGCGTCGACCTGCCGTCCGGCCGCAAGTTGCTGCCGCCGCGGCCCGGGAGCGCCCGGTAGTCGGACGCGGACGGCATCGCGTCGAGCATCGCCGTGTAGGTATCGGCGGGAAAGATGCCCGAAAACGTGAGGTGCAGGAACGGATCGTCCAAGCGTGGCGCGGCATCGACTGCCGCGACCACATGATCGATCACACGCTGGACTGGCTGTTTTTCCATGACCCCGGCGACGCTGGTACGCAGACAATTATTTGACATGCGTGCTTCACGCAAGCGCATTTGGTCGGCGGACGCCCGCTGAGCCATCAACTTCCACGCGCCTTTGCGCGGATCGCGCGCGCTTGCTACTCTGTTCGCAACTGACAATTGGAGTTACCGCACTTCCGTCGAGCGCCCTTGCGTTCCGGCCGTGCGGGAAAGGATCGACATGCCGGACGATCGCGCGGATCGCGCGAGCGGCCCGCCGTCAGCGCCGAGGGCGAAAACACGCCGTCGTCGACGGAACCGGGGCCCCTGGCGTCGCCCGTCAGGTCCCGGGGGCGGAGACGCGCCGCCGGTTCAGAGCTACGCCGCCCTCGATCTCGGCACCAACAACTGCCGGCTCCTCGTCGCGCGCCCGACCTACGACGCATTTCGTGTCGTCGATTCATTCTCGCGCATCGTGCGGCTCGGCGAGGGACTGTCATCGTCGGGCCGCCTGTCCGACGCAGCGATGAACCGCGCGATTGGCGCGCTGCGCGTTTGCGCCGGGAAGCTGCGCTACCACGGAAAGGTTCGCTCGCGGCTGATCGCGACGGAAGCCTGCCGCGCGGCGGAGAACGGCGACGAATTTCTTGGTCGTGTCCGCACCGCGACCGGCCTCGCCCTCGAGATCATCGACCGCGAGACCGAGGCGCGGCTCGCGGCGCACGGTTGCGCGTCGTTGCTGGACGCGGAAGCTTCCGGAGCGATCCTGTTCGATATCGGCGGCGGCTCCTCCGAGCTTGCCTTTCTCGGGCGCTGCGCCGCGGTCGACCACGGCCCGCCGCTCGCCGCAATCCAGTCATGGGTGTCGCTGCCGGTCGGCGTGGTGACGCTGGCGGAGCGGTACGGGGGCAGGGAAGTCTCGCCCGCGACTTTTGCCGCGATGGTGGCGGAAGTGCATCCGCTGGTCCAGGAATTCGCGGCGCGCGCCAACGCGCCGGTCATGAACGGTCTGCATCTGCTCGGCACCTCGGGCACCGTCACCACGATGGCCGGTCTCCACCTCAATCTTCCGCGCTACGATCGCCGTCAGGTCGACGGGCTTTGGATGGAGGCAAGCGAGCTCGACGCAGTGGTCGAGCATTTGCTCACGACCAGCTACGAGGAGCGTGTGCTCAACGCGTGCATTGGCGCCGAGCGGGCGGATCTCGTGCTCGGCGGCTGCGCGATCCTCGAGGCGATCCGGCGCGTGTTCCCGTGCGAGCGGCTGCGCGTTGCCGACCGCGGCCTGCGCGAGGGCATGCTGGTCGAGCTGATGCGCGCCGATGGCGCGTGGTCACCGGGCAACACTGTATGAGCCGCGCGTCGGGCAGAAGCCGCGACCGGCTGCGCACCGCGCGCGGCCGCTCGATTTCGTCGCAGCGCTGGCTGCAGCGCCAGCTCGCCGATCCCTACGTGCGTCGCGCGAGGAGCGAAGGTCTTCGCTCGCGCGCCGCCTACAAGCTGATCGAGATCGACGACAAGCATCGGCTGCTGAAACCCGGCATGAAGGTGATTGATCTCGGCGCCGCACCCGGCGGCTGGAGCGAGGTTGCGGCACGGCGCGTCGGCGCGGGTAAGGGCGGGCGCGTGGTTGCGATCGATCTGCTCGAAATGGAGCCGATCCCGAACGTGGACTTCGTTCGCCTCGATTTTTTCGACGAGTCGGCGCCCGCGAAACTGAAGGCAATACTCGGCGGCCAGACCGACGTCGTGCTGTGCGACATGGCAGCGAACGCGACCGGGCACCGCAAGACCGATCACCTGAAGATCATGGCGCTGGTCGAGGCCGCGGCCGAATTCGCCCGCGAGGTGCTCAGGCCCGGCGGCAGCTTCCTCGCCAAGGCGCTGCAGGGCGGGACCCAGCCTGCGTTGCTCACGCAGTTGAAGCGCGATTTCGCCAGCGTGAAGCACGTCAAGCCGGCCGCGAGCCGGGCGGATTCCTCCGAGCTCTATCTGCTGGCGACCGGGTTTCGGGGAGGGCGATAGGCCCTCGTTCCGCTCATTCCCGCGCAAGCGGGAATCCAGTTTTTCCTGCGCTGGGTCCCCGCTTTCGCGGGGTCGAGCGGAGAAACCTAGCCCACCCTTTGATCCGACGCGTCCGGCGCGGCGATCGGCGGTCGGTTTGCCAGCGCGGCGCCCGCATCCGGCGGCAGGGTCCAGAACACGAACACCGACGCCGCCGCGATCGTGCCGATCAGCAGGAACGCCATGCG
>DATBJU010000078.1:0-37333 GCA_036556265.1 Xanthobacteraceae bacterium | reverse complement strand
CCGGAGTGAACCGGCCGACCCCGCTCTCCGCGAGGGACGCGACTTAAAGCAACGACGTAGCGGGCTTCTTTGTCTCTACCGGCTGAAGGAGAGCCGGGGGTTACTGAAGAGGCACTACTCTTGCCAGCGTGCGGATCGGGAAACTCCCCATCCAAGCAACGGCGCAGAAGAGGCCGGCGTTGGCCGGCAAAGCGGGCGGGGGCTCGCCACGACGAAGCGCATTCGGCGCGAATGAGTGGCAATCACCGCCCGAAGCTTGGAATAGGAGACGAATGAGGTGACTGAACGCATCCGTAAATTCCTTCGTCGACGACGCGAAGATGGCCCGTGCCTGGTCGTCGACTTGGAAGTGATCCGGGAGAACTACCTGGCCTTCGCGAAGGCGCTGCCCGACACGCGCGTCTTCTATGCCGTCAAGGCTAACCCGGCTCCTGAAATCCTGAAGCTTCTGGCCGACCTTGGCTCGTCCTTCGACACTGCGTCGATCGGCGAGATCGAGCTCGTCTTGGCCGCCGGCGCCACCGCCGACCGCATCTCCTTCGGCAACACCATCAAGAAGGAGCGCGACGTCGCGCGCGCCTACGAGCTCGGCGTGCGCTTGTTCGCCGCCGACTCCGAGGCCGAAGTCGAGAAGGTCGCTCGCGGGGCCCCCGGCTCCAAGGTCTTCTGCCGCATTCTCTGCGACGGCACCGGCGCCGAGTGGCCGTTGTCGCGCAAGTTCGGCTGCGTCCCTGAGATGGCGCCGCGCGTGCTCGAGCACGCTCACCGTCTCGGCCTCGTGGCCCACGGCATCTCGTTCCACGTCGGTTCCCAGCAGAACGACGTGAAGGCTTGGGACAAGGCGCTTGCCTCGGCTGCCGCCATCTTCCGCGACATGTCGGAGCGCGGCATCAACCTCGCCATGGTCAATCTTGGCGGCGGCTTCCCCGCGCGCCTGCGGCCCAACGTGCCCAAGGTGCAGGACTACGGCCGCGCCATCTTCAAGGCGCTGCGCAAGCAATTCGGCAACCGGATCCCCGAGACGATCATCGAGCCCGGTCGCGGGCTTGTGGGCGACGCTGGCATCATCGAGGCCGAAGTCGTTCTGATCTCACGCAAGGCGGACAATGAAAGCGTCCGCTGGGTCTACCTCGACATCGGCAAGTTCGGCGGCCTCGCCGAGACGATGGAGGAGGCGATCCGTTATCCGATCCGCACGCCGAGGGACGGTAGCAAGACGGCGCCGTGTATCATCGCCGGCCCGACCTGCGACTCGGCGGACGTGCTCTATGAGAAGACGCCGTACCAACTGCCGGTGTCGCTCGAGATCGGTGACAAAGTGTTGATCGAGGCGGCCGGCGCTTACACAACGACCTACTCGTCGGTGGCGTTCAACGGCTTCCCGCCACTCAGGTCGTACGTCATCTAAGGCGAAAGTCGCCTCCGACTCTCGTTCTCAGCCCCCGGTTCGCCGCCGGGGGCTGTTTTTTTGGGAGTTTGCTTGTCATTTGGACGCTTTGCCGCCGTCGAGACATTGACGCGGAACACCGCGGCGTGGCCTTTGTGACAGGGATTCTTGGTAAGTGAGGTCTTCGATGCGCACGGCGCGATCGACTGGAGGTTCTTGATCATGGCCGATTGGCCGATTTACGCGAAAATCGATGGCCCGATCGTTCTCGTCGGCTTCGGTTCCATCGGAAAGGGTGTCCTGCCCCTCATCGAGCGCCACTTCAGTTACGACAAATCCAAATTCGTAGTCATCGATCCCTCGGACAAGGATCGGCATCTGCTCGACCAGCGCGGCATCCGCTTTATCAAGGAAGCGCTCGTCCGCGACAACTACCGCCAGATCATGGAGCCGCTGCTGCGAGCTGGTCCGGACCGTGGCTTCTGCGTGAACGTGTCGGTCGACGTCGAATCGCTCGCCATGATGGAGCTGTGCCGTGAGATCGGCGCGCTCTACGTCGATACCGTCATCGAGCCCTGGAAGGGCTTCTATTTCGACACCCGCATCGATCCGGCAGCGCGCACGAATTATGCGCTGCGCGAAATCGTGCTCGAAGCGCGCCGGAAAAAGCCAGGCGGCCTCACCGCCGTATCGTGCTGTGGTGCCAATCCGGGCATGGTGTCCTGGTTCGTCAAGCAGGCGCTTCTCAACTTGGCCACCGACCTCGGGATCCAGTTTGAGGAACCGAAGACACGCGAAGACTGGGCACGGTTGATGATGCAAGCCGGCGTGAAGGGTATTCACATCGCGGAGCGCGACACACAGCGCTCAAAAAACCCCAAGCCCATGAACGTGTTCGTCAACACGTGGTCGGTCGAGGGTTTCGTCGCCGAGGGGCTGCAGCCCGCCGAGCTCGGATGGGGCACCCACGAGCGCTGGATGCCGGAGAACGGCCGCACCCACCAAAGCGGTACCGGGGCCGCGATCTTCCTCCTGCAGCCGGGCGCCAACACCCGCGTCCGCTCCTGGTGCCCGACCCCTGGCCCTCAATACGGCTTCCTGGTTACCCACAACGAAGCCATCTCGATCGCCGATTTCTTTACCTTGCGCGACCAGGACCGGGTCATCTACCGGCCGACTTGTCATTACGCCTATCACCCGGCGAACGATGCGGTGCTCTCGCTCCATGAGATGTTCGGCGCGGGCGGGGAGGTTCAGCCCACTTGGCACATCCTCGATGAGAATGAGATCGTGGACGGCGTCGACGAGTTGGGAGTCCTGCTCTACGGCCATGGCCTGAACGCCTACTGGTATGGATCGCAACTCTCCATCGAAGAAACGCGGATGATCGCGCCTTACCAGAATGCGACCGGCCTGCAGGTGACCTCCGCCGTGCTTGCCGGAATGGTGTGGGCAATCGAGAACCCGAATGCCGGAATCGTCGAGGCGGACGAGGTCGATTTCCGCCGCTGCCTCCAGGTGCAATCGCCCTATCTCGGGCCTGTCGTGGGCGTTTACACTGACTGGACCCCCGTGGCGGGACGCGGCGCCCTCTTCCCTGAGGAGCTCGACGCCGCCGACGCCTGGCAGTTCAAGAACGTGATCGTGCGCTGGTAACAGACGCTCAACTCATCAGCGCTTCCGCGAACTGGCGCAGGTTGTGCCGCATCATGTCTAAGTAGGTCGCGGCCGGCCCCTGCACTCCCGATAGTGCATCGGAGAAAAGCGTTCCGCCAATCCTGGCTCCCGTCTCGTCGGCAATCCGCCGAACGAGACGCGGGTCGGACACGTTCTCCAGGAACACCGCCGGGATCTTTTGCGCCTTGATCTGGCGGATGATACGCGCAACGTCCTTTGCCGACGCGTCGTTCTCGGTTGACACTCCTTGCGGTGCGATGAAATCGATCCCGTAGGCCCCTTCGAAATAGCCGAACGCGTCGTGCGAAGTAATGACCTTGCGCCGTGCCGGCGGAATTCGGGCAACGGCCTCCTTGATGTCCTTCTCCAGCGCGTCGAGCTTGCCGAGATAGACTCTCGCGTTGGCCTCGTACTCGGATTTCCCTTCCGGGTCAGCCTTGACTAGCGCCTCAAGAACGTTCGCAACATAAATCTTCGCGTTGGCCACGGACTGCCATGCGTGCGGATCGATCTCGTTGTGGCCGTGTCCGGGCTCCCCCGCCATCTTGCGGGTGCGCACGCCCCTTGTGGTGACGACGATCGAAGCCTTGGTTCCGGACGCCCTGATCAACCGTTCCATCCAACCCTCGAAGCCGAGGCCGTTGGTGAACACGATCCTGGCATCCGTCACGTGCTTCGCGTCGGACGGCGTCGCGGAATAGACGTGCGCATCCCCGTCGGGGCCGACGAGGGTCACAAGCGCGACTCGATCGCCGCCGACGTTCTTCACGAAATCGCCGAGGATCGAGAAGGTCGCAACGATCGGCAATTTTGCCTGGGCGGCGGCCGGCGTAGCGGCAACCGCAAGGACAGCGGCGAGCAGCAGACGGCGCGTTAGCATCAGAGCCTCCTAAGCTTCGAGGTGGCGGCCCGGTGCAAACCGTCGGCGCAGGCCGCCGACCGGACCAAAGGCAAGCGAAATGAGATAGATCAGCCCCGCCACAAGGATGATGGCCGGACCAGAGGGCGCGGCCAGATGATAGGAGAGAAGCAGCCCACCGAAACCCGATGCGAAGGCAACCACGACGGCGATCACGACCATGCGCGTCAGGTCCGTGGCCCAGAAACGCGCTGCGACAGCCGGCAGCATCATGATGCCGACGGCGAGCAAAGTTCCCAGTGCGTGGAAGCCGCCCACGAGGTTCAGCACAACGAGCGCGAGAAAGCCGATATGCACGGGCGCCCCGGCTCTGCTCACCGAACGCAGAAAATTCGGGTCGACACACTCGAGCACGAGTGGCCGCCACGCGACAGCGAGTGCCGCGAGCGTGACGGTGGCGAATGCCGAGATCAAGATCAGAGTGGCGTCATCGAGGGCAAGCACGGAACCGAACAGGATGTGCAGTAGATCCACGTTGGAGCCACGCAGGGAGACGATCAGCACGCCGAGTGCCAATGACACGAGGTAGAAGGCGGCGAGCGATGCGTCCTCCTTGAGCTCGGTCGTCCGTGCGACCACGCCCGCCCCGATGGCGACCGCGCAGCCGGCGATGATGCCGCCGATCGTCATCGCAAACAGATTGAAGCCCGCTACCAGGAACCCCAGCGCGGCACCTGGCAGGATCGCATGCTGCATGGCGTCGCCGGTAAGGCTCATGCGCCGCAACATAAGGAACACGCCGATCGGGGCCGCGCCGAGTGACAGCGCCAGCATGCCGACGATTGCGCGCCGCATGAACTCGAACTCGGCGAAGGGCGCAAAAAGCAAGTCGTACATGGTGTATCTGGTTAGGCTGCGTTCTCGTCGCAGACCGCGGCGTGCGTGTCGAATGCCTCGCACATGCGGCGCGCGCGCAACAGATTTTCAGGTCGCAGCACTTCTGCCGTCGGCCCCCAGGCTACGGGCGAGCGGGCAAGCAGAAGGGCCTCGGGAAAGCGATCCCGCACAAGATCGTAGTCGTGCAGTACGGCGACCACAGTGCGCCGCTCTGCGTGCCAGCGCCGGATCAGTTCCAGAAGGTCGGCAACCGTGCCGGCATCGAGCGAGGCGAACGGCTCATCGAGCAGGATCAACTTCGCATCCTGCAGCAGCAGTCGCGCGAACAGCGCCCGCTGCATTTGCCCGCCGGAAAGCGTACCGATCGCCCGATCCTCGAATCCTTCGAGACCTACCGTCGCGAGCGCCCGCTCGACGAGTTCGCGTTCGCTCTTGCCGATCCGCCCAACTGCGCCCGCACGGCGCCAAAGCCCCATCGCGACGAGATCGTAAACCGTGATCGGAAAGCTCCGATCGATCTCCGCGATTTGCGGGAGGTAGGCGACCTCGCGCGCCGAAGGATTGCGATCAATGGCGCCGCTGAGCGGCGACAGGAGGCCGACGATGCCCTTTAGCAGCGTCGTCTTGCCGGCGCCGTTCGGCCCAACAAGCGCGAGCAATGCCCCGTCCGCAACGGCGCCGCTCAGGTGATGTACCGCCGGATGGCGGTCATATCCGAGCGTCAGATCGCGAAAACGGACCGCGGCGGTCACGACGTTGTCCCGAGCAGCGCCCACGCGACCGCAACCCACAAAACGGCCGCAAGCGCCGCGGCGATTGCAAGTCGCTGCCAGATCGAAAGCCGCAACAGCGACACACCGACTGCGGCCGCCGCTCGCACCGGGTGCTGATGTGAAAGTTGGTTCTGCATCACGAAAATACCGAGCGGGATAATGCTATATTATATCACTTATCACTGCCTGCGCACAACGTCAGTCACGCGGCCACGGACGGTTGCTAGCCACCCGGCTCGTCCTTCAGTCGCTTCAAGTCGAAGCGATTCACGTCTTCCAGCAGCTCGACGAAGGCGCGCGCGCCGTGTTCCAGGGTGGCCTCGCCTTTGTCTTTCGATCCCGCCCCTGCATCGCCGAGCGCTCCGGCGGGATGCAGATCCTGCGTCATCCAGCCGAAGCCCGCCGGCCGGTCCGCACGCAAGCGCGCGAACTCGCGTTCGATCGCGATCGTCTCCGACTTGAAATCCGCGAACTTGCCCTTGCGCGCGAGGTCGGGCCGCAAGGCAAGAATCAGCGACGTCTCGATCGCACCGCCATGGATGCCATGGGCGCGCTCGACGTCCGTGAACATCTTTTCCGGGAATCCGAAGCGGCTCCAGGCAGCCGACACCGCCAGCATGCCGTGCCGCACCCGCAGATCGCGCGCGACAATATCAAGCACGGCGCTGTTGCCGCCGTGTGAGCTGACCATCACGAGTTTCCGCACGCCCGCTCGGTGCACGCTTCCGCCGATTTCGGTCCAGGCGCGAATGGCTACTTCAGCGGTTAGCGTGAGCGTGCCCGGGAACGCAAGATGCTCGTCCGACTTTCCTATCCACTGGACCGGTAGGACCGTAACCGGCAACGATTCCGGCATCAGTTTGAGCGAGCGCGCAAGGTATCCTTCTGCAATCAAGCCGTCGGTGCCGAGCGGAAGATGTGGCCCATGCTGCTCGGTGGCGGCAACGGGGAGCACGGCGATCCAGCGCGCGGCGTCATCCGCGCGGAAATCCTCCCACGTCATCTCGATCCATTGCCGCTTCGGGAGCATGTCCGACCTGCAAGATTGCGCCGCACCCTAGGAGCAGAACCCCGCCACCCGCAAGCAGCCGGTCCCAGCGCCTGCCCGCCCCGTGGGCAGGAATTTTCGCACTTGATTAACATTCATGCTGAGAGACCTTGCGCCGCGTCCCCGCACTTGAGTCTCGCGGCCCGGCATGCTGATTGCACGGCTCAACCGGCAAAGCGCAGCCTGTACCGCGCGAGGGAGTTCGACGATGCCTAGCCGACCACGCGTCTTGATCGCTGGTCTCGCCGCCTTCGCGGGGGTGACGTTCGCGACCTCACTGCATGCGACCGACAAGGTCACTTACGGCACCAACTGGGTCGCAGAAGCGGAGCACGGCGGTTTTTATCAGGCCGTCGCCGACGGGACCTACGCGAAGTACGGACTCGATGTGACGATCGTCCCGGGCGGGCCGCAGATCAACAACCGCCTGCTGCTCGCGGTCGGCAAGATCGACTTCTACATGGGCGCGAACCTGCTTCAGGCGTTCGACGCCGTTGAACGCAAGATCCCGACCGTCGTCGTCGCGTCGATGTTTCAGAAAGACCCGCAGGTTCTGCTCGCGCATCCGGGCAGCGGCGTCGAGAAATTCACCGACCTGAAGAGTCTGAACATCCTCGTCTCGGCCGAAGGTGTCGCCACCTATTATCAGTGGCTGAAATCTCAGTACGGATTCCGCGACGAGCAAGTGCGTCCGTACACCTTCAACCCACAGCCGTTCTTGGCCGACAAGAAGCTCGCAATGCAGGGCTATGTCACGTCCGAACCCTTTGTCGTCGAGAAACAAGGGGGCTTCAAACCCAAGATCTTCCTGCTTGCTGACCAGGGCTTTGACACTTATTCGACCACGATCGAGGTGCGTACCGAGCTGACGCAAAAGAATCCCGGTCTCGTGCAACGCTTCGTCGATGCCTCCACCATCGGCTGGTACAACTACATTTATGGCGACAATCGCAAGGCGAACGAGCTGATCAAGAAGCACAATCCGGAGATGACCGACGATCTCATCGCCTTCTCGGTCGCCAAAATGCGCGAATACGGCATCGTCGACTCCGGCGACTCGCTCAAGTTAGGCATTGGCATCATTACCGAAGCGCGGGTGAAGAGCTTCTTCGACAAGATGGCGAGGGCGGGCGTAGTCAAGGCGTCGGTTGACTGGCGCCAAGCGATCGATACCCGCTTCGTCGGCAAAAAGGTCGGCCTCGAATTGCGACGGAAGAACTAGCGTCCTCGTCGTCCCGGAGCGACGCAGGGACGACGAGTGAAATGCTATAAGTGCCGCAATGCCCGCCGCCGCGCGCCTCCCGAAGAACCGCAGCACTTCGCTCGCCGCCTTTCGCGCTGTCGGCAAGACGTTTCCGAATGGTGTCGCCGCGCTCGACGGGCTCGACTTCACGATCCGCCGCGGCGAGTTTCTCAGCCTCCTTGGTCCGTCCGGCTGCGGAAAGTCGACGGCGCTGCGACTGCTCGCTGGCCTCACAGAGCCTAGCAAGGGGCGGATCGTTCGGTCCGCCGTTGGCGCACACGAGATCGGATTCGTGTTTCAGGAACCGACCTTGCTGCCCTGGGCGACCGTCGCGGCCAACGTGCGCCTGCCGTTACGGCTCAAGGGAGGTGTAGACGACGAAGCGACATCGCGCGTCGACGACGCGCTCGAGATGGTCGGCCTTTCGGATTTTCGCGACGCTTACCCGCGCGAACTCTCCGGCGGCATGAAGATGCGGGTCTCAATTGCACGCGCACTCGTCACGCGCCCGCAACTGCTGCTCATGGACGAGCCGTTCGCGGCGCTCGACGAAATCACTCGCTTCAAGCTCAACGACGACCTTCTCGCACTCTGGCGAAGGCTCGACTGCACCGTCGTGTTCGTCACTCATTCAGTGTTTGAGTCGGTCTACCTTTCCACACGCATCCTCATGCTGACGCCGCGCCCGGGGCGGGTGGCCGAAGAGTTCGTCGTCAAAGCCCCGGAGCCGCGCATCGGCCGCTTTCGCACATCGCCCGAATATGGCGCCCAGTGCCGAAGGGTGTCCGCAGCGCTCGCCCGCGTCATGAGGGAAGGCTGATGCCGCGCCCGACCGCAAATGGCCGGCATCCGCTTGAGATCGCGCTGCGCTATCTCATGCCGGCGCTCGCTCTCTTGCTGGCGCTCGCTCTTTGGGAATTGGCGGTGCGAGCGAACTCGATCCCGCCCTACGTTCTGCCGAGTCCGCTCCTGATCCTCGGTACACTTGTCTCCGATTGGGAAGTCCTTTCGGTGTCACTCGCCGTCACGCTAAAGACGACGGCGCTTGCGCTCCTCGCTGCTGTAATCGGCGGAGTCCTGCTTGCAATCCTGTTTGCAAGCGCGCGGCTCGTCGAGCTGTCGCTGTTTCCGTTCGCGGTAATCCTGCAAGTGACGCCGATCATTGCCATCGCACCGCTGCTGCTCATCTACCTCGAACCGGAAACCGCGGTGCTGGTATGCGCCTGGATCGTCGCTTTCTTTCCGATCCTGTCGAACACCGCGCTCGGTCTCGCCTCGGTCGATCACAACCTGCGCGACCTGTTCGCGCTCTATGGCGCCGGCCGCCTGAAGACCCTGTTCCTGCTCCGCATTCCTGCGGCACTTCCCTACTTCCTCGGCGGCCTGCGCATCGCCGGCGGACTTGCCCTCATCGGCGCCGTGGTGGCCGAGATCGCTGCCGGTGTCGGCGGCCGCGGTTCCGGCCTCGCCTATCGCATCGTCGAATCCGGCTATCGCCTCAACGTGCCCCGCATGTTCGCGGCGCTCCTGCTGATTTCGCTCGCCGGCATTGCGATCTTTGCAGTTCTTTCCCTCATTCAGCACCTTATCTTGCGCCGCTGGCACGAGAGCGCGCTGCAACGGGATTCCTGATGTTCAAGCAGATCTTCAACGCGCCGCTGGACGATCTACCGGCGGCGACCGATCCACGCGCGCGCCTGATCGGCATCGGCTTGATGTGCGCGGCGCTCTTCTGCTTTGCCGGTCTCGACACGATCGCGAAATGGCTGACGCTGTATCTGCCAACGCTCGAAGTCGTGTGGGCGCGCTATGCGAGCCACTTTGCGTTGTCGTTCATCGTTCTCAATCCGTGGACCGTGCCGGGAATGTTTGCGACACGACGGCCTTGGCTCCAGGTCGGCCGATCAGCGCTCCTTTTCGGTTCCACCGCTTTCAACTTTATTGCGCTTCGCTACCTTCAACTCGACCAGACCGCTACGATCGCCTTCACGACGCCCTTCCTCATCGCCCTGCTATCAGGCCCATTGCTTGGCGAGTGGATTCACTGGCGGCGCTGGACCGCAATCGTCATCGGCTTCTGCGGCGTACTGCTCATTGCGCGTCCAGGCATGGGCGGCATTCATCCGGTCGCCGTCTTCTCCGTGCTGAGCATGATTTGCTACGCAATCTACAATATTTCCACGCGCTTCCTCGCGGGCCACGACTCCACTGCAACGACAGTGTTCTATTCCGCGTTGGTCGGCTTTGTTGCGGCCTGCGTGCCCATGCCGGCGATATGGGTCACGCCAAACGACCCTCTGGTTATCGCCGGGATGATCGCGGTGGGCGCACTGGGCTGGGTCGGTCACCTGTTCCTGATTCTCGCGCACCGCTACGCCCCCGCACCAATCCTCGCCCCCTACATCTATACGCAGCTGATCTGGTACGTGGCCGGCGGCCTCCTGGTGTTCGGCGACATTCCGAGTGGCTACACGCTGATCGGCGCGGCGATCGTCATCGCGTCGGGCCTCTATCTCCTGTATCGCGAGCGCAAGGTGAAGGGAGAGATGTGAGCCCGCCATGGCCCGTCCCACCGCGCAACCGCGGCGTGGGCACCGATGCGGCGCCACGTTGCCACTGCGTCGCATCTGGCGCTAATTTGCGGGCCGCAGAGCGACCCGGAACGGTGCCCTTCCGTCCGGCACGATAATCCAAAGAGGTCGAAGAATGGCGAGGAAACCAGCCCGCGTGCCGAATGACGACATCGGCGAGGAGACGCGGCTCAAGATGTACCGTACGCAGGTCGTGATCCGGGAAGCCGAGCAGCGCGCCTTCGACCTGTTTCTGCAAAATTTGGTGAAGGGCACGAGCCATCTTTCGCTCGGTCAGGAAGCCGTGGCAGCAGGATTTGCCACAGCGATGAAGCCCGGCGACCTGAGTTTCTGCACCTACCGCGGCCACGCCCACACGCTCGCCCGAGGCGTCGCGATTGAGAAGGTGCTGGGCGAACTGATGCAGCGCGACAATGGCCTGATGCGCGGCAAGGGCGGCTCCATGCACCTGACGTCCGAGGAGCATGGCGTCATGGGTTCCTACGCCATCGTCGGCGCGCACATGCCGATCGCCTGCGGCGCCGCATGGCGCGCGCAGTACAAAGGCCAGAAGGACGTCTCGGTCTGCTTCTTCGGCGACGGCACGACAAACATCGGTTACTTCCACGAGGCGCTGAATTTCGCTGTTGTCTGGAAGCTTCCCGTCGTCTTCGTGTGCGAGAACAATCTCTACATGGAGTACACGCCGATCGGCGAAGTGACCGCAGTCGAAAACCCGGCGGCCGGCCGGGCCGGCGCCTACGGTCTCGATGCGATCGTGGTGGACGGCCAGGACGCGGACGAGGTCTACCGCGCGGCGCTTGCTGCCTACGAGAAGGCGAGGAATGGCGGTGGCCCATCGCTCATCGAGTGTAAAACGTACCGCTACAGCGGACACTCGCGCGCTGATCCTGCCAAATACCGGCCGGATGGCGAACTCGACAAGTGGAGGCAGCGCGACCCGATCAAAATCTATCGCGAGCGCCTGATTCAGTTCGGCATCGAAGACGAAGAGATCGATCGTATTGACTCCGAGGTGAAGCAGGAAGTCGACCGCGCGACGGAGAAGTGCAAGGCGGCACCACCTCCTCCGATCGATATTTTGACACGCGATGTATATGCGGACGGAGGCTGGTCATGGCGGAACTGACCTATCGTGACGCGGTCACCCGCGGTATCGCGCAGGAAATGCAGCGCGATCCCGACGTCGTCTTTTTCGGCGAGGACGTGGCTGCCGCCGGCGGCGTCTTCAAGACCACGGTCGGCCTCCTAGAGCAGTTCGGACCCAAGCGGGTTCGCGACACGCCGATCTCCGAGCAGGCGATTCTCGGCGCCGCCATGGGCGCGGCTATGACCGGGCTCAAGCCGATCGCCGAGATTATGTTCTCGGATTTCTTCGCGGTCTGCTTCAATTACATCGCGAACGAATTCGGCAAGCACCGCTACATATCCAACGGCCAGACCAAATGCCCGCTCGTTGTGCGCACGGCAAACGGCGGCGCGGCGCGCTTTGGAGCCCAACACAGCCAGAGCGTTGAGAACTGGTGCATGATGATTCCGGGGTTGAAGGTCGTTGCGCCCTCCTCTCCGCGGGACGTGATCGGGTTGCTCGCAGCATCGGTGCGCGACCCGGACCCCGTGATCTTTTTCGAGCACAAGTCCCTCTATCCGATAAAGGGCGACGTGCCGGACGGCGAGATTGTCGACTCCCTCGGCACCGCCGCCATCCTGCGGGCCGGCAAAGACGCGACCATTGCTGCGCTCGCCCTCATGGTCCCACGCGCGCTCGAAGCCGCCGAAAAGCTCAAGTCCGAGCACGGCGTCGATTGCGAGGTGATCGACGTGCGCTCGCTCGTGCCGCTTGATACGCAGACCATTCTCGGCTCGGTGGCCCGCACCCACCGCTTGTTTACTGTGGAGGAGAACCCACGTTTGTGCGGGTGGGGCGCGGAGATCGTGTCGATCGTGGCCGACGAGGCGTTCTACGACCTTGACGGACCACCCGTCCGTATCACCACGCCGCATATTCCGCTGCCCTGCGCCGACGTCCTTGAAGACGCGGCGATCCCGTCCGTGGACCGTATCGTCGAGCGGGTGCGCCGTTCGCTCTCCGCATAGGTGCCGCATGTATGACAATCTGCTTGCCAACGTCCCGACCGACCTCTGGATCGGCGGCAAATGGCGCAAATCTTCTGACAACGAGCGCTTCGACGTGATCGACCCCGCCACCGAGCGGGTCATCGCCTCGGTCGCGAGCGCAAGCGTTGATGACGCCAAAGCCGCCGTCGACGCCGCCGGCAACGCTTTCGAAGCCTGGGCAGCGAGGAAACCGCGCGAGCGCGGCGAAATCCTGCGCAAGGCGTTCGAACTCATCATGCGCGATCAGGAGCGCCTCGCGAAGCTGATCACGATCGAAAATGGCAAGGCGCTGGCGGATTCCCGCGGCGAGGTCGCCTATTCGGCCGAGTTCTTCCGCTGGTTTGCCGAGGAAGGCGTTCGCAATTACGGCGACATGCGTACCGCGCCGTCGTCGGGTGCGCGCATTCTTGTCCATCACAAGCCGGCGGGCGTCGCCGTGCTCGTAACCCCATGGAATTTCCCTGCCGCGATGGCGACACGCAAGATCGGACCGGCGCTCGCCGCGGGCTGCACGGTCGTGCTCAAGCCCGCGTCGGAGACGCCGCTGACGATGCTCGCGCTCATGCCGATCCTCGAAGAGGCCGGCGTGCCGGCGGGCGTCGTGAACGTCATTCCTTCGCGCCGTTCCGGCAAAGTCGTGGACGCAATGCTGCACGATCCGCGCGTGCGCGTGATCTCCTTCACCGGCTCAACGGAGGTCGGCCGCAAGCTCCTGCATTCCGCGGCCGATAATGTCGTCAATCCGGCGATGGAACTTGGCGGCAACGCGCCTTTCATCGTGTTCGAAGATGCGGATATTGATGCCGCGATCGACGGCGCCATGGTCGCCAAGATGCGCAACATGGGAGAGGCCTGCACCGCCGCGAACCGCTTTTACGTGCACGAGAAGGTGCATGACGCGTTCGCAACGAAGCTCAAGGATAAGATGGCGGGTCTGAAAATGGGGAACGGCCTTGACGACGGCGTGAACCTTGGACCTCTGGTCAACGCCGAAGGCCGCGACAAAGTCATTCACCTCGTCGACGATGCCGTGAAGAAGGGGGCAAAGATTCTTGTCGGCGGCAAGGCGCCGAACGGACCTGGATTCTTTTATCCGGCGACTGTCCTCACCAACGTACCCGATGGCGCTGAAATGCTGCACGAGGAGATTTTCGGCCCGGTCGCCTCGATCCAGACTTTCAAGACCGAGGATGAAGTGATCAAGCGCGCGAACGACACCCAATATGGTCTCGTCGCTTACCTTTATACGGGCGACTTGAAGCGCGGGCTGCGCGTATCGGAGAGGCTCGACTTCGGCATGATCGGCCTGAACCGCGGACTCGTCTCCGACCCGGCCGCGCCGTTCGGCGGCATGAAACAGTCGGGCATCGGCCGCGAGGGAGCGCACGAGGGCCTGAAGGAGTATCTCGAGACGCAGTACATCTCGGTGAACTGGTAGAGAGCGGACGGACGGGACGAGAATCGGGTCATGGATGTCCTGATGCCGCAGCTCGGCGAGACCGTCGACCGGGGGAAGGTCACCACCTGGTTCAAGAAGGTCGGCGACCCCGTGAAGCCCGGCGACAATCTCTTCGAGATTGAGACGGACAAGGTCTCCATGGAAATTCAGGCTATCGTCGGTGGAACGCTCGCCGAAATCCGCGTGCCCGAGGGCGACGAGGCACCCGTTGGGGCTATTGTCGCCGTTATTTCCGACGGCGCCGGCGTGAACGCGGCGCCGACCGCTCTGCCGACCGCACCTACCGCACCGCAAAAGGCTTCGCCCAAGGCTGCTGCACCTGCGGCCGCGCCGCTTCCGGCACCGCCGGCTCCGCATAGGGCCGGACCGATCAAACTAGACCCATATTTTGAAGTACGAACACCCGAGCGCGGTTACGGGCCGGCCAAAGTCGGTGGCAACGCTGTGACACCACTTGCCCGGCGCCTCGCCGCCGAAGCGGGAATCGATCTGTCGCGCGTAAAGGGCACCGGCCCCCATGGCCGCATCGTCGCGAAGGATATCGAATTGGCGCCTTCTGCCCACCGCGCAGTCTCGGCGGGCGGTCTCACGCTCGATCAGATCAAAGCGATCTATCGCGACGCACCCTACGAGGAGGTCCCGCTCGACAGCATGCGCCGCACGATAGCGAGCCGTCTCGTGCAGGCGAAACAGACTATTCCGCATTTCTATTTGACGATCGATGTGGACATCGGCCGGCTGCTGACGCTGCGCGAGGAGGCAAATTCTTCGGCTCCTCATGGCAACGACGGTACGCCGGCGTTCAAGCTTTCGGTCAATGACTTCGTCGTGAAAGCATGGGCCGCAGCACTTCAGCGCGTTCCCGCGGCGAATGCTGTGTGGGCCGACGATCGTATCTTGCGTTTCAAGCGTTCCGACGTGGCGGTTGCTGTCGCGATCGAGGGTGGATTGATCACCCCGGTGATCCGCGAGGCCGACTCCAAGCGCCTCTCGTCGATCTCGGCCGAGATGAAGGACCTCGCCGCCCGTGCGCGCGCGCGCAAGCTAAGACCCAACGAATATCAAGGCGGGTCGACGGCGGTCTCCAATCTCGGGATGTTCGGCGTGCGTGAGTTCTCCGCGATCATCAATCCGCCTCACGCAACGATCCTCGCGGTCGGCGGCGCGCGCCGTCAGCCGATCGAAAAAGAGGACGGCGGCATCGCATTCGCAAGCCTGATGACGGTCACGCTCTCCTGCGACCATCGCGTAGTCGATGGCGCGCTCGGTGCGCAACTGCTCGCCGCCTTCAGGGATATTGTGGAGAAGCCGGTCTCCGCGCTCGTCTGATCCGGCAGAACGGAGGAGCCATCATGGACCGCAAGTTCGCAATTTCAGTGGTCGCTCTGTTTATCCTGTTTTGGGCGATCAGCTTCGTTGTTCACGGCGTGCTGCTGAGCGCGGATTACGCCCAGCTGAAGAACCTGATGCGGCCGATGAGTGAATTCTCCCAGCTCTGGCCGTTCATGGCGATCGCGTTCCTCAGTACTGCGCTGGCGTTCAACTGGATCTACACGAAGGGCCGGGAGAACAAGCCCTGGCTCCCGCAGGGCATCCGTTTCGGGATCGCGGTCGCCCTGCTTGCCGTCGTTCCGATATATCTCATCTACTATGTTGTGATGCCCTTCCCGCCCGCGCTCGTGGTCAAGCAGATCGTCTTTGACACGATCGGGATGGTGATCGCGGGAATCGCGGTGGCGTGGCTCAATCGCTAGCGCTGGACTGAAACTCCGTTCTGCGCCGCTACGAAGTCCGAGAGCATCGGTACATAGTCCTCGCCGCGTCCCGCGGCGACCGCTGCAGCATAATAATCCCGCACGGCCGCGCCCATTGGATTCCTGATGCCGGCCGAGCTCGCCATGCTTGCGAGGTACGTCATGTCTTTCGCAGCATTCCGGAGCGTGAACTTGTGCGCCTCGCGATTGTGGTCGATCACGTAGGAGAAGAACGTCTGATAGAAGCCGCAATCCATGCGGCTGCCACGGATAACGCTGTCGATCTTCTGCGGCGACAACCCGACCTTCGCCCCGAGCGCGAGCCCTTCCGCATAGATCGCTCCGTAGCCCATCGCGAGAAAGTTCATCATCAGCTTCATCTTGTGCCCATCGCCCACCGGTCCAAGCCGAACCGATTTTGCGGCAAAGCAACCAAGCACTGGCTTGAGTCTCGGCCAGACTTCTGCATCGCAGCCGACCATCGTGGAGAGCTTGCCCTCCTCGGCCTGCGCGGGCGTTCCGCCAAGCGGCGCATCGCAGAACGCGACGCCAAGTGGCGCGAGCTCCTTCGCGAGCGCCAAGGTGGAATTCGGATCGGACGTCGACGTGTCAACGACAATTTGGCCCTTGCGCGCGCCGGCTTTTAAGCCCCCGGGCCCTCGCACGTTCGCCTCGACTTCGGCTGACCCGGTCACGCACAGGAACACGATATCGGATTGCCTCGCGACTTCATCCGCGCTCTTCGCTTCCTTTGCCCCACGTTTCACGAGATCGTCCACCGGCGCACGATTGCGATGAGCGAGAACGGTCAGCGCATGACCTTTTTCGAGCAGGTTCTTCGCCATGCCGTGGCCCATGAGGCCCACGCCGACAAAGCCGATCCGTTCCTTGGTCATACCTTCCTCCAACGCATTTTCAGCCCCGCAAACGCCGGGCAACGGACTATCGCACGAAACGAGCGACTTCAGGGGAGGTGGAAGAAGACGGCGAGCACACCAGCGTCATGTAGGTACTCGAACCCCTCGGCTACCGGGATCGCAAACAGGAATGCGCACGCGTCGACGAACGTCCGCCGCACGATGCCGGGATGTACCTGAAGTTTTTCGGCGTCGCGCCAAAGCGACGGACTGGGAAGAAACCGCGGCACGGCCGCGAGGTAGTGACGATACTTATTGCCGAAATGGGTAACGAGTACGCGCTCCTCCTTCATCACGACGAGATGGAAGACGAGCCAGGCGATCGATCCTGCGACTACGGCAAGGACGATGCTGCCAAGCTGCGCGCCCGCGCCGGCAGCACCAAGCACCGAGAAAAAATAGAGTGGATTGCGCGTTACCGAGTACGGACCGCCGGTGATAAGCTCGCGCACCTTATGTCCGCCGATATAGATCGAGGTCCAGGTTCGGCCGAGGATGCACAGCACGATCAGAACGAGACCGACCCATTCGATCGCCTCGTGCATGTTCGTGCCGCCTGGCCAGCGAGAATCGCCGAAGATCATCAGCGAGATGGCGGCCACGATCGCCACCAGCAGCACGGTCTTGCGCACCTGCTGCACGTACCGGAGATCGATGGTCGAACGATGGATGGCCAACATGGGATACTGCCCGTGCCCGTGCGACGCTCCTGCCGGACCCGCCGTCCCGGGTCAAGTGACTCGACCGCGACATCTTCTTCGACACGATTGAACGCACCCGCCTGCAGACCCTATTGTGTCGCGGCGTTCCTTCCGCACCACCGAGGCATTGATGGCAGCAGACAAATTTGAGCTATTGCAAACCGGACCGGTTCCTGCATTTGTGGAAGAACAGATCGACCGGCTCTTCACTGTGCACAAGTTGCACAAGGCGTCCGATCGCGAGGCATTCTTCAAGGAGATCGCGCCGAAGGTGCGCGCGATCATCAGCTTCGGCGCGGTGCCAATCAGTGCCGCCCTGATGCAGACGATGCCGAATCTCGAAATCGTCGGCAATTTCGGCGTCGGCTACGATTCCGTCGATGCCAAGTGGGCCGGGGAGCACGGCATCGTTGTCACAAACACGCCCGGCGTGCTCGACGAGGAGGTGGCCGACACCACACTCGGCCTCCTGCTCAACACCGTGCGACAGCTCCCACAGTCGGAGCGATATTTGCGCGCCGGCAAGTGGCTCGAAAAGCCGTTTCCGCTGAGCGCCACGCTGCGCGGCCGGAAGGTCGGCATCGTCGGCATGGGCCGCATTGGCAAGGCAATCGCCCGCCGCATTGAAGCGCTCCGACTGCCCGTCGTCTATCACAGCCGCCGACCCGCCGAAGGTGTCACCTACCGCCACTATCCGAATCTCGTCGCCATGGCACGCGACATAGACGTCCTGATCGTCATCGTACCCGGCGGCGCGGCAACCAAGAACATGATCAATCGCGAGGTGCTGGAGGCGCTCGGACCGAACGGCGTGTTGATCAATGTCGCACGCGGCTCGGTCGTGGACGAGCCGGCGCTGATCGAGGCGCTGCGCAACAAGAAAATCCTTTCCGCCGGCCTCGACGTCTTCGCCGACGAACCGCGCGTCCCCAAGGAGCTGATCGATATGGACCATGTTGTGCTGCTGCCGCATGTGGGTTCCGCGTCGGTCGAAACACGGCGCGCCATGGGCCAGCTCGTAGTCGACAATCTAAAGTCCTGGGCCGAAGGCAAAGGCCCGATCACGCCCGTTCCCGAGACGCCCTGGCCGGCGAAGAAGCGTTGACCGCCGAACGCCACGTGCCCGAATATGCTGGCACGTGCTAAATTCCCGGCATGCGCAAGCAGTACTTCGTCGTTGTGCTGACCGTTTGCCTGGCTTCCGCTGCGAGCGCACAGGCGCCCTCGAGCAAGGCGGATCCGGCAGAAGTGCGGGCGCTTTCCGCCCAGTATGAGCTCGCAAGCGCTGACAACTCGCGCAAATGCAGGATGATGCTCGAGGGGAAGCCGGCTGGGCCCGGTTTCCTGCTGACCTTCGATCGCAGCCAATGCGGCGCGCAGTTTGGCTTCCTCGGCGAGGTCGCCGCGTGGACACCCGGCATCGCCGGCGCGATCCTGCTGATCGGGCGCGACGGTCGCGCAGTCGCGGAATTCACCGAGGGCGTCGGCGGTGTCTACGAGGCGATCCGCGAGAACGACGCGGTCTATTTTCTTGCCAATCTTCAGTTCGTCGATCCTTCCGATCGAGTGCAGATCGCCGATCTCTTCGGCGAATGGAACTTGCTCCGCCCCGGGGGACCGCCGATCTGTCGCATCACCCTTTCCGACGAAATCGCGGGGGACGAACTCTTCAGTTTGCGGGTGCAGCCCAAGTGCGACCAAGCTATCGAGCGCCTCGGAGCGACCACGTGGCAGCTCGAGCGCGGCGACGTCGTGTTGCGCTCACCGAACGGCGAATCGCTTCGCTTCGAACGCCAGGATGGCGGCGTCTGGGCGAAGGTGCCCGACAAGCCGCGGCCGCTCCTGATGGCGCGGCCCTGATGCTCATGAGATCAGCCGCAGCCCCTTAAGGCTCGCGTGCCCATCCTTGCCGACGATGACGTGGTCGTGCACCTCGATACCGAGCGGCCGCGCAACGTCGACGATCTGCTTGGTCATCTGTACGTCAGCGTGAGAGGGTGTCGGGTCGCCGGAAGGATGATTGTGCACGAGAACCAGCGCGGTCGCGGAAAGTTCGAGTGCGCGCTTCACCACCTCGCGTGGATAAACCGGCGTGTGGTCGACGGTGCCGGTCTGCTGCACCTCGTCCGCAATCAGCTGGTTGCGCTTGTCGAGGAAAAGAATTCGGAACTGCTCACGTTCGGCGAAGGCCATTGCCGTCCGGCAATAGTCGAGCACCGATGACCACGAGGAAAGCACCGGCCTTCGCCTCACCTCCCCGCGCGCGAGCCGATGTGCCGCCGCCTGCACAATCTTGAATTCCGCGATCGCCGCGTCGCCCATGCCGTCGATCTCCGCCAGCAGCGAAGGCGAGGCCGCAATCACCTCCGGAAAAGAGCCGAAGCGCGCAAGCAATGCCTTGGCCAACGGCTTCACATCACGTCGCGGTAGCGCGCGGAACAGGATCAACTCGAGCAACTCGTAGTCCGCGAGCGCATCGGCGCCCGCGTCGCGAAAGCGGGCGCGCAGCCGACCGCGATGGCCATGATAGTGCGGAGCTTCCGTGAACCCGGAAGTCTTCTTCGTCCCGTTCATAGGGATTGAGCCTAGGTTGTATAAGGTGGCTTATGCAACCCAGCCGGCGAAAGCGTGAAAATCTCCACGCCCATTTCCGTGACCGCGACCGTGTGCTCGAACTGCGCTGACAGCGAGCGGTCGCGCGTGACGGCGGTCCACCCATCGGACAAGACCTTCACATGCGGGCGGCCGAGATTGATCATCGGCTCGACCGTAAAGAACATGCCAGGCTTCAGTGGCGCCCCTTCCCCACTATGGCCGACATGCACCACGTTTGGCTCATCGTGGAACAGCCGGCCGACTCCGTGGCCGCAGAAATCGCGCACGACGCTCATATGGTTGGGCTCAACCACCGCCTGGATCGCGGCGCCGATGTCGCCGATCGTGCCACCGGGACGGATCGCCTCGATACCGGCCATCATCGCTTCGTGCGTCACCTCGATCAGCCGTTCGGCCCGACGCGGCACTTCGCCGACCGTGTACATGCGGCTCGAATCCCCGTGCCAACCGTCCAGCACAAGCGTTACATCGATGTTGACGATGTCCCCATCGCGCAGCGGTTTGTCGTTCGGGATCCCGTGGCAGACCACGTGATTGATCGATGTGCAGATCGATTTTCCGTAGCCCCGGTACATGAGCGTCGCCGGTAGCGCACCACGCTCCATGGCGAAGTCGAACACGAACTGATCGAGGGCCTCGGTGGTCATGCCGGGTCGCACCTCCGGGACAAGGAAATCTAGCACTTCTGCGACCAGTTGGCCGGCCCGGCGCATTCCGGCAAAGCCTTCCGGTCCGTGCAGCTTGATCTGCCCGGTCTTGCGCAGCGGTGCGGTGGCGGCTTCGACGTAGGTCATTTGGTACCGGCGAAACCCCAAATGTAGGGGATCATGCCAAAGGTGCAAGGAATCTCAGCCGAGGACCGGCACCGGCCGCACGACCTCGATTCCTTCCGGAGACACGCAACAGGCAAGTCCAATCGCCTCAACGCCGGCTTCACACGCGCGATCAAAGGCCGCTCCGTACGCCGGATCGATATCGCGCGCCAGAGCAACGCTTTCGGCCGAGCCAATTTGCACCAAAAACACCATCACCGCTCGCCCGCCCTTGCGGACCTCCTCGGCAAGCTCCTTGAGATGTTTGGCACCCCGTGCAGTAACGCTATCGGGGAACTCGGCGCGACCCTTCGACCGCATCATGTGCACGTTCTTCACCTCGACGAAGCACGCAGGCTTACCGTCGGTCTCCAGCAACAAGTCAACGCGGCTCGCCTTGCCGTATCGCACTTCTCGCCGCAGCCGACCGTATCCACGCAATTCCGCGACGGCCGCCTTGCTGATCGCCTCTTCAACCAGTCGGTTGGGATGACCCGTGTTCACACCGACGAGTTCAGGGCCGCTGCCGAAATCAACTTCCACGAGCTCCCAGCTGAGCGGCAACTTGCGTCCCGCCTTCTCGGACCTGGAGAGAAAAATTCGGCTTCCGGGCGCTGCAAGCCCCAGCATCGAGCCCGGGTTCGCTACGTGAACGGTGGTCTCCGTACCGTCACCAAGAGTGACGTCGGCGAGGAAACGCTTGTAACGACGATTAAGCGTCGCGGGGATCAGAGGGGCCGGGAAGCGCATGCGTCTGTCATGACTCTGGGTGACCGTAACCTACGCAACGAAGGTCCCTCCGCGATCCTCCTCGATGTGGATGCGGATGATCTCCGCGAAATCCTTGTCTGCCTTGAATCCGAGCGCGTGCGCCCGCTTGGTGTCGAAGCGCACGGATTCATTCGGAAAGATCTTCATGATCGTTTCGTCCGGCTTGCGCTTGATGCGTGCGACGACCTTATCGCCTGCGATCTTTCGTAACGCTTCGATCTGCTCGCCGACCGTGACGGCGACGCCGGGCATCGTCAGGCTGCGTCGCAACCCGAGCTTTGCCCCGTCGATGCCCGCGGCGTGGACCAAGAAGCCGATCGCCGCGCGCGGACTCGCATGCGTGTTCCGCTTCGTATCGGGCACTGGCAGGACAGCTTCCAGGCCGGCCAATGGTTCGCGGATGATCCCCGAATAGAATCCGCTTGCCGCCGCGTTCGGCTTGCCCGGCCGCACCGTGATCGCGGGGAAGCGCAAGCCGACACCGTCCACGAAGCCGCGTCGCGTGTAGTCGGCAAGGTATTGCTCACAGATCACCTTCGCTGTGCCGTACGAGTTCGGCGGTGTCAGGTGATAGTCGTCCGGGATCGGGTCCGGCAGCTCGCCGCCGAATACCGCAATGGAGCTCGTGAACACCAGTCTCGGCTTGTGACCCCGCACGCGGACCGCTTCGAGGAGACTGTGCATCGCGTCGACGTTCACACGATAGCCCTTCTCGAAATCCGCCTCGGCCTCACCGGAGACGACCGCGGCCAGGTGAAAAATCAGTTTCGGCGCACCCGCCACGAGCTTCGCCGCCTCGCCCTTCGCGGAGACGTCGCCGGCCACTGCCGCAATGGGGAACTTCGCGTCCTTCGGCGGTTCCGGCCTAACAATGTCGTGCAGCGTCATTCGCTCAATCGGCTTGTCGCCAACCTGCCCGTCGCGCACGAGCCGGTCCACGAGCTTGCGCCCGATCATGCCTCCGGCACCGGTAATCAGAATGTGCATCGACGACCCCTTGCTTAACTCACGAAATTGCCGCCCGAATCTCGGCGAGCCGCCGCCTCTGGCGGCCGGCCGCGTCGAAGTTCGCGGGCGCGAGCCATTGCTCGAAGGCCTCCTTCGCCCGCAGCCACTCGCTGTCGAGCATTGAGAACCAGGCTGTATCGCGGCTGCGCCCCTTGAGGATCATGTGCTGGCGAAAAATCCCCTCGAACGTGAAGCCGAGGCGCTCCGCGGCACGGCGTGACGCCGCGTTCAGCGCGTCGCATTTCCATTCATAACGACGGTAGCCGAGCGTCTCGAACGCATAGCGCGCGAGCAGGAATTGCGCATCGGTCGCGAGCGGGGTCCGCTGCAGGGCTAGCCCATAGACGATATGGCCCACTTCGATCACACGCATTGCCGGCCGAATTTCCATGAGCGTGGCGACGCCGAGCGCGCGCCCATTGCGATCCAGAATCGAGAAATAGAACGGATCTTCGAGCACGGACCTTTGCGCGAGCCACGCGTTGAACGTTGCCACGTCCGAGAACGGACCTTGCGACGAATAGGTCCAGAGCTCGTTGCGGCCTCTAAACGCATCCCAGAGCGCGGGTCCGTGACGCGCCGCGTTCAGCCGCTCAAGAATCGTGTGCCGTCCCGCCAGCGTCACCTTTCCCGGCAGGAGGGCCGGCCTGACGTCGACCGGCGGGCCGACGGGGCGCCGCTCGTCATTCTGGGCATAGAGACTCACGGTCTGCCGCGCTTTGCTTGATCGCCATGGAAGAAGCGATTGAGATCGGCATGCGGCACAAGATCGGCGAACCCGCCGAATAGGCCCGCTTCGGAAATGAGGTGTGCCGCCTTGACGAAGCCGTGCCACGCGGCGCGCGCAAGCGCACTTCCAGTCGAAATGCGCCGCACCCCCATGAGTGCGATATCGGGGACGGTGAGATCGCTCGCGTGCCCCACAAGCACGTTCACGGGCTTCGGCGCGACCGCCTGTACTACCGCTGTGATCTGTTCGCGCGTGCGGATGCCTGGAATGTAAAGGCAATCGGCGCCCGCCTCGGCATAGGCAACGATCCGTTTAATCGCATCATAAAGGTCCGGTTTGCCGACGAGGAAGTTCTCCGCCCGCGCCGTCAGCACGACGCCAGTCGCGCTGTGATCGACGGAACTCTTCGCCGCGCGTACGCGCTCCACCGCGTGAGCGAAATCGTAGAGCGGCTTGTCCTTGTCGCCCGTGGAATCCTCGATCGAAATGCCCGCGACGCCGGTTTCGATCGCCAGCCGCACGTTGTTGGCGACGCCTTTCGCGTCATGGGCATAGCAGTTCAGGAAATCTGCATTCACCGGCAGATCGGTCGCTTTCACAACGTCTCGGATGTGATGCAGCATCGCCTCGAGCGGCACCTCGCCATCGGCGTAGCCCATTGCCCATGCGGCACCTGCGCTCGTGGTCGCGAGTGCCTTGAAGCCGAGCCCCTGCAGATAGCGCGTGGTGCCGACGTCCCACGGGTTCGGCAGCACGAGGCAGCCGGAATCGTGCAGCCGGCGGAACTCGCGGCGCCTTTCCGCAGGAGTGTGCATCAATGGCTGTCCCGCGGAATGCCCATGGTCTGAGCTACGCGCTGATATTTTACCGCAGGCTTCAACACCATGCCGTCAGCGAGCTGATCCACCATCGAGCGCTGGATTTCCTGCCACGGCGTCTGGCTCGCGGGATAGGGGTAACCGCCGCGTTTCTGCAATTCCATACGCCGCTCGGCAAGCTCGCCGTCCGAAATCAGGATGTTCGCTTCGCCTTTTTTCAAGTCGATGCGCACCTGATCGCCGGTCTTTAGCAGCGCGAGCCCACCGCCCGCCGCCGCTTCCGGCGACGCGTTGAGAATCGAAGGCGAGCCGGAAGTGCCCGATTGGCGCCCGTCGCCGATGCAGGGTAGCGACTTGATCCCGCGCTTCAGCAGGGCTGCGGGCGGTTGCATGTTCACCACTTCCGCTGAACCCGGATAGCCGATGGGCCCTACGCCACGGATGAACAGCATCGTGTTCTCGTCGATCTTGAGCGAGGGATCGTCGATCCGCGCGTGATAATCCTCTCGGCCATCGAATACGACGGCCTTCCCTTCGAACGCATCCGGATCCTTCACGTTCGACAGATACCGATCGCGGAACTCCTTCGAGATCACGCTCGTCTTCATTACCGCGCTGTCGAACAGATTGCCGTGCAGCACGATAAAGCCGGCATCTTGCACGAGCGGGTCCTTGTACGGCCGGATGACCTCCCGGTCCCAGGAGAGCTTGCCGCGGCAATTCTCGCCCATCGTCTTTCCGTTTACGGTCTTGGCGTTCTCGTTGATCTTGCCCGCCCCGATCAGCTCGGCAACCACCGCCGGAATACCGCCGGCCCGGTGGAACTCCTCGCTGAGATATTTGCCCGCCGGTTGCATGTTCACGAGCAGCGGAATCTTGTGCCCGTGCGTCTGCCAGTCGTTCACCGAGAGGGGAACGCCGATGTGGCGCGCGATCGCGTTGATGTGGATCGGTGCGTTCGTGGAGCCGCCAATCGCGGAATTGACGACGATCGTGTTCTCGAACGCTTCGCGGGTGAGGATATCCGAAGGCTTCAGGTCCTCATGCACCATCTCCACGATACGAACGCCGGTCGCGTAGGAGATTTCCGCGCGCTCACGATAGGGAGCGGGAATCGCAGCGCAGCCGGGCAGTGACATGCCGAGCGCCTCGGCGAGGCCATTCATTGTGGATGCTGTACCCATTGTGTTGCAGTGGCCGATCGACGGGGCGGCAGAAGCGACCAGATCGACATATTGCTCATCGTTGATTTCCCCCGCCGCGATGAGCTCGCGCGCCTTCCACTTGATCGTGCCGGAACCGGTGCGCTCGCCCCTGTGCCAGCCGTTCAGCATCGGCCCGCCCGAGAGCACGATCGCCGGGATATTTACGGTCGCCGCCGCCATGATGCAGGCCGGCGTGGTCTTGTCGCAGCCAGTCATCAGCACGACGCCGTCGATGGGATAGCCGTAGAGCACCTCGACGAGTCCGAGATAAGCGAGGTTGCGGTCGAGTGCGGCGGTAGGCCGCTTGCCCGTCTCCTGCATCGGGTGCATCGGAAATTCGAACGCGATTCCGCCGGCTTCACGGATGCCCTCGCGCACCCGATGCGCAAGCTGCAGGTGGTGGCGGTTGCACGGCGAAAGATCGGAGCCGGTCTGAGCGATGCCGATGATCGGCTTGCCCGCCTGCAATTCCGCACGAGACAGGCCATAGTTCATGTAGCGTTCGATATACATCGCCGACATATGCGGATCGTCGGGATTGTCGAACCAGATTTGCGAGCGCAGTTTGATCTTGCCCCCGCCGCCTTTCTTGCCAACCATTACAGCCTCCTGTGGCCGCCGGTCGCCCGACCGCCCGTGAACCCGTTGCGCGGGTTTGATTTCCATTCACCTATGCGCCTAATGTTCGCGCAAAATCAACGCGGGTGAAAGCCGGGAGGAGCGCCCAATGCTGCGTACTGTTGCCGCCTTTGATCGCATGGGCGAAGAGAACGCCTTTGCTGTGCTGGCGCGCGCGACCGAACTCGCGGGCCAAGGCCGCGACATCGTGAACCTCGGTATTGGCCAGCCCGACTTCCCGACCCCGCCGCACATCGTCGAAGCCGCGATCAAAGCGTTGAAGGATGGCCATCACGGCTATACGCCCGCGACCGGCATCAAGCCGCTACGCGAGGCGGTGGCCGTGGACCTCCACAAACGCTTCAAGGCCGAAGTCTCACCCGACCTCGTGTTCATCGCGCCCGGCGGAAAGGTCACGATGTACGCTGCGATCCTGATGTTCGGCGAGCCCGGCGCGGACATCCTCTATCCGGACCCCGGTTTCCCCATCTATCGCTCGATGATCGAATTCACCGGCGCGCGTCCGATTCCGGTGCCGATCCGCGAGGAGAACAGCTTTGCCTTCTCGGCGGACGAAACGCTGAAACTGATCACGCCAAACACCCGCCTTCTGATCCTGAACTCGCCCGCCAATCCCACGGGCGGCGTCACGCCGAAAGCAGAGGTGGAGAAGCTGGTCGCGGGATTGGAGAAATATCCTGACGTCGCCGTCCTGTCGGACGAGATTTACGACCACATGCTCTATGACGGCGAGGAGCACGTGTGTCTGCTCAATTACCCCTCTATTCGCGATCGCCTGATCCTGTTGAATGGTTGGTCCAAGACCTATGCCATGACCGGCTGGCGCCTCGGCTATTCGGTCTGGCCGGCGAAGCTTTACGATTTCGCGCGCAAGCTGGCTGTGAATTCTTACTCCTGCGTGAACGCGCCAACCCAATATGCGGGCCTTGCCGCGCTCAAGGGTCCGCAGGGCGAGGTGAAAAAGATGGTCGCCGAGTTCGACAGGCGCCGGAAGGTCGTCGTCGAAGGCTTGAACAAGTTGCCCGGTGTCTCGTGCCGGACACCGAAGGGCGCCTTCTATGCGTTTCCCAACGTCAAGAACACCGGCTGGAAGGCAAAGGCACTTGCTTCAACCCTGCTGGAAGAGGCGGGTGTCGCCATCATCGGCGGTCCGGACTTCGGCATTCTCGGCGAAGGCTACGTCCGCGTATCCTACGCCAACTCCACCGAGAACATCTTGAAGGCGCTCCGGCGCATGGGTGAATTCCTGACGACACGCAAGGCCGCGTAGGTCGGCAAACGGAGTAAGGCCGATGAGCGTGCACGCGCGCGGCTTCTCCGAGGAACAGCGCCTGATGCGCGAATCCTGCCGCGCGTTCGTGGACGACGTCGTTATCCCCTTCATTCGCGACAACTGGCAGCGCGAATGGGACATGAATCCGGGCCTTCGTCTTCCGGCCAAAATTCTCGAGGCCGCCGACAAGGTCGGCGTCCGCACCCTTGGCGTGCCCGAGGAATTCGGGGGAATCGAGCTCGATCCGAAGACCGAGGTGCATACCTTCGCGCTGATCGCCGAAGAAATCGCACGCGGCGACTGCGGACTCGCTGACAAGCTCGTGCAGAACTGGAAAATCTCGGTGCTGCTCCGGAATCTCGCTCCGCGGCATATCCAGCAGCGCTGGTTCAACCGCCTCGTCGCCGAGCCACAGCTCCTTTTCGCTCACTGCCTGACCGAGCCGCGCGGCGCCTCCGACCGTTGGCTTCCGTACAATGTCCCTGAAGCCGCGATGCAAACTCGCGCGGAGAAGCGCGGCAACGAGTGGGCGATCAACGGTCGCAAGCACTTCATCTCGAATGGCTACGACGCCGGACTCTACATCGTCTACGCGAACACCAATCCGAAAGCCGGCGTCCTGCAAGGCACCTCCTCCTTCGTCGTCCCACGCGAGACGCGTGGCCTTACGGTCGCCCGCTGCAACGAAACCATGGGCGGCCGCTTCATGAACAACGGCGAGATCGTGTTCGAGGATTGCCGTGTCCCAGCCGATCACGTGCTGGCCGAGAACGACGCCATGCAGAAGGCGAGCGTCTATTTTCGCCCGGGCAAGATCGTCCAGGCGGCGAAGAACCTCGGCGTCGGTGTCGCTGCCTTTGAACGCACCGCCGAGTATGTGCAGAACTACGCCCAGGGCGGCCGCATCCTGATCAAGCACCAGGCGGTGGCACTCCGGCTCGCCGACATGGCAATCCGGATCGAGGCGGTGCGGGCTCTGCTCGGCCAGGCAGCCGATGCCGTCTCCGATGGCGCCCCCGATGCCGACGCGCTCTGCAATATGGCCAAGGTCTTCGCTTCCGAGGAAATCCTGAAGGTGTGCCAGCACGCCATGGAACTGCACGGTGGGCACGGCGCCATGCTCGAGATGGGCATCGAAAAGCTGTTCCGCGATGCCGCAATTTTCCTTCACTCGGACGCGACCGCCGACATTTCCCGCTTCAAGATCGTCAAGGCGTTGTTTCCGCGGACCGCCGGCAAATATGCCGGCCCAGAGGCCTGACGGCGCCGCAACTCTGTCATCGTGCTACGGCAAGTTGCCGTCGCCCAAGTCTTGGGCAGAACAGGTCGCGCGATCAGGCCCTTGGGGGCAGGTCTCAAAGGGCGTTGCAGCGACTCAAATGCAATGCTTTTCTTCCGCCAAGGTTCACGTACCCCGCTGACTGATCGCCCGAACGGCCGTCTGCTGCGCCCGGGCACTGCATGGATCGCTGGGGGCTGAACCGCATCCGGTCAGGAATTTCGGACTGCAGAGGACGTTCGGACGTGCGGGTGATCTCCGTCGGCGAGGTGATGATCGAACTTGTGCGCGGCGACGACGGTCGCTTTGCGCTCGGCTACGCGGGTGATGCCTTTCACACTGCGGTCTACCTGTCCCGCTGCGGGGCGCAGGTCGCGCTCGCAACCGCGCTCGGTACAGACAGCTACTCGGATGAGGCGCTGGAAACGGCCGCTGCGGAGGGTGTCGCCACCGACCTCATCTTGCGCATCGGCGACCGCGTTCCCGGCCTCGCGCTGGTGGAGGCCGGCGGCAACCGCAACGGCGAGATCTGGCGCGACGCGTCACCCGCGCGTCAGCTGTTCGAGTTGCCGGGATGGGATCGCGTTGCCGAGCAGCTGGTCGCGGCCCAGTACGTCTATTTCTCCGGTGTGACGCTATCCCTCTACTCGAATGTTGGCCTCGGCCGGATGCTCGCTGCGCTCGAGTTTGGCCGCGAACGCGGCGCCAAAATCGCCTTCGACAGCAACTGGCGTTTCGCTTGCTGGCGCGGGGACGATCAACGCGCTCGCGCCGTATTCTCGGAGGCGCTGCGCCGCAGCGATGTCGCCCTTCCTTCGTTCGAAGATGAGGCAAAGCTCTGGGGCGACGCCTCGCCTTCTGCCACAATCGACCGCCTGACGACGTTCGGCGTGCGCGAAATCGTTGTCAAAAACGGACCCTCGCCTGCCTTGGTGCATGCGGAGGGCCGCACGACCGAGGTGCCGGTGCCGCAGAAACTCGATCCCGTCGACACCCGCGCCGCGGGCGATGCATTCAACGCGGCCTATCTCGCCGCCCGAATGAAGAACGAAAAGCCGGAAGCCGCAGCACTCGCCGGCCATCGCCTCGCAGCGGAAGTTCTGCAACACCCCGGCAATCTTGCGCCCGGACCACGGCGTGGCACAAGCGGGAAGCGCCACTGATCCGTTTCGCTTCGGCTTGGATCGGACCGGCGAAAATCAGCAATTGTCATCCCTCCATCAGCGCCGGATAATGTGGGCAAGCCGGCAGTGGGACCCATCCCCTGCACCGGCGGGCTGAGGGGCCGCTTTCGGTCACCGCACAGCCAAGGGAGGTCAACATGGACATTCGCAAACCGCGCCGGCGCGGCTTGAGCCGGCGTGAGGTCATGAAGACAGCCGCCGCGGCAGGCGCCGTGGCGAGTGTCGGCCCGTTCTTCCACGTCAATCCGGCCCGGGCCGCGAAGACCTTGAAGATTCTGCAGTGGAGTCATTTCGTCCCCGGTTACGACAGATGGTTCAACAACACCTACACCAAGGAGTGGGGCAAGAAGAACGATACCGAGGTGATCGTCGACAACATCAACCTCGCGCTCCTCGAATCGCGCGCCGCCGCTGAAGTCGGCGCGCAGAAGGGTCACGACCTCTTCATGTTCCTCATGCCGCCTTCGGTGTTCGAGGATCAAGTCGTGCCGATGAACGACGTCTATGCCGAGTGCGAGAAGAAGCACGGCAAAGCGATCGATCTCGGGATCAAGAGCACCTACAACCCGAAGACCAAGAGATACTTCGCCTTCTCCGACAGCTACGTGCCCGATCCCATCAACTATCGCACCGATCTTTGGGGCGACATCGGAATGAAACCCGATACGTGGGACGACATCCGCGCCGGAGGCAAGAAGATCAAGGACAAGCACAAGATCCCAGTCGGCGTCGGCTTGTCGGCCGAGATCGACACCGGTGTGGCAATGCGGGCGATCATGTACTCGTTCGGTGCCCACGAGCAGGATCTCGAAGGCAACCTCACCATCAATTCCAAGAACACGCTGGAGGCGCTGCGTTTCGTCAAGGCGCTGTTCGAGGAGTGCATGACGCCGGAGGTGCTGGCCTGGGATGCCTCTTCCAACAATCGGCAAATGCTCGCGGGCCGTTCCTCGCTTGTGCTCAACGCCATCTCGGTGACGCGCACCGGCGAGAACCAGAAGATGGCGATTCACGAGAAGATCGGCATCGGCAAGGCCGGCAAGGGTCCGGTGCGCCGGATGGGCCTCGAGCACGTGATGGACTGCTACGTGATCTGGAAATTCTCCGAGAACATCCCGGGCGCGCAGAAATTCCTGATCGACTACATCGACAACTTCAAGCAGGCGTTCATGGCGAGCGAGTTCTACAACTTCCCCTGCTTTGCCAAGACCGTCCCGGATCTGAAACAATTGATCTCCAAGGACTCGAAGGCGGTGCCGCCTGACAAGTACGCCGTCCTCGAGGACGTGCTCGATTGGGCGACCAACATCGGCTACCCCGGCTACTCGATTGCGCCTATCTCCGACACGTACCAAACGTGGCTGCTCAACACGATGTTCGCCGAAGCCGCCACCGGTGCGGAGTCGCCGGAGGACGCCTTGAAGAAGGCCGAGGGCAAAATGAAAGCGATCTGGGCCAAGTGGAAGGAAAGGAACCTGATCTGATCCGCTTGATCCGGCATTGAATGCATGGGGGCTCGGCACGAACCGGGCCCCCATCGATGCCTGCGATTCAGCCTGGCGCGGCGGGCACACCGCCGACCGCGTCGTCGGCGCATCACTCCACGTGAACAGAGACCTTCATGGCAACGGTCGAGGCGCGGCGCATTTCCAAGCACTTTGACGACGTCCGCGCCGTCGATGGCATCGATCTCATTGCCAAGGAAGGCGAATTCCTAGTTCTGCTCGGGCCCTCCGGCTGCGGCAAGACGACGTTGATGCGCTTGATCGCGGGCCTCGAGCAACCGACCGCAGGCGACATCGTGATCGATGGCAAGATCGTCACCGACCTCCCGCCCCGCGCGCGTAACATCGCCATGGTGTTTCAGAGCTACGCGCTCTATCCGCATCTCACGGTTGAGAGAAACATCTCGTTTCCTCTGCGCGCCGTCGGGATGCCGAAGGACGAGATCCGCAAGAAGGTTGATTGGGCCGCGCGCATGTTCGGCATTCAGCGTTTTCTCGACCGCAAGCCGCGCCAACTTTCCGGCGGCGAGCGTCAACGCGTTGCCCTCGCACGCGCTGTGGTGCGTGAACCGGTCGTGTTCCTGCTCGACGAGCCGCTCTCCAATCTCGATGCCAAACTGCGCAATTCGGCGCGGGACGAACTCAAGCAATTCCAGCGCGAACTCGCGACAACGACGATCTACGTGACCCACGACCAGGCGGAAGCCATGGGGCTTGGCGACCGCATCGCCGTGCTCAACCAGGGCAAGGTCATCCAGGTCGGCACGCCGCATGATATCTACGGCCGCCCGATGGACACATTCGTCGCTACCTTTATCGGCTCGCCGCCGATGAACCTCATCGAGGATGACGCCCATTACATCGGATTCCGGCCCGAGTCGTTCCTGCCGCGCGGCATCGAGGAAGGCGACGACGTGGCAACTTTCCCGTTCCGCGTCACCCGCGTCGAGTACCTCGGCGCCGATCATCTCATCTATGGGGTGCTCGAAGGCCGTTCACCCGAAGCGCACGTCATTTCGAAGCTACCGAACAACATTCGCGTCGAGATCGTGGCTGGCCGGAGGTACGACTTCGTCGTACGCAGAACCGACATTGCCCGTTTCGATCGCGCGAGTGGACGCCGCATCGACAATGGGCGTTGACCATGGCGACCGCCACAGCCGCGAAGACGCAAGTCAGCTACCGCCCACGACTGGCCGACAACGAGCGCTGGCTGTGGCGGCTGATGCTCGCACCCGCGATCCTTTACATCGTGCTCCTGGTTGGCTTTCCGTTCCTCCTCTCGCTCTACTACAGCCTCTCGGACGTGACCGTGGGAAGCCGCGAAATGAATTTCGTCGGCCTCAAGACCTTTGCTCGCATCATTGAAAACCGCACTTTTTGGACCGCGCTCAGAAACACGCTCGTCATCACGATCGTTACCCAAATTTTCGCACTCTTCTTCGCCAATGTTCTGGCGATGGCGTTGTCGACCGATTTTCGTGGTAAGTGGTTCGTGCGCTTTCTGATCCTGCTGCCTTGGGTCGCCCCGATCTCGCTCGGCGCCATCGGCTGGCTCTGGATTTACGATTCGATCTACTCGGTCATCAACTGGACGGGCCAGGCATTGCGGATCCTTGGCCCCAACGATTGGCCGATCTGGCTCGGCCAGCCGAACCTCGCCATGGCCTCGATCATCATCGTCCAGGTCTGGCGCATCGTACCGCTCGCAACCGTCATCATTCTCGCCGGGCTTACCTCAATCCCGCAGGATATCCACGACGCCGCGCAAGTCGATGGCGCCGGTTTTTGGCGGCGCTTGCTCCAGATCACATTCCCACTGTTGCTGCCAATCACACTGGTGGCCGTATTGTTCGGCGTCATCTTTACCTTCACCGACCTTATCGTGGTGTTCGTGCTCACCCGTGGCGGTCCCTATGACACAACGCAAGTACTTGCGAGTTGGGCGTTTTTCACCGGCATCCAGGGCGGCGATCTTGCCGGCGGCGCCGCGGTCTCGCTGTTTCTATTCCCGGTGCTGACGGCGGTCGCGATCGTCTTTCTGATTCTCGCCCGCCGTGCGGAGGTGACGTGATGCGTATTGCTGCCAAAGCCAAACGCGTCGCCGGCACCGCAGGGCACGCGGGCGTGCTCGTTTTTTTCGTCACGTTCCTCGCGTTCCCGTTCTATTGGATGCTGATGACGACGTTCAAGACCACGATCGACCTTCACGACGTCAGCAAGAACCCGTTTCTCTTCAACGAGGCGCCGACCCTCGAGCACCTCAAGGTGCTGTTCGAAGATACCCAGTATTTGCAGTGGCTGATCAATACCGGCGCCGTCGGCGTCGCGGTGGTGGCGATCACGCTGGTGCTGGCGGTGCCTGCCGGCTACGCGCTCGCCCGCATGACCGGCGCCTGGGGCCAGACCCTCGGCATTGCCATCTTTCTCACCTACCTCGTACCGCCGACGATCCTGTTTATTCCCTTCTCGCGCATCATCGGCGCTCTCGGCCTTCAGGATTCGCTGTGGTCGCTCGTGCTGGTCTACCCGAGCTTCACGGTGCCGTTCTGCACCTGGCTCTTGATGGGCTTCTATAAGGCGATTCCCCGCGACCTCGAAGACGCCGCCATGATCGACGGCCTCTCGCGACTCGGTGCGTTCGTCAAGGTGGTGACGCCAATCTCGCTCGCGGGCCTGCTGACCGTGATCATCTTCACCTTCACCCTCGTGACCCAGGAATTCGTCTATGGCGTAACGTTCATCACTGCCGCCTCGAGCTACACGGTGAGCGTCGGTGTGCCAACGTTCCTTGTACGCGGTGACGTCTATTTCTGGGGTTCGATGATGGGTGCCTGCCTGATCGCAAGCGTACCAATCGCCCTCATCTACAATCTGTTCGTCGATCGCTTCGTTGCCGGCTTCACGGTCGGCGCGGTGAAATAAGAACCCGGCTCCTCCTACTGCAGTGAGTACAGACGGTTCGCGTTCTCGATCGCGATCTTCCGCGCGAGATCCCGCGGCAGCAACGACAGGAACAGGTTCGTCGCCAGAAGCTTCGTCTCGTTTCCGGCCACGAACGCGGTGACCGGCGAGGTGCCGCCCTCGATCACGAAGAAACGGTCTGTGCCAAGGACAAAGCGGTCCGCGTGTTTCCGAAGAACTGCGAGCCACACAGGATTGAGCCCCCGCGCGTCGACCAGCTTGTTCTTGATGCGCAGTCCGAGCACCGGGACAGTCTCAAGCAGCGGCGGCGCTACGCGCAGGTTCATGTAGAGATTGGGATGCCCGTCCATCAGCCGGCCAACTAATTCCGGCGTCATCGCACCGAATGGATCCATGCCACCATGCGCCCACACGATTTTTGCCTTGCGGTCGTGGGCGAGCAGCCTCTGGAATGCTTCCACGTTGTCCGGAATGCTCTTCGGATTCGGTGGACTCTTCAGGCCCTCCGCGAGCGGCATCGTGCCAACGATGGGATCGAGGTGCAGATCGATGACCACGCCGCGACTGCCGGCAACCTCGGCGAGCGCCAGGAACAGCGGATGGTCGGGCGGCACGTGCATCAACTTGTGCCCGGGCGCGAGAGAAAAATGCAGCGCCGCTATTTCGCCGAACCCGCGTGCGCCGTCTTTCAGCACCTGCTCCGCCAGCGCCACGAACCGCTGCCGAACGGCGTCCGTAACGCCGCCGGGCTTGGTTTCTTGGATGATCGGATTGAGAATGTTGCTGCCACCGAGAAACCCGAGCCCGGCTGGCAGCTTCCGGGTCGCTTCGACAAACTCCCGATACTCGAACCCCGCAAACGGCGTCGGCATGATGATAAATTTCCCGACGCCGTAACGGGCCATCTCGGCGACCGCGGTGTTGGCCATCTTGATCAGGCCCTGTGCGCTTGGTGCGGTCAGGTGCACGTGCACGTCCACCCACGGGAACGGCGGCTTCTGCGCTTCCGCACTCTGCGTCCAGGCAGGCGCCGTGCCAGCCTTTCCCTTCGCTTTCGCAAGGTCGCCTTTCGGCTGCGCGTTAGCCGCCGCGAAGATGAACCCCGCGGCAACTGCGATCGCGATCGTGCTCGTCAGCCGATACATCGTTCCTCTCCGCTACGCGCGCCGCGGTGAAAATCGAGCAGTGCTGTCGATTGTCTATTGCTTGCGTTCCACGCGAACGTCATAGGATGCGCCTACCTTCTTCATGACTTGAATTTTCACGTCGCGATCCGGATCGGAAAACGTGCTGTTCTTGGCTACGTCAAAAGCCGCGCCATCGAGATTCAGCACCGATGCATCGGCATTGATCAGTCGGACCGGCCCTTTGCCGCGGCGAGGCTCGGGAATGCCGTCATCGCCATACATGATAAGGACGCCCGACGCCGGCAAATTCTTGTCGAAACCAACCGGCTGCCGGTTCTCAACGAGATAGTAGGTGAGCGGCGTCAACGGAATGCGGATCGCGAGCGTCGATGACGCTGCATCGGACAGCGATCCGACCTTGATGGCGGTGCTTTCGCCGGCGCTTACCGTGCGCAGCTTTTTCTCGTCGAGCCAGCCAAGCCGCAGCTTGGTCCAGGAACTCACTCCCGGGATGCCGGGCCGCTGGAGACACTGATTGCAGGACATTGGATCCCATGCGCCCATATGCATCTGAGCGCGCACTAGTGCGCCTATGGCGAGTGGCCCGGATTTTTCAGTCGACTCCGACGCCAGGTCCTGGTCGTACATGTCAGGCAAAACGCGTCGCCCGCCCTTCACCCCGGCCATGATGTGCGCCATGTTGTGAAAAATCTTACCGAGGTTGGCACTCTGCGCGAAAATCGCGATTCCACCCCTGATCTTTCGCCCGCCCGGGGTCACGAGCGAGCTGTCATCGGCGATTCCCAACAATCCCGGATAGGTGTTGAGTCCCTGATTGCCCCACTGAAGCGCGGTCGCCGCCAGAACGATGATCACGAAATCGTAGCGCGTGATATCCACGTCGCGCTCCGCCGGCCCGACGGCGTGCGCGACAAGGCGCTGCAGAACCTGTTTGTCGACCTTCAGGTTCTGCCACGGCACCCAGTAATCCTTGATCGGTCCGGGCATTCGATACCAACGCTTGGTGAGTTCCCCCTCTAGACACGCCTTCCCGTAAGACATCTCACGAATATAGCTGTCCGGATCCTGCAAAAACCGCTTGCGAACGAATTCGCTTTGGATCTTTCGCGGTATGTCCGGAAACTCGATCTGGATGACGAGCGGTTTCAGACGAACGGCACAGGGCGCAGATTTCTGGGCGTTCGCCGGACCCGATGACTGCGCGAGCGCGATCAAAACCGCGATCCACGTTGGTAGTCGTGTCATCGTCGTCTCCCCCTGCACCCTGCGCTATTTCGCTGCCACCCTGGCTTTAGCCAGATGAATTGCCCCCGAAACTGCCAGCCGCTCGATCTCGGCATCCGAGAAGCCGTGCTCGCGCAGCACCTCGCGCGTGTGCTCGCCGAACACGGGTGCGCCGCGTCGCACCTCGCTCGGCGTCTCGGAGAACTTTACCGGTGCGCCGATCGTCTTCACCGGCCCGAGCTTCGAATGCCTCGCCTCCACGACCATGTCACGCGCAAGCGTCTGTGGATCGGCATGCATCTGCATGACGTCGAGGACCGGCCCCGCCGGCACCTTCGCGCGTTCGAGCGCGGCGAGCCATTCGGCACTCGACCGCGCGCGGAAATGCGGCGCGAGTAAATCGGCAAGAACGACCCGATTCTCGATCCGTCCAGCGTTCGTCGTGAAGCGCGCGTCCCTGGCGAGCTCGGGCGTTTCGAGGAGCTCGACCAAGCGCAACCAGGTCACTTGCGTGGCGGCCCCGACGGTGATCCAGCCGTCACTCGTCTGGAACGCTTCGTACGGTGCGTTGAGCGGATGCGCCGACCCCATGGGGCCGGGCGGAACACCGCTCGCGAGCGCGATCGCCGACTGCCAGTAGGTCTGCACGATGCCCGCCTCGAAGAGCGACGTATCGACCAGCTGTCCCTCCCCGGTTCGAGTGCGCGCGTGGAGAGCCGCGAGGATGCCCATCGCCGCGAGGATGCCCGCGGTGATGTCCGTCACCGGCGAG
>DATBJU010000077.1:0-4221 GCA_036556265.1 Xanthobacteraceae bacterium | reverse complement strand
CCGCCGAGAGCATGTTTGGCTACGGCGCCGTCGAAATGCGCGGCAAGCCGCTGCAGGACGTGCTCGCGAAATCGGCCCATCCGCATGGCGCGCTCCAGTTCAACCCGGACATGCTGTTGACGGGCGGAGAAGTCGCGGAGCTCGAGGGCCGCAGGAAGGACGGGCAGACCTTTCCGATCGAAGCGCGACTGTTCGGGTGGGAGGGTGCCAGGGGGATCGAATACGGCGCGTTGCTCCGCGACGTCTCAGTGCGCAAGCGCGAAACCGAAAAAATCAGATACCTCGCACAGGTCGATACGCTCACCGGCCTCGCCAACCGGCATACGTTGCGCGAGCACCTCGACGCGATGCTGATGGAAGCCGAAGCCCAGCAAAGCGAACTGGCCGTCCTCGTGCTCGATCTGGATGATTTCAAGGACGTGAACGACAGTCTCGGCCACACGTGCGGCGATGAGTTGCTGTTCGCGGTTGCGGCGCGTCTGCGCAGCCTGCAACCGCGAGAGGGTTTGGTGGCGAGGCTCGGCGGGGACGAATTTGCGATCGTCGCGACGGGTGCCTGCGCGCGGGACGATTCCGCCCGCATCGCGGAACGAATTTGCCGGTCGTTCAAACACGAACTCTTCTCGATTCATGGCCGCAAGCTGCAAGTTCGCTGCAGCATCGGTATCGCCACCTATCCTCGCGATACAGCCTCGCCCGAGCAGCTGCTGAGCAACGCGGATCTCGCGCTGTATCAGGCGAAAGCAGAGCGTGGCGGGAAATGGCGATTCTTCACTGAAGACATCAAAGAGACCTTTCACGCGAAGCTGTCGCTCGAGGCCGAGCTGGAGAAGGCGATTGAGAACGGCGAGTTCGAACTCTTCTATCAGCCGCAAATATCTCTTGCTGACGGCCGTCTGACCGGCGCCGAAGCGCTCATCCGCTGGCGTCATCCGCAGCGCGGGATGCTTTCGCCCGCCGAGTTCATGCCGGTCGTGCACGCGTCAGCGTTTTCGAATGAAGTAGCGTGGTGGGTTCTGAGAGAGGCTTGCCAGAGAGGTGCCGATTGGCAACGTGCGGGCCGCGCAATTCGCGTGGCCGTGAACCTCTCTCCGTCCCAGCTGCTGCAATCGGAGGACTTTCTCCAGACCGTATCGCGTCTGCTGGAACGTTCCGGGCTGTCTCCGGCACTGCTGGAGCTCGAAGTGACCGAGGACACCTTGGTGAAGGATCATGATCGGGTCGCGGCAATATTCTCTCAGCTGCGAGAGTTGGGCATACAATTGTCCTTCGACGACTTCGGCACCGGGTACGGCAGCCTCACGTATCTGAAGAAATTCCCCCTCGACCGGCTGAAGATCGATCGATCGTTCGTGCAAGAACTGCAGGCCGGCTCCGACGACTTCGCAATCGTCAAGTCTACGATCGATCTCGCCAAGGCCATGGGTCTGAAGGTACTTGCCGAGGGGATCGAACGCGCCGCCACGGTCGAGCTACTTGCCGGCATGGGGTGCGATGAAGGCCAAGGCTATCATTTCGGCCGGCCGATGCCGGCCGAAGAGTTCGAGCGACGCTGGGTCCGATCCGGAAACCGGCCGAAATCGAGCCGCCCGGTCGAAGCCACGGCTGCTTAACGACGGTCGAGGGCGGCGCCGCACTCTCTTCACCTCTCCCCACCAAAGTCGGGCTTGCCCGAATTTGGCTACTTTAGATTTGCCGAGTGGATGAATACTCAGGCCTCCGCCCGCGTGGCTTCGCAATCATGCCGATGCTAGCTTCGCGCGCTTCGCCTGGGGAAATCCAAGAATGTCCGCTTCGCTCTACGATGTCAGCGTTCCGCTCTATGCGCATTTCCTGAAATCGCTCGCCGGCATTCTCGACAAGGCGGCCGCGCACGCCGAGGCGAAGAAGATCAAGCCGGAGGCGCTGCTCACCGCGCGTCTCTACCCAGACATGTGGCCGCTCGCGGAGCAGGTGCGCGCCACCTGCAATCACGCGACGCGCGGGCCCGCGCGCGTCACGGGGATCCCGATCCCCGAGTTCGACGGCAAGGACGCGAGCTTCTCTGAGCTCAAGGCCCGCATCGACTGGACGCTCGGCTTCCTCAAGGGATTGAAGCCGGAACAGTTCGAGGAGGGCCGCGAGCGTCAACTTTCGATCCCGCTCGGCGATCAGACGCTCAAGACGACCGGCGAACGGTATCTCCTCTATTTCTCGATCCCGAACTTTTACTTCCACGCTACGACGGCCTACGACATCCTGCGCCACAACGGTGTGCCGCTCTCGAAGACGGATCTCGTGCCGATCTCGTGACTCCGTCGTTCGTCATGGCCGGGACAAGCGCCGTAGCGCCGCGCCGTTCGCATGCGCGGAAAAATTGACCCAGAACAAAGCGGCGCTTCCCCGCAGCGCACACGCTTCTCGCCAACGCCGCCTTCCGGGCGGCGGACAGGAGGGTGCCATGGCACGAACCGAAAGTGTTGCCGGGACCGGCCGGCTCAACTGGGAGCGCCCGATTCATATCGTCGCGGCAGGGTGGGCCAGCTCCGCGACGCTCGTGGTGATATTCGTGGTCTGCCTGCTCGTGGCGTTGCTCTATCCGACCGCGCCGCTCGCGCACAATTGGGTCGAGCTGTTCTCGGTCGCGCCGATCAATTCGGGCATCGTCTGGGTGGAGGGCATCATCGGTAGCATCGCCTTCGCGTGGCTCGCGACGATCATCGGCGGGCTCATCTACAATCGCCTCGCGGCGTGACAACGCGGGGAGTTCACCTCGCCGTGAATGCCTGAACACGCGGAGGCACAGGAAGCAGCTTTCGCTGAACCGCGCCCCGATTGATCTGGCTCAACTCCCGCTTCGCGGGTTCGAGTAGCTACTCCTCCAGCTACGAGCCCGCCGCGAGGCGGAGAAGTGATCTATGCTGGAAAAAATCGGCGCTCTCGCTTTCATGGGCTTGTCTGCATCCCCTGCCCGCCTGGCTTCCACCATGCCTCGTACCTGGAGATATCTCGTCGCGTTGGCCGCCGCCCTGGTCGTGGCGGGCGGCTTCTACTATTGGCAGACGACGCGCACGATCTCGCTTGCGGTCGCATCGGTAGAAAAAAATGTCGAAGTGCGCGTATTCGGCATCGGCACCATGGAGGCGCAGGTCGTCTCCAAGATCGGATTTCAGGTTGCCGGCAAGCTGACCGAGGTGAGCGCCGACCAGGGCGATTTCGTCGCCGCGGGCGCACTGCTGGCAAAACTCGACGACAGCGCGCAGCGCGCAAAGCTCGCCAAGACCGAAGCGACGGTAAGGCAAACCGCAGCCAATCTGCTGCGCGCACAGGCGCTGCGTGACCGCGCGCAGGTCACCTATCAGCAGAAGAAGAACGTAAGCGGCCGGCGTCAGTCGCTGGCGGGCCGCGGCGCCGTCTCGCAGGAAGCTGCAGAGGACGCGCAAGCGGCCGAGGACATCGCGCAGAGCGAACTCAAGGTGGCGGAATCCGACGCGGCGGTTGCCGCGGTGCTGCAGGATGACGCGAAAGCCCAGCGCGACATCGAAGCCGTGACACTCAGCCAGCATGAGCTGCGCGCACCGTTCGCCGCGCGGGTGATCGCGCGGCTCAAGGAACTCGGAAGCGTCGCCAGTCCGGGCGAGCCGGTGTTCACGCTGATCGTTCCGGAATCGATCTGGGCCCGTGCCTACGTCGACGAAGCGCTCGCCGGAGGACTGCAGCCCGGGCAAACCGCCTACGTACGGCTGCGCTCGGAGCCAGGCAACGTCGTCGAAGCCGAGGTCGTCCGCATCGACCAGGAAAGCGACCGCGTCACCGAGGAGCGGCGCGTCTACGTGCGCTGCCGCTCCTGCAAGGCGGAGCATCAGGTCCGTTTCCTCGGCGAACAGGCGGAAGTCGAGATCGTCAAGAAAACCGTCGCGAGCGGGCGCTTCGTGCCGTTGCGGCTGGTCGAGGGCTATGACGGCCGCTCCGGCACGATCTGGGTGATCGAGAACGGCAGCCTGGCAAAGCGCAAGGTTGAGCTCGGAGATCGTCTGCTCGACGGGCGGGTGGAGATCACCTCGACGCTCCCCGCCGCGACGCAGGTCGTGATCGAAGGCCGGGCCGACCTGCAGGAAGGACGCGCGGCGCGCCCCACCGCCGGCGGATCGTGACGTGAACCTCGCCATCCGCGACATCAAGCACAACCTCGGGCGTTTCCTGCTGACCTGCTTCGGCCTGAGCCTGCTGCTCGGCGTCGTG
>DATBJU010000076.1:0-2495 GCA_036556265.1 Xanthobacteraceae bacterium | reverse complement strand
CGGCGATCTTGGCCGAGGTGTCAAAGCGCAGGGGAAACGATCCGATCAGGTAGCTTTTTGCCTTGGCCAGCTCCTCCGCGGTCGGGCCCGATTCGGCGATCTTCCTGATCTGTTCGAGGATGAGGCTGAGGGACTCGGCCGCGCGGTCGTTGCGCGTCGACACGCCGCCCATGAACAACCCGGCGCGATCAAGCGGCGCGAGATAGCTGTAAACGGAATATGCGAGCCCCCGCTTTTCCCGTACCTCGCGATACAGTCTCGACGAGAAGCCGCCGCCGCCGAGGATATGGTTCAACACGAACGCCGGGATGAAATCCGGGTCGGCGCGTTTAAGGCCGACCCCGCCAAACGTGATTACCGTTTGTGGAACATCCAGCTGCACGATCTCCTGCTCACCGGCTCCTTGCGGCGCAATTTCTGGAACAGGAACGAGCTTCGCGCGCGCCGGGAGGGAGCCGAACGCTTTCTCAACGAGGGTGGCGACTTCGCTCGCTTCGACTGCGCCAATCGTTGCAATCTTCAAGTTCGCACGCGCGAAAGTATTGCGATGGTACGCGCGCAGGTCGTCGATCCCGATTCGAGGCACCGAATCGAGCGTGCCCCGCTCGGGCCGCCCGTACGGATGATTGGGGAACGCGCGCGCAAACCAGCGGTCGCCCGCGATGTCGCTCGGATTGGTCGTGCGGCGGCGGAGCCCCGCGAGCACTCCTGCGCGAACCCGCTCCACTGCGTCAACATCGAAGCGCGGCGCCATCAGCGCCAGGCGCAGTAGATCGAAGGCCTGTTCGCGATGTTCGACGAGCGCCTTCAGCGAGCCGCGCAGCGAATCGCGCTGAGCCGCGAACGAGATATTGATCGCGCGCTCCTCAAGCCGCTGCTGATACGCCTGCGCGTCGAGATCGCCCGCACCTTCGTCAAGGAGCGAAGCGACCATGTTCGCTACACCGGGCTTCTCTGCCGGGTCCTGCGCGGTGCCGCCCTCGAATGCAAATTCCACAGAAATCATCGGCAACGTGTTGTCGCGCACGTGCCAGATCTCGATGCCGTTCGGAGTGACCATTCGGTCGATTTTCGCCGCACCTAGGGCGTTGGCAGCGGCAGAAACGAGTGCGACTGTCATCACGGCACAGACAATAAACAGGCGGCTCACGAAGGTTTCTCCGTCGGCTTTGCCTTCGCCGCGGGAGGCGGAGTGAGATGACTGGTCACCGCGCGACGCAGGTCGAGCCATGTGCGGGCCGCCGCGCGTACTTCCTCGGCCGTCACGGTGCGGACGCGGTCGGGCCAGAGGGTGATATCCTCGACGGCAAGTCCGACGGCGAGTCCCGCGCCGTACATGCGGGCAAGCCGTGCCTGGCTATCCTGCGCAAAGACGGAGTCCGCGATCAGCCGGGTCTTCGCCCGCTCAAGCTCTTCCTCAGTCACGCCTTCGGCTGCAATTCTGGCGACGACGGTGTCCACTTCTGTCTCAAGCACCTCCTGCGAAACGTCGGGACGCGGCGTCGCGTAGATGCCGAAGCGACCCAAGTCGAGCGAAGTGCCGCTATACCAGGCACTGGCATTGGCGGCGATGCCGCGCTCGGCCACGAGCGCCCGATAGAGGCGGCTGAGGGAACCTGAACCGAGTATATGAGACAGAACGTCGAGGGCCTCGGCTTCACCGGGCTTCGCGAGCCGGTAGGACGGCACAAGATAGCTGCGCGAGAATTGCGCCTGACGCACGCGTGGATCGGCGAGCGAAACCCGGCGATGCGCAATGAGCGCAGGCTCCGTCGGCCTGACGCGCGGCTTCACGTCCGGCCGTAACGGAATCGAGCCATAGGCCTTTTCCGCGAGCGGCCGAACCTGGTCCGCGGTCACGTCGCCGGCGACAACGAGTATTGCGTTGTTCGGTGCGTAATGGCGGCGATAGAACGCAAGCGCGTCCTCACGGTTGAGCTGACGGATTTCATGCTCCCAACCGATGATCGGCCGGCCGTAGGGGTGATTGGCAAAGAGGGCCGCCTGCGCCGACTCGGACAACTGGGCGGCCGGGTCGTTGTCGGTTCGTGAGCGTCGCTCCTCCAGCACCACATCGCGTTCCGACAAGACGTTCGCGTCCGCGAGCACGAGACCGGTCATGCGATCAGCCTCGAATTCCATCACTGTCTTCAAGTGATCGCGTGCGACGCGCTGGAAGTAAGCAGTGTAGTCTTGCGAGGTGAAAGCGTTTTCCTGGCCGCCGATCTCGGCAAGCACTTCGGAGAATTTTCCCGCCGGATGCTTTGCTGTTCCCTTGAACATGAGATGCTCGAGGAAATGTGCAATTCCGGACTTGCCGGCGTCCTCGTCAGCGGAGCCAACGCGATACCAGATCATGTGCGTGATCACCGGCGCCCGGTGGTCGGGAATGACCACCACCTCGAGGCCGTTCTTGAGTTTGAAGTGGCTCACTTCCGAGCGCGTTGCCGAGGCGTCCGTTGCCCGCGGCGCCGCAAGCGCTGCCGTTCCGACAA
>DATBJU010000075.1:0-3829 GCA_036556265.1 Xanthobacteraceae bacterium | reverse complement strand
CCGAAATTCGCGACCAGCAGATCGCCGTTGCGATCGAACGCGAGCCCGTTGGGCAGGGTACCCTGGAGGAATCGGGATGCGTCGCTCGCCGCAGATCCGAAATGGCTGGAGATTTTCTGCGCGATCACCGTCTGACTACCGTCACCATCGAGACGGACGACGCCGCCGCGCGCATCGGCGATCCACAGGACATCATCGGGCTCGGCAAGGATGCACTCGGGACGCTGGAGATCGTGGCCGGCGTACGACAGACAATCCTTCTCGATGCCGAAGTCGAGGACGGGGTTGGACATGACGTCGTGCTCGATTATCGATAATTCGCGCGAGCGGTGCCAATATATCAGCCGGCCGGCGGCGCGCAAAGCGCAATGTCAGGGCTCATGGTACGATCCGCTCCACTGAAGCAATCGGCTGGCGCAACCATGGCTAAACCCGCAAAGCACTTTCGCGGTCGTTCGCTCGAACGCCGCGTCCTCCGGGAAGAAATTCGCGACCACCTCATGCGCGACATTCTCGAAGGGCGGCTGGCGCCGGGCGAGCGCATCATCGAAACCCGGGTGGCGCAGCAGTTCGACGTGAGCCAGGCTCCGGTGCGCGAAGCCCTCCGCGACCTGGAGATGTTCGGTTTCATTGCAACCTCTCCGTTTCGCGGCGCCGTCGTCCGGGAGATGTCGCCCGAGGATCTCGTGCAGGTGTACCCGATTCGCGCGGTCCTCGAGGGGCTGGCGGCGCGCGATGCGGCCACGCGCCTCGACACCCGTGGCCTGGGCCGGCTTCACAAGCTCATTGAGACCATGCGCAAGGCCGCCGCGCGCGGCGACAACCACGCCCAGATTCACGCCGATTACGAATTCCACTTCGCGATCGTCGAAGCGTCGGGAAACTGGTTGCTGAAGCAGTATTGGGAGCGGATGCGCCTGGCGAACACAACGCTGCTGACCGTCGCCCGGTCCCGGCATTCGATGATGGAGATTGCCGATCGGCACGTGCCCGTCCTGGAGGCCTTGCGCGCGCGCGACCCGGATGCCGCAGAGCGCGCCATGCGCCAGCATATCGAGGAGCCGGGCCATTGGCTGCGCACGTCGCTCGAGGCTGATCAGACGAAACCGGCGCCGAAAGCCAAACCACGCCTGTCGCGGCGTGTGAAGTAAGGCCGCTATCGCGGGTTCTCGATCAGCACTCGATCGCCCACCTTCGTTTCGACCTCCAGCAGTCTGCCGGCGCTGAGCTCGAGCACGCTGTAGGCGCCCGGCTTCGGAAGGCGAATCCGCCACGGTTTCATCGTCGAAACCGCGTCGACCACGACGCCACTTTTGTCGAGAGCGAGGACATCGATTGGAAAGCGCATGAACCAGGTGTGCACGCCGTTGCACGGCGTGATCCACAGCCCCTCGCCGGCGTCGAGGTGCGAGCGGCCGAGCAGCCCGACGGCGCGCTCGAAGTGCCGCGATGCGACGCTCACGCGATCGGCAATGACCCGCCCCGTATCAAGATTGCGCGCGATCAGATTCATAGGCGAGGAATGGCAGGCCTGAAAGGCCCGCGCTACCAGCTATCAGCTACCAGCTAGTCAAACGACAATGTGACTTCGGTCAACGCGCCATGCCGGACATCCACGGCAACGCGCCGCTCCCCGAGCTGAGGATGGACGGCGCTGATTTCATGCGAGCCGATAGGGATCGCCAGGCCCTCGCTCGGAACGCCTTGATGCGGCTGACCGTCGACTCGAATCACTGCGTCGGCTGGTGCAGTCACCCGAACGTTGCCCATCGGCACGGCAAGCGTATGCGCCGTTGTTTCCCCCGGCTTCACTTCGAGCGTCTGGGCGCTTCGGTAGTTGAACCGGTCGCTGATCAGTTCGACGATGTGCTTCCCCGGTGGCGCCATGATGCGCCCGTCCTCGGTCAGGTTTACCGGCCGGCCGTCGATGACCACGCTGACTGGAATCGGCGCGAAGATGGCGAGCCAACCCGAATAGATAGCTTCGGTCAGCTGGGTCAACTGATTCGGCTTTATCGTGAACTTCCGCGTAGTCGTCCCGGCGCCGCTTTTCAGAACGAGCGTGTGAGTGCCCACTTCGAGATCCGGGATCGACAAGGGCGTGCGGCCATAGCTCTGCCCGTTGATGATCGCTTCCGCACCCGCCGGTGTCGAATCGATTTTCAGCCGGCCAATTCGCTTGTCGACGACTTCGATGAACGGTTCTTCAACTTTCACCGGCTCGACGGTCAGAGCAGGCGGCTTTTCGGCGGGCTTTACGAAGCGCGCTACGGTGTTAATAGCGGTCCCCGTCGAGCTCACGAGCAGGAGGCACGCGGCCACGGGCACCACCCACTTTGCGTGCCGGCGCACGTTGTCGACGGTGAAGACGTTGGTGAAAACGTTCGCGAAGACGTTCGGCCGGTCTTCCGCCTCGTCCGGAGTTTCCTCGGGTTCTTCAACTTCCGCGGCTTGTGGCTCGGACACCGTCTCTATCGGTTCGACCGGCGGTTGCGGGCGCCAGAGACTCAGATAGTCGTGAATGGCGTCGACCGTATCCTTCTCGGGTTCGTCATCTGCCGGCATGGCGTACGGGGTCGGAAAGTGCGCAATCGTCGCCGTCGGCCGCGATACCGGCCGCGGGCGGGATACTGAAGCGGCGGCCTCAGCCGTCGCGCGCGCGACCTCGGCCGCAACGGCTTCGGCGGCAGCTTCCCGGGCATACCGGGCCGCCGCCTCGCGCATTTCCGTCATCTGCACGCGAAGGTCTTCAAGCTCGTTCGCCTTGCGTTCTTCGATTTCTTCCGACTCGGCGCGGACGGCGGCGAGCTCGGCCTCGAGCTGCTTGATCTGTTTGGCCGCGCGTTTGACTTCTGATTCATCGGCCTTCCGCGCTTGCGCGGCGGTGACCTTCAAACGATCGAGCTCGGACTTCAGTTGCGCTTCGACTGCAGCGCGCTCGCGGATAGCCTGCGCTTCGGCCGCCCGTATACGGTCCGCTTCAGCTCGTGCCGCTTCCAACTGGGATGCGAGCGATGTCTCCACTTCGTCGCGCACCCGTGCGAGCTCCTGCGCAAACGCGTGCTGGGCCTCTTCCTTGAGGCGCTGGGCCTCGGCGCGAAGCCGCTGCGCCTCTTCGGCCTCGCCCTTCACCTTGTTTAGTGCATGGGTGAACGTCGACTCTGTTTCCGACCGCACCCGAGCCAGTTCGGCCGCAAGCATTTCACGCGCCTTTCGCTCGGCTGCCGCCTGCGCTTCGGCAATCGCCTTTTCGCGCATCTGCTCGGCTTCGGCCTGCACGCGAACGAGATCGGCAGCCAGGGCCTCGCGCGCTTCGCGCTCGGCGGCCACGCGCGCCTCGGCGATCGCGGCTTCTTTCCTCGCTTCGGCTTCCGCCACGGCGTTGCGTGCCTCCGCTTCGGCTTTGACGCGGGCAATCTCGGCGGCTCTCGCCTCACGTGCCTCGCGCTCGGCTGCCGCCCGCGCTTCCTTGATGGCGGCCTCTTTCCGGGCCTCCGCTTCGGCCTTCACTCGCGCAATCTCGGCGGCTCTCGCCTCGCGCGCCTCGCGTTCGGCTGCCGCCCGCGCTTCCTTGATGGCGGCCTCCTTCTTCGCTTCGGCCTCGGCTATCGCGGCGTTCTTCCGGGCCTCCGCCTCCGCCTGAACGCGCGCAATTTCTGCCGTTCTCGCTTCCCGCGCCTCATGTTCAGCGGCCGCGCGTGCCGCAGCTACTGCTTCGCGTGCCTCACGCTCGGCCGCCGCACGCGCCTGCGCCAATTTTTCGAGCGCCTCTCGTTCGGCTGCGGCGCGAGCTTCGGCCAGTTTCTCCTGCGCCTCGCGCTCGGCCACC
>DATBJU010000074.1:0-6504 GCA_036556265.1 Xanthobacteraceae bacterium | reverse complement strand
CGTCTGGCGACGCTGCGCGCCTTTTCCGTTCTCAGGTGGCGATCGTTTCGCGATAGGCCGTCTTCCAGCCCCACGCGCCGGAACCGTAGCCACGCTTGGCGACGCGTTCCTTATAAATCTGCGCGATGATGTCCCCGTCGCCGGCGAGCAGCGACTTCGTTGAGCACATCTCTGCGCAGAGCGGGAGCTTGCCTTCCGCCAGACGGTTGGTGCCGTACTGGGCGTACTCGACCGCGGTGTTGTCCGCTTCCGGGCCACCGGCACAGAAGGTGCACTTGTCCATCTTGCCGCGCGAGCCGAAGTTACCGACGCGCGGATACTGCGGCGCGCCGAACGGGCACGCGTAGAAGCAATATCCACAGCCGATGCAGATGTCCTTTGAGTGCAGGACCACGCCGTCGGCAGTCGTATAGAACGCGTTCGTTGGGCACACCGCCGCACAAGGCGCGTCGGTGCAATGCATGCAGGCCATGGAGATCGACCGCTCGCCGGGCTTGCCGTCGTTGATTGTGACGACACGTCGGCGGTTGATGCCCCACGGCACGTCGTGCTCGTTCTTGCAGGCCGTGACGCAAGCGTTGCACTCGATGCAACGGTCGGCGTCACAAAGGAATTTCATGCGTGCCATGATGACGCCTCCTCCTTACGCCGCTCTGACCTGGCAGAGCATTGCTTTGGGTTCCTGCATGCCGGTCACTGGATCGTAGCCGTAGGCCGTGACCGTGTTCACGCTCTCGCCGAGCACGATCGGATCGGTGCCCTGCGGGTACTTGCTGCGCTGATCGACGCTCATGAACCAGCCGGCGAAGTGGAACGGCATCCAGGTGGTGCCTTTCCCCACGCGTTCGGTCACGAGCGCCTTGACGCGGCAGGCCCGGCCGGCCGGCATTTCGGGGCCGGAGACCAGACACCATTGACCGTCGGTGATGCCGCGTTCCGCCGCGTCCGCAGGATTGATCTCGATGAAGCTGTCCTGCTGCAACTCGGCGAGCCACTTGTTGGAGCGCGTTTCCTCGCCACCGCCTTCGTACTCGACGAGCCGGCCGGAGGTGCAGATGAGCGGGAACTGCTTGGCAATCCCCTTTTCCACCGCCTGCTTCTGGATCGAGAAGCCGATATTCGGCACGCGGAACTGCGCTTTGACGTCAGGCAAGGTCGGATACTTGGCAACCAGGTCCGGACGCGGCGTGTAGATCGGCTCGCGATGGACCGGCAGGGCGTCGGGCAAGCCGAACGCCACCGCGCGGGCCTTTGCGTTGCCGTAGTGCATCACTCCGTGGACCTGCAAGCAGACGCGCTGGATGCCGCCGGACAGGTCGATGGCCCAGGAGACGGCATCCGGGTTTGCCGGGTTGATGCGCTCGATCGTCGCCTTCTCCTCGGCGGTGAGGTCGCCATCCCAGCCGAGCTTCTTGAGCACGCCGTAATTGAACTCCGGGTAGCCGTCCTTGAGCTCGGAGTCCTTCGAGTAGGAGCCGTCCGCGAGCAGGCTGACCTTGCGGGTCGTCCCGTCCGGAAGCTTCTCCTCGCGCTCCACGCCGAAGCGGGCGCGGAACGTGCTGCCGCCGTCCATCACGTGATCCGTGACATTGTAAAGGCGGTGCGTACCCGGATGCTTGAGCTCCGGCTTGCCCCAGCACGGCCAAGGCAACCCGTAGTAATCGCCGCCGACGTCCGGCGCGTCTTTCGGTGCGCGCAGCGTGACCAGGTCGAACTTGTCCTGGTTGCGCATGTGCGCCTTGAGACGCTCCGGCGATTGACCGCAATAGCCCGTCGAGAAGCCGCCGCGGTTGATCTCCCGCAGCACGTCCTCGGCGGACGGAAGGTTGTTGGTCACCTTGATGTTCTTGAACATCATGTCGGCGAAGCCGAGCTTCTTCGCGAGCAGGTACATGATCTCGAGATCGTCCTTCGCCTCGAAGATCGGCTTGACGACCGCCTCGTACCACTGCAGCGACCGGTTCGACGCGGTGCGCGAGCCTGCGCACTCGAACTGAGTCGCCGCCGGCAGCAGGTAGGTATCGTTCTTTCGCTCGCCGAGCACCGCCCACGTCGTCGGATGCGGGTCGGCGACTACAAGGAGCTCGAGAGCGGCGATGCCTTCGGCCGCCTTCGGCATGCGGGTCACCGTGTTGCCGCCGTGCCCGAAGATGACCATGGCCTTGAGGTTGTCCTGCTGGGCAACCTGATCCTTCGGCAAGGTCGTAGCGTCGAACCACCGGGTCGACGGGATGCCGGCCGTGGTCATGATCTTCTTGTCGGCAAACCGCGACACGAACCAGTCGAAGTCGGTCTCCCATACGCGCGACCAGTGACGCCAGGCCGGCTCAGCGATGCCGTAGTAGAGCGGCAACGTCACGATATCGAGGCCGAGGTCGGTCGCGCCCTGGACGTTGCAGTGACCGCGGAAGATGTTGGCGCCATTACCGGAGCTGTGTCCGACATTGCCGGTCGCCAGCAGTAACGTGCAGAAAGCGCGCACGTTCGCCGTCCCGACCGAGTGCTGGGTCGCACCCATGCACCAGACGAGCGTAGCAGGACGCTCCTTGGCGAATTTTTCCGCGACGGTTTTCAGTTGGGCCCCGGGAACGCCGGAAACACGTTCGACCTCCTCGGGAGTCCACTTCTCGACTTCCTTGCGGACTTCATCCATGCCGTAGACACGTTGACGGATGAATTCCTTGTCCTCCCACCCGTTCTTGAAGATGTGGTGCAGCATGCCCCAGATGACCGGGATGTCCGTGCCGGAGCGGATGCGAACGTACTCGGTCGAGTGTGCGGCCGTGCGCGTGAGCCGCGGCTCGATCACGATGAAGTTCTGTTTCTGCAGCTCCTTTCCGGAAAGGAGGTGGAACAGCGACACCGGGTGCGCTTCCGCCGGATTGCCGCCCATGATGATGACGGTCTTGGCGGTGCGGATGTCGTTGTAGCTGTTCGTCATCGCGCCGTAGCCCCACGTGTTGGCTACGCCGGCGACCGTGGTCGAATGGCAGATGCGCGCCTGATGGTCGACGTTGTTCGTGCCCCAATAGGCAGCGAACTTGCGGTTCATGTACGAACCTTCGTTGGAGCTCTTCGCCGATCCGAGGAAGTAGACCGAGTCGGGTCCAGACTTCTTGCGAATCGCCTCCATCTTGTCGCCGATCTCGTTGATCGCCTGTTCCCAGGAGATCTTGGTCCACTGACCATTGACCATCTTGATCGGGTACTTCAGCCGGCGATCGCCGTGCACGAGTTCACGCACCGACGCGCCTTTGGCGCAGTGCGATCCGCGATTGATCGGGCTGTCCCACCCGGGCTCCTGGCCGATCCACACGCCGTTCGCGACTTCCGCGATGACCGTGCAGCCAACCGAGCAATGCGTGCAGATCGCCTTGGTGGTCGTGACCTTGGCGCCGGGCGCGGCGGGCGGACCCGCTTCGGCCTTGCGCATCGTCCCGAGCGACAGGGATCCCAGCGCGGCGAGACCGCCGGCCGCGATTCCCGAGCGGCGCAGGAATGTGCGGCGATCGAAACCGCCGCCGGATTTTTGCGTGAGGGCCGCTGCGAGCGTGCCGCGGCGTGCCTCTCGTTCTGTTCTCTTGATCAGCACGGGCCCCTCCCTCAGCTCTTCGGATAGCTGTTGACGCGATAGAAGGTCTTCACGTGATCGGTCTCCCGATAACGGGCCTTCTTCCTGTCGGCGTCAGATTCGGCGGCTTCGGCCTCGGTCACAAGCGGCACGGCGGCTGTCGCCGCCAAACCTGCTCCTGCGCCGAGGGTGCGAAGGAATTCGCGACGGCCTACCGTCGCCTTGTCGTTCGATTTCATCGCCGTATCCCTCCGTAAATTTCCAACCCCAGTAACTCGTCATTTTTCCCTCGCCGCATTTACGACGGCAGGGCGAAGGCCTCAGTTTCTACTTCGACGAACAGTCTTCCGAGCGTCCCGACATGGCGATAGAAGTTCGCCGCCCCGGCTTGCTCGAGATCCGCAAAAAAGCGTCCGACCCACGGCCGTATGTGCTTTTCGAAAAGGTCGCGATCGGCGCCGGACGGCGCGGGGAATTTGCCGCTGATCAGTCCCGCCATCACCTCGCACAGGATCGCAACGTGATCTTCCGGCTCGGCGATTCCGGCGGCGCGCTCCACGCCAAGCTCGTTCAGATCGGCGCGCAGACGAGCCAGCGGCCGCTCATGCAGGAAGCCGGTCAGATAGTACGAGCCATAGGGCAGCAACTCGCCGCGCCCGAGCCCAATGAAGAGATTGAAGTACTCGCCCTCCACCGTTTCCGCGGTCGTGTCGGCCGCGGCTTCGGCAAGCGCGGAGTGTGCGACGCCAATCGGCGACGCATCGCCGCGCAAGTGAGACAAACGTTTCAGGAGATCGGCGTCGGGCGCGCGCCCGAGCAGCGCAGCGAGCAACGCGTACTCCTGAGCGCGGGCGGCATCGACTTCATCGAGCTTGAGATCGCTCACCGCTCTTTTCTTCTCGCCGTAAAGATCAGGCCGCAGGATGACCCGCTCGATGCCGGTCGCGGCCTCGACATCGAGCACTCTTTCGGCAGGAACGCGGTTCCAGTTGGAGACGGACGGCTGCGAAATACCAACGCGACGCGCGAGTTCGCTGATCCCGCCCGCAGCACGAATCGCCTCGCCTAGACCGTGGTCTCTCATCGCGAAATTGTTCGAAATCGCTCCAAAGAACTGCTCTTCAGAGCAGTTCTGAAAAGCCTATTCCCTGAGCAGTGCGAGTCAATAGCTCGAGGCTATGGAACGCAGGAATTCAGCGGGGCATCGCCCCGCCGCGACCCCGCTTCGGAGTGGGACGCTCGTCCTGTTGCGCGTCGCGATTTTGCATCGCAACATTCGTTGGGTTGGAATCCGCGACGATCAGGCTCCGCACGGAATTTTCTGTCTCGGATTGGGCAACTGGTGCGCGCTCTTCCTTCGACTGGGCGACCTCGTTCACATTGCGGTGAGACTCGATCTCAGCTGAGGCCGCACGAGGTTCACTTCTTTCGCCTTCTTTCGCTTCGCGCACTTCGCCGGCGGGCGGATCGCTGAAGATCTGCGCCAGCATCTGCTTAATGTCGCCGGTCGGCGGCGACAGGTCGAAGCCGGGAACGCCGGGAGCGGTGAAGTCCCACTGGTTCTCCGCGATCTCGATGAAATCGCGAATTTTCGGATCGACGACCCAGGCGCGACGTAGCGCCTCCCGCGTCAGCGCGGGCGGAACACCAGGCGCGAGGAACGCGCGGATGTCGGTTTCAGCTGTGATTGATTCGATCGACGGCAGTTTGGAGAGGTCGAATTCCGGTTCGTGAGGCTTGTCCTCTGTCTTCTTCTCCGCTGAGGCACCCGAATTCTCCGCTGAGGCATCCGAAGCAGCCTCCGGCACGGCTGAAATATTCCGCTCATTCCCGCGAAGGCGGGAATCCAGGCCTTCCTGCTCTGGGTCCCCGCCTTCGCGGGGACGAACGGAGTCCGCTTCGCGCTTGCGGCGCGACCAGCGAGAGAGAAATCCGTCCGGGTCGCTCATTGGCGGTCCTTCCGAACCGGTTCCCGCCGCGCGAGCGCTTCGGGATCGGCTTCCTTGCGCTTGCGCTTGAAGAAAACGCGCTCAACGTGGTGCTCGGTCACGAATTGCGCCACTGCGTCGATGACCTGCTCGGGCATCGGCACGACATCGACAAGGTCCGAACCGGCTTCGGTAAAGGCTTCGCCCTCGGCCGTGTCCGCGGTCACTGCATGCAGCATATAGGGAGGGTCCCCGCCGGTCGCGCGGAGTGCCACCCAGAGCGACGGCGACCCGGACTGCAGGTTGTCGCGATATTGGGTCGTGTCCGCCGGAAACAGTTCCACGTCGGCGGCGCCGGCGTAGAACGTCGCACGCGTGCCGTCATCGGCAAGCTTGGTCCACGGCGCTGTCTCCGGCACGCCGGGCAGCGCCGAGGCCGGCCGCCAAGTGTAATCGATCCACTGGCTGGCCGCCTTGACGCGCTCGACGACAATGCCGACCGCGATGGTTTTCAGCGGGCGCGCGCTCAACTAACCGCCTCCAGTTGCCGGATCGGCATGCCGGTCACGAGATTCTGTGGCTTCATGCGCAGCACTTTCTCCGGCGAAGTCGCGAGAATGAGATAGACCGGCTCGCCCTTCACCGCCGGCGCGAGGGCGGCCGGATCGCGGAACGTCAGCCGATAGAGTGCGGCGACACGGGCGCTCGTCGCCTCGTCGAGCGCTTCGCCGTTCCAGAGAAGATCGCCGATCTTCGTGCCTTCGGCGTCGAGGCCGACGTACCAGGTCAAATTCGCGCTTTGTACCTCGGTCAACGGCTCGACCGCCACCTCGACGTTCAGCAGGTGCCGCACCCACCGCTCGATCACGCGCGCGAGCGCATGATGGCCGCGGCGGCCGGCGGTGAGGTCGAGCGCCATGTCGTGGCGGTCGCTGCGCTCGAAGTAGGTATCGACGTTCTCATCAACCAGGACATCGATCTCCGCGGATTTTTCGATGCCGAGCA
>DATBJU010000073.1:0-18664 GCA_036556265.1 Xanthobacteraceae bacterium | reverse complement strand
TATTATCATCGATGATTTCGACGATGATCGGCTACCACCTAGCCGGGACGCTCCCGCGCGCACTTGCGATTGGGCTGTTGTTCCTCACGCCGCTTTCGTTCTTGATTCAGCTATCACACAACGCTCGCGATCTCGTCGATCGTCTCGCGCTCGTGTTCGGGCTGGTGCTCGCGCCGTTGATGGCGGAGATCGGCGGCAGGCTCGATCTTCTGTGGACGGGTTTGATCGGCGGGGCCGCGGCGTGGGGCGTACACCGATTCGTTGCAGGGCGGCCATGAGCATCGACGCTGCGCTCTGGCCCTACCTGCTCGTCATCCTGGCAGGTTTCCTGCCCACGGAGGTCTGGCGCTCGCTTGCCGTCGTCTTCGTGCGTGGGCTCGACGAGGACAGCGAGTTGTTGATCCTCGTTCGCGGGGTGGCGACCGCATTACTTGCGGGTGTGGTTGCTCGGCTTGTGCTCATACCGCCCGGAGAGCTAACGGCGGTGCCGCTCTCGGTCCGAATTGGTGCCGTCGTGGGAGGGTTTCTTGTCTACCTCCTTGCGCGGCACTCGGTTTTTCTCGGGATCCTGTTTGGCGAGATCGTGATCGTCGCCGGCGCTTGGTACTTCGACTAGCGATTTCGGCGGCTCAGGCCTTTGCCAACGCCGCTTTCAGTTTTTCCGCATGCTCGGCAAGCTGTTCCGGCGGCGCCTTCTCGCTCGCGGGCGGTTTCAGCGCGACGCCTTCCTTGCGCGGGATCACATGGACATGGAGGTGGAACACGACCTGGCCGCCTGCCTTCTCATTGAACTGCTGGATCGTGATGCCCTCGGCGTCGAAGACCTTGATCGCGGCCTTCGCCACCTTCTGCGCGACTTGATGGACATGCGCGAGGTCCGCGGGCGCGACATCGAGCAGATTTCGCGCCGGACTCTTGGGCAGTACCAGGGTGTGTCCGGGCGCTCGGGGCATTATGTCAAGGAAAGCCAATGCCTTGTCGTCTTCATAGACCTTGTACGCCGGAAGATCGCCGCGCAGGATCTTCGCGAAAAGATTGTTCTGGTCGTAGTCGGCCATGGTTGCCTCCGTCACGGCACGGCATCTTTGCGGAAAGGGGCCATGGTCGCAAGTTCCTCGGCCTCGGCCTGAACATGCGCACGTTCATGAACGAGGTAGTCGGCGATCGCACGACGGAAAGCCGGATCGGCGATGTAATGTGACGAGTAGGTGGTGATGGGCACGTAACCGCGGGCGAGCTTGTGCGGCCCTTGTGCGCCGGCCTCGACCCGGGCGAGACCACGCTCGATCGCGTATTCGATCGCCTGGTAGTAGCAAAGCTCGAAATGCAGGAACGGGCGGTGCTCGATCGCACCCCAGTAACGTCCGTAGATCGTCTGTGCTCCGAGAAAATTGAGGGCGCCGGCGACCCAACGTTTGCCACGTCGCGCCATGACCAGCACGATACGATCGTTCATCGCACGTCCGATGATGGAGAAGAACGGTCGATTGAGATAGGGCCGCCCCCACTTGCGCGATCCGGTGTCCATGTAGAAGTCGAAGAATGCGTCCCAGATCGATTCCGTCAGATCCGATCCGGTTAGCCGAAGAATCTCGACGCCATCTTGTCCCGCTTCGCGCTCCTTGCGGATGGCCTTACGTTTTCGGGACGAAAGCGCGGTGAGAAAATCGTCGAACGACTTGTACCCTTCGTTGAGCCAGTGAAACTGCCGATCGGTGCGGGCAAGGAACCCGAGGCGACTGAAATACTCCCACTCGGTCTTCGTAGGAAACGTGACATGGATCGAGGACGCGCCTCGGCGCTTCGTGAGTTCGATTGCGCCAGCGACCAGCGCTTCGCGCGCGGTATCGGCGGCTGAGCCGCTGCGCACGAGCAGGCGCGGGCCGGTTACAGGCGTGAACGGCACTGAGACCTGAAGTTTCGGGTAGTAGTCGCCGCCCGCACGTTCGTATGCCTCCGCCCAGCCATGATCGAAGACGTATTCTCCCTGGGAGTGGCTTTTGAGATAGCAGGGCATGACGGCGACGATTTCGCCCGCCGCGCTCTCGACGAGTATGTGTTGCGGTTGCCACCCAGTGCGCCCCGTGACTGCTCCAGATTCCTCCAGCGATGCGAGAAAAGTGTGTGACACAAACGGGTTATACGGATCGAAATAAGATTTTGATTCAGCGACTTGAGAAATTGATTCCGTTTTCGGGTGAGACGTCCTGGGCGAGTTCGAAGAAGACACCTCAGCGTTTGCGTACGCGCACGCGTCCCAGTCCGATGCGGCGACGGCTCGGATCGACGGTTCGATACGAACGCGCAAGGTGTTTTCGCGGCTCATGGACGCGCCATGGAACTTCCGAAGGTTGGTCCCAAGTTTACGGCCGAAAGCCTTCGAAAATCACCTGCTGCGCCCACCAGCGCACGCGCTTTCGTTCGGCCTCGGAACGCACGGTCCAGGTGAGTAGCTTCATGCCAAGCACATGGCGCGCGAGGAGTGGCGCAAGCGCGGGCAGGTCGCGCACGTAGTACGCGATGAAATGCGGCTTGGTGCGCCACATGTGCAGCAAGTTGCCGAGCATGAACTTCTGTGTGCGCGACAGCTCCTTCCAGTCGGGATCGTCATAGTAGCGCTCCGCGACGATGCCGCGCGGAAGTCCCGGCGCGTGCTTCTGAAGTGCCAATACCATCACCGGGTCGAACGACATGCAGGCGACAGGACCCGCGTAACCGGTCAGAATTCTGGTCACGCGTGCCGGCAAACGCATATCACCGCCGCCCTCGCTTTTCAGTTCCAGTATGAGCGGCGTGCGACCTGCCACGGTATCGAGGAGCTCTTGCAAAGTGGGAATGCGCTCGCGACTGTTTCGGAACGCGAGTTTCTTCAAGTCGGTCAGGGTACGCGCAGCGAGTGGCCCGTTCGCATCGGTCAGGCGATCAAGGGTGGTGTCGTGAAACACCACCACCTCGCCGTCGGCGGAAAGCTGCAGATCGACCTCGATGCCGTAATTCAACGCGACCGCAGCGGCCGCCGCGCCAAGTGTATTTTCGATCAAGCCGCCACCGTGCAGTCCCCGGTGCGCGATAGGGCGCTCAGTCAGCCATGTCAGGCCCTCCATTCTTCAGGTGACCTCGAACAAGGCTTCGACTTCGACCGACGCGTCGTTTGGCAACTCGGCGACGCCGACCGTGGTGCGCGCGTGGCGGCCGGAATCGCCAAGCACCTGCACCATGAGATCGGAGGCGCCGTTCATTACGATCGCCAACTGTGCGAAGGTTGGTACGGAGTTGATAAACCCGCCAAGCCGAACGCATCGCTTGATGCGGTCGAGATCACCAAGCGCGCTCTTGGCCTGGGCGAGAAGATTGATCGTGCAGATGCGCGCCGCTTCCTGCCCTTGCTCGAGATTGACCTCAGCCCCGAGCTTGCCCTTCACCGTCTTGCCACCCGGGGCGGCAGAGACTTGGCCCGAGCAGAAGAGAAGGGCGCCGGCGCGCACGGTCGGAACGTAGTTTGCAACGGGCGCCGGGGGCGTCGGCAGCGCGATTCCGAGCTCCGTGAGTCGTTTTTCGATCTTGCCTGCCATCGCGGTCTCCCTTTCTGGCGCGGCGGAGTCATGGCCGATGAAACGGCTGGGGGCAACTGTCAGACCGACGTGTTGTCGCCACATCCGATGGCAAGGTGGAGCCGTGGTTGTCGCATGCGAGGCGGGGACCTATGTTCCGGCCGCGGCTGGAGAAGGACGCAAATGACCGAAGCACGCGTATTCAGGCTGGTTTCGCTTGGCGCGGTGGTTGCCATCGCGGCGGGTGCGGAGGCGGCTGCCCAAGGTGCCTCGCTCGCGCCACATCGGGCCATTTACGAGCTGACGCTTGATCCTGCCAAAGCCAGTACCAAGGTAGACCGCGCTTCGGGCCGCATTGCGTTCGAGGTGACGGGCAACGCCTGCCAAGGATATTCGGTCACGCTCCGCCAGGTGACGCGGCTCGACAGCGGCGAGGGGAGGCAGACCACGAGCGACCTGCACAGCATCACCTGGGAGGACGGACAGGCGAATTCGTATCGCTTCAAGACGAAGAATTACCTCAACCAGGATCTGCGCGACGATGTGGACGGGATGGTTGATCGCGCGAAAAATGGAGTCTTCACAGTTCGGCTGACCAAGCCGAAATCGCCGCCGTTCGAGCTTCGGGGGCGCGTTGCGCTGCCGACAGAGCATCTGCGCAAGCTGATCGCGGCCGGCGCGGCCGGCGAGAACATATTTGAGACGAAGGTCTTCGATGGCGCGCCCGACGGCAGGAAGGTTTACGACACACTGGCAATCATCGGCGGAGCCATAACCGGCGGAGACTCCGTCGAGGAGCCGGCGCGTAAACCGGAACTGACGACGATGAAGCGCTACCCGGTCACGATCAGCTACTTCGAGCCCGGCGCAGGCGAGCGGATGCCGGCTTATACGCTTGGCTTCGAGCTTTATGAGAACGGCGTCAGTCGCGCGCTCAAGCTCGATTACGGCGGCTTCGCCCTGCGCGGTGACCTGGCAAGCCTCGAGATGCTCAAGGCAGCGCCCTGCAACAAGTAGTGCAGTGTTTTCGACAAAGTCGAGAACGTACGGGATCCGTTCAGCAAGAAGTAACGTGGCGCGCACGACGCCATTTTGAGCGGCGGCGGCCGACGGCCCGTCACGCGTTTTCGTGCGCTATTCTTCCCGGCGCGCGCCGGGCAGCACCTCGCGTGCCTTGACGACTGCGGCCGGATCGAGATCGCGGCTCGCGGCGAAGTCGAGGAGCAACGCCTCGTTCCCGATCAGGTGGTCGAGAACAGCCGGCAGAAACCCCGGCGCACTCGCGGCCGCCCGCACGCTCTCGGGGCCGAGCCCGGTCTCCGCGAGGAACGCGCCGAGCCGTTCCGGTTCCGCCGCGAGGAACGAAAGTGCCTGAACGGCAAGGGCTTCCGCATCGACGGGGGTGACCTTGCCTGTAGTGCGACTCCGCAAGTGCGTTACCCTTTCTGTAAGGATTATGGCGTAGATTTACGCAGATTGCCGAAGAAGCAATCCCGCCGGCGCACAATTGTGGCGGTACTCCGCCGCAAGCGCTGGCTTGGCACGAAGGGACGGCCGCTTGCGCGAATCGCCAGCCGATGCCGGACTCGCAGACCGTCGCGAGGCGGGAGTTGCTGGCCAACGAGCCGGCGCGACAGGGGATAGAGCCAATGGCGAAGACGGTCCTGATCGTGGAGGACAATGAGCTCAACATGAAGCTCTTCCACGACCTGCTGGAGGCACACGGCTATGCCACGATCGAGACACGCAACGGCATTGAGGCGCTCGATCTCGCGCGCAAGCATCGACCCGACCTGATTCTCATGGACATTCAGCTGCCCGAAGTTTCCGGTCTCGAGGTCACCAAGTGGATCAAGGAAGACGATGAACTGCGGTCGATTCCGGTCGTTGCGGTCACGGCGTTCGCCATGAAAGGCGACGAGGAACGGATTCGCGAAGGCGGCTGCGAGGCGTATCTGTCCAAGCCGATTTCGGTATCGAAGTTCCTTGAGACGGTTCGGCATTTCGTCAAGGAGAGTTGAGTTCATGAGTGCGCGCGTTCTCGTCGTCGATGATCTGCATGCCAATCTCAGGCTGCTCGAGGCGCGCCTCAACGCCGAATATTTCGAGGTGATGACCGCCGCGAGCGGACTCGAAGCGCTTGAGTTGTGCGAGCGCGGTAACTGCGACATTGTTCTGCTCGACGTGATGATGCCGGGCATGGACGGATTCGAAGTTGCACGGCGCCTGAAATCGAACCCGGCGACGCATCATATTCCGATCATCATGGTGACCGCGCTCGATCAGCCTTCCGATCGGGTACGTGGGCTGGAGGCGGGAGCCGATGACTTCCTGACAAAGCCGGTGAATGACATTGCGCTGATCGCGCGCGTCCGTTCGCTCGTGCGGCTCAAGATGGTGACGGACGAACTGCGCATGCGCGCGGTTACGTCTTCCGAGATCGGGGTCGCCGACCACGCCTTCGAGGCGGCGAACGAAGCCGGGCTCAACGCGCGCGTGCTTGTCGTCGACGACCGCAAGGCCTCGATCGTGCGAATTGAATCGGCACTGTCGCGTCAGCACACGATCGACGTCGAGGAGAATCCGCAAGAGGCGCTGTTTCGGATTGCGGACGGCAACTACGATCTCGTGATGATTTCGCTCGATCTGGAGCATTTCGACGCGTTGCGGCTCGTCGGGCAGGTACGCTCGCTCGAGCGCACGCGGCATCTGCCGATCCTTCTCGTAACCGATCCAGGACAAGACGCACGACTGCTGCGCGGACTCGATCTCGGCGCCAACGACTACGTGCTGCGAGCAGCCGACAAGAACGAGTTGATCGCGCGCGTCCGCACGCAGATCCGCCGCAAACGCTACACCGAGCGGCTGCGTGACAACGTGCAGTACTCGATGGAGCTCGCGATCACCGATCCACTGACGGCACTATTCAATCGCCGCTACATGGAGAGCCACGTTGGAACTCTGGCCGAACGCTCGGCCGCACGGGGCAAGTCGCTTTCGGTGCTGATCCTCGACATCGACTACTTCAAGTCAATCAATGATGGCTTTGGTCACAATGCGGGCGACGACGTACTTCGCGAATTTGCCGATCGGCTCAAGGCGTCGATTCGCGGCATCGACCTTGCGTGCCGTTATGGCGGCGAGGAATTCGTGGTGGTGATGCCCGACACCGATCTCGGCATCGCGACGCTCGTTGCCGAACGCATTCGGCGCAGGATTGCCACCGAGCCGTTTCCGATCGACGGCGGCGCAAGAACGATCGAAGTGACGATCAGCGTCGGCATCGCCGCGCGCATGGGTCCGCAAGACAACGCGTCGCAGATGCTGAAGCGGGCCGACGAGGCGCTGTATCGCGCGAAGCGCGACGGCCGCAATCGCGTAGCGGCTGACGCGGCATAGAGCGAATCAGTCAGCGGCGCGGCGCCTGATTCGGGTCGATTCCTGCCGAAATTTGGCCCGCCACGGCGTCATTAACCGGTCACGGTAAGGTTACAAGTTCACGCAACGGGCGAGTTTCGCACCGGAATTGGGCGTTCTGCGTTGCTTTCGGATCGTCTTTGGCTAGCTTGAATGCGACCGGGTCGGATGCTGCGGATCCGCCCAAGGCCTCCGGCTCACACGAAAACCCTACGGAATGCTCAGGTCCGCCGCATCTCCTGGGTCCGTGGGGTTCGGCCGGCGGGCGAGCGGCATAGAGTGGCCTCCTCGAACCGCTCACCGCCGGCCACCTATTCTTCCCCCAACTTCCCCTACGAAAAATTAAGGGCGCCTTTCGGCGCCCTTCTTTCTTCGCGGCGTTCGTTCCGGTTACTTGATCTTCTGCTCGACGAACTCAACGTGCTTGCGCGCGACCGGATCGTACTTCTTCTTTTTCATCTTCTCCGTCATCGTGCGCGTGTTCTTCTTGGTCACGTAGTAAAAACCCGTGTCCGCGCTCGATACGAGCTTGACTTTCAGAGTTACCGCCTTGGCCATGGTGCGTCCTTTACGTTCGCGCGGAAACTAGCGGTAAAGGTTGGAAAGTCAATCGTCCTTGACAGGTTCCTGTTTCTCGGCTCGATCAGGACAAATCCCGTCGGCCGCAGATGAAAGACTACTCTTCCTACAGCTTCTGGCTTGAGACATGCGGCGACGACCTGACGCCGCGGCCACCGCTCGACGGCTCCACCAGCGTTGACGTGGCGATCCTTGGCGCGGGCTACTCGGGACTCTGGACCGCGTACTACCTGCTGCGGCGCGATCCTTCGCTCAAGATTGCGATCGTCGAGAAAGAGATCGCGGGGTTTGGCGCCTCGGGGCGCAACGGTTCATGGTGCACGTGCCACTTTCCGACGAGCCTCGGTGCGATCGCCGAGCACTACGGCGCGGGTGCCGCGCGCTCGCTCTACCGGGCGATGGCGGGTTCGGTCGACGAAATTGCGCACGTTGCCGTGGCCGAAGGACTCGACATTCATTTTGCGAAGGGCGGAGGCATGTCGGTCGCGCGCGGCCCGCAGCAGCTGCCGGCGGTGCGCGGCTCCTATGAGGAATTCAAGGGGATTGGGCTTGCCGACCGGGTGCAGTTGCTCGACAAGAACGAGACGGACGCGCGCGTGAAGATCTCCGGCGCGCTCGGCGCGATCTACTACAGGGACGCGGCGAATATCCATCCCGGAAGGCTCGTGCGTGGACTTGCGCGCGCGGTCGAGCGGCGCGGCGTCAAGATCTACGAGCAGACCGAAGTCACCGATTTCACGCCGGGCGCCAATCCCGTGCTGCGCACGAAGCGCGGTGACGTGCGCGCGAAGACCATCGTTCTGTGCGGTGAGGCGTACCTCACGCGCTTGCGCAGGATGCGCCGCGCGCTGATCCCGGTCTATTCGCTGATGACGCTAACGGAGCCATTGTCACCCGCTGACTGGGCCGAGATCGGTTGGAAGAACCGCGAGTGCATCGATTCCTGCCGGCTCACGATCGAGTACATCGCGAAGACCGCCGACGGCCGCATCCTGTTCGGCGGACGCGGCGCGCCGTACCATTTCGGCTCGCGCATCGAGGACGCCTACGACCGGCACGAGCCGACCATCAACATGTTTCGTGAGAACGTGCGGAACTGGTTCCCGCGTCTGAAGGACGTCAAGTACACGCACGCTTGGGGCGGCCCGCTTGGCGCGCCGCGCGACTTCATGCCGACGATGATGTATGAGCCGAGGAAAGGCATTGCGAGTGCGCGCGGGTACGTGGGCAACGGTGTCGCGACGACGAACTTGTCGGGCCGCGTGCTTGCCGATCTGATCACCGGCACGAAATCGGAGATCACGACGTTGCCCTGCATCAACCACCGTTCGCCGAACTGGGAGCCCGAGCCTTTCCGTTACATCGGCGTGCATTACATCCAGCGCGCCTACTGGAACATCGATCAGAAGGCGGAGCGGACGGGAATCGCGCCGAGCGGGAAGACGCTTGCGGAGCGGCTGACGCGGCATTGAACGGATCCGGCACTACCCGAAGCGCACCGCGGCACGCTCGTGCGCCTTCCGCGCTTCGACTTCGCGATTGCGCGGCGGACTTGCGGTCTCCAACGAGTCGATCAGGCGACGCGCCGCTTTAGTGACATCCTTGACGGCACGGTCGAACGCAACCTTGTTCGCCTGCGACGGCTTGGTGAAGCCGCTGAGCTTGCGGACGAACTGCTCCGCGGAGGCGCGGATTTCCTCTTCCGTTGCCGGCGGGTCGAAGTTGAACAGCGTTCGGATGTTACGGCACATGGAAATCTCCTTGTCGGCAGCGCTCGCCTAAGTCCGGCCATAGACCGGCACGGTTGCGCCGCGCGTCACTTTGTTTTCCGGCGAGGCGAGAAACAGGATCGTCTGCGCCACTTCTTCTAACTTCGGCCAGGCGGCATGGTTTGCCTTCGGCAAAGCCTTGCGATTTGCCGGCGTATCCATGATCGAGGGCACCACCGCGTTGACGAGAATGCCGTCCTTCGCGACTTCCTCGGCGAGCGCGACGGTGAACGCGGCGACCGCGGCTTTGCTTGCGGCATAAGCCGTCATGCCCGCGCCGGCGCGCCATTCCAGCGCCGGCCGCGCCGCTACATTGACGATGCGGCCACCACTCTTGCCGCGCGACATAGCCTGCACTGCGGCGCGGCAGCAGAGAAAGCAGGTAACAAGATTGGTATCGACCTGCCGCATTAGAGCGGACTTGTCGGTTGCTCCGATGGGGTCTGCCGCGAAGCCGCCGACGAGGTGGATTGACGCCCACAAGGCCGGAGCGCTGTCGAAGAGCCGCGTGACGGCCGCTTCGTCGGTCAACGTGCCCGTGGTGACGAGCCGGAGGCCAGGGTGCGAACGGTGCGGATACTCCTGCGCTCGGGAGTCGCTGGTGCACGGCACATGACAGGCGGCGCCAGCCGCAAGCAGGGCGCCTACGACGGCGACGCCGAGCGCGCCAGTGCCGCCCGTGACTACGACATGACGATCCTGAAATTCCACGATTCCCCCTGTGCCGGGCGGCTTGCTGCGGACGCATACGCTTAAGGCGGCAATCTATATTGACACGCCGGCCGATCCAATGCGTCGATGACCGCGCCGCCAGCCGTGCGAGGGGAGCCTAGAACATGGTCCGTCCGATTCTGATCAACGGCAAGTTCGTCGAAGCGAAATCGAACACGGCGATCGACGTAAACAACCCGGCGACGCTCGAGCCGTTGGACGGCGTGCCATCGTGCGGCGAGGCCGACATCAACGCCGCCGTGAAAGCGGCGCGTGCGGCGCAGAAGAGCTGGTGGCGCGTTTCCGGCGTCGAGAAGGCCGAGATGCTTCACGACGTCGCGCGGCGCGTTCGCGAGAAGCAGAAAGCAATAGCCGCGACGATGACGCTCGAAACCGGCAAGCCGCTGATCGAATCGATGGACTGCGTGAAGTGGGTCGCCGAGGCGTTTGATTTCTTCGCTGAGCTCGGCCGATACGCGCAGGGGCACACGGTTGCGCCCGGCGCGGAGCATCAGGTGAACTTCGTCCGCAAGGAACCGTATGGAGTTGCCGCCTGCATCTCGCCGTTCAACTTTCCGCTGCTGCTGATGGCTTGGAAGGTCGCGCCGGCGCTCGCGGCCGGCAACACGGTCGTGTGCAAGCCGCCGCACCAGAACCCGCTCTCGAACCTTCTGCTTGGCGAAGCCTATGACGGGCTTCCGCAGGGCGTCGTGAATATCGTGACCGGCGCGGGCGACACCGGAAAAATTCTGCTCAATCATCCGGACGTGGATGTGATTGCATTCACCGGCTCGACCGCCGTCGGCAAGCAGATCGCTACCTCGGCCGGTGCCCAATTGAAGAAGATCAACCTCGAGCTCGGCGGCATCGATCCGTTGCTCGTGTTCGGCGATGCGGACCTGGACGTCGCAGTCCCGGGCGCGGTATGGGCGCGGTTGCTCAATGCGGGGCAGGTCTGCACCTCCTCGAAGCGCATCTATGTTGTGGAGTCGCTTGCGCAAGAGTTCACCAAGCGAGTCGTCGAGCAGGTGAAGACGCTGAACGTCGGCAATCCGATGGACGCGAAGACCGACATGGGTCCGCTGATCTCGGCCGACGCCGTCGACAAGCTGGAGAAGCAGGTTGCGAGTGTACTCGGCGAAGGCGCGAAACTCCTGCACGGCGGTAAGCGCTTCCAGCCGAACGGACTCAAGGGGCATTTCTTCCAGCCGACCGTGGTTGCCGGCGTAAAGCACGGTGGCATTGCGACAACCGAGGAATTGTTCGGGCCGGTGATCTCGATCTTCTATGTAAAGGACGCGGACGAGGCGATCGAGAAGGCGAACGACTCCGAGTATGGGCTCGGTGCCACCGTGTACACGAAGAGCCTCGAGCTCGCGATGAAGGCGATGGAAAACATCAAGGCCGGTAGCTTCTGGATCAATGATCCACTGGCGGACAACAACGCGGCACCCTTTGGCGGCATGCGTCATTCGGGCATCGGACGCGAGCTCGGCGCGGAAGGCCTCGACGCATTCCGCGAACCGAAGCACGTGCATCTCGACTACGTGCAGGAGAAGAAGCCGGACTGGTTCCCGTACTCGCGACGAAGCACCAACTAGGGCGCTTACGCTGCCTTGCGACCCCACAGCTCACGGGAGGCGATGCGTGCGCCTTCCGAAAGCGCTGCGAGCTTCGCCCACATGATCGAGGGGTGGACGCGCCGGGCAAACGGTCCCTGTGCGAAGCCGCAGTCGGTGCTCGCTATGACGCAGTCGCGGCCGACGAGCTTGGCGAGCCGGACAATCCGTTCCGCCACCAGTTCCGGGTGCTCCACGATGTTGGTCGCATGGCTGATCACACCGGGTAGCAACGTCCTGCCCGCGGGCAGCTTCACGGTTTCCCAGACCCGCCATTCGTGCTCGTGGCGCGGATTCGCCATTTCGAGCGAATAGCCGCCGACGTTCACGCGCAGCACCAGATCGACTATGTCCCTGATCGCAACGTCGTTCGTGTGCGGTCCATTCCAGCTGCCCCAACAGAGGTGATAGCGCGTGCGCTCTGGTGGAACGCCCTTGAGCGCATGGTTGAGTGCTTCGACGCGCACTTCCGCCCACTTGCGGTAGTCCGCAAGGGTCTTCGGCGGAACCATCACGTCATACGTGCTGGCCAGGAACGCGTCGTCGATCTGGGCAAACAGGCCGGCGTCGACGATCGCCTTGTATTCGACGCGCAACGCGTCGGCGATGGCGAACAGGGCTTCCTCTTCCGACTTGTAGTACTCGTCCTTGCGCTGGGGGACGACGCTCGCGGGAGCGACCACCGGCAGGAACGCGTTCACGACGTTCACTCCAGCAATCGCCTTCTTGAGATCGTCGATGTCGCGCTGGATCGCCGACTGCCCGGTGTACTTGATTGGACCGGTCACCACCCATGTTCCGGTCTTGAAGGCCTTGCCCATGCCGACGAAGCCGTGCGCCGCTTCGTATTCCTCATAGAATTCCGCGAAGTCCTGACGATCCTTTCCGGCCACGGCTCGTCGGAAGCCCGGAGAAGAATCACGCCGCTCCTCCAGACCGCTGAGCCGGTCGAGGATGTAGCGGGACCAACTGATCGTCTTTCCGTACTCTCCGTCACTGACAATATCGACGCCGACCGCAGCCTGCTTGCGAACAATGTCTGCAACCGAGCGTTTCAGGCAGTCCTCGAACGCGCGCGCGTCATAGGGTTCGCCGTCTTGTTGTTTGCGCAGGAAAGCCAGCAGGTCGTCGGGACGAATGAGACTGCCGACGTGGGTGGTAAGGATTCGATCCGTCGATGCTTTCATGCGGACCTCACGTATTGGAACGACCGGTCTCAGCTGGCCCCGGACAACCTAGTGCATGTGTGCGGCGCGAGCGAGGTTGGGGGCGCTCCCATCGCCGATCACAACACGATGGTGGGATTGCGTGTGACGCCGGCATTTTGGATCGCCTGCCGGGCTCGCTCGACGACCGCAAAAGAAAATGCGACGCTTGGACCCAGGACGAGCGACCGACCGAAAGCCGGAACGGTCGTCTGACGAAGTCTGCCCAGGCGAACGCCGCCGCGCGCGGAAGGCTTGGCATGGAAGACAAATCAGGGAGGAAAAGCATGAAGCGCGATCTTCTACTTGTCGGGGCGCTAGCGCTTGCGATTGGGGCGACGAGCGCGATCGCCCAGGACAAGGTAGTCAATCTGAAGCTGAGCTACTGGGTGCCGCCGAGCCACCTGTTGACGCCCGGCTACAAGGATTGGGCGGATGCGCTCGACAAAGCGTCTAAAGGCACGATCAAAGTTACGCTATTTCCGTCGAGCCAACTCGGCTCCGGCACCGACCACTACGACATGGTCAAGCGCGGGGTCGCGGACTTTGGACTGATCAATCCCGGCTACACGCCGGGCCGCTTCCCGGTGTTTGCTGCGTCGGATCTGCCGTTCCTGATCACCGACAGTCTGAAGGCGGCTGCAGGAACGCATCGTTGGTACAAGAAATACGCCGACAAGGAGATGTCGGACCACTACGTGTGCCACGTCTACTCGCACGAGATCGCGACCTTCCATTCCAAGAAGGAGATCAAGGTGCCGGCGGACGTGAAGGGTATGAAAGTACGCACCGCCAACCAAACCATCGCAAATTTCGTGACGTCGATGGGCGGCAATTCCGTGCAAGTCCCGATCATGGAGGCGCACGAAACCTTGAAGCGGGGCATTACCGAAGCGATTACGGTGCCTTGGGATGGTCTCACGCATCCTGCGTTCAAGTTCGGCGAAGTGACGACATACACACTCGACGTCCCGATGTACGTGTCGAACTTCACGCACGGCATCACTCGGACCACGTACAACAACTTGTCGGACGCGCAGAAAAAGGCGGTCGACTCCGTCTGCACGCCCGAGTGGTCGCGCCTCGTCTATAAGCATTGGTACGAGGACGCAATCAAGCGTATGAGCGACGTCAGGAAGTCCGATCGCAAGCTGACCAAGCTCAGCCCGAACGAACTGAAGCTTTGGCGCGAGGCGGCCAAGCCCGTGTATGACGCCTGGGCCGACGCGGTGAAAAAGGCCGGCTACAATCCGGCAGAAGTGCTGAAGGAGCTTCAGGACGAGCTCAGGAAGGAAGGCGCCTTGTTCGAGGGCGCCGTCGGTCTGTAAGTCTAGACGATACGGCGCTCGCCGGATGCATTGCGTCCGGAGAGCGCCTCTATCCCTCCAGGAAATTTCCCCGTGAATCGGTTCGTCGCCATCGTCGAAAGGACGGCGGGCTACTTCATCGGCTTTCTTGCCCTTGTTACCGTCGGCGAGGCCATTCTTCGATACGGCTTCAACAGCCATATTCCCGACGGCTTCGTCATCGGGCAGACCATGCAGGGTATTGCGATCTGCTGGGGCATCGCGACTGCCACGTATGCGGACCGCCAGATCACCGTTGATATCTTGTACGAGCTCGCGGGTGAGCGGGTTCGGCGCGCTTTCGACGTGGCCGCATATACGATCAACCTTCTGTTCCTCGCGCTGTTCGGATATGCGATGACCTTCAAGGTCTTCGACATCCTCCGTGCAGGAGAGATTTCGGCCGAACTGCAAATTCCGATTTGGACCGGCTACACGCTCGCTTCGCTTGGCGTCCTCACCGCTGTCGTCACTGCTGCCATTCGGTGGTGGCAGGTGCTGTTCAAAGGGCGATAGGGCGTCAGCATGTCGGAGCAAACGCTCGTCGCCATCGTGGGCTGCATCGCTGTGCTGGTGCTCATGCTCATCCGCGTGCCGATCGCAGTGAGCCTGGCAACGGTAGCGGTGGGCGGCTTCGCCTACCTCGTCGGCCCCGAGCCTGCGCTTGGCATCCTGATCGACTCGCCGATCCGGACCGTCACTAATTTCAATTTCAGTGTAATTCCGATGTTTCTGCTGATGGGGGCGCTGGTCAGCGAGTCCGGCATGAGCCGCGAGCTGTTCCGCGCGGCGAACGCGCGGGTCGGACACCTTCCGGGGGGCACGGCGATCGCAACCATTCTCGCGTGCGGCGGATTCGCGGCGATCAACGGGTCTTCGGTGGCGAGTGCCGCGACCATGACGCAGGTGGCTCTGCCGGAGATGCGGCGGTCGGGTTACGACGCCGGGCTCTCGGCCGGCGTCGTCGCGGCCGGCGGCACGCTCGGCATCATGATCCCGCCGTCGGTGATGTTCATTCTGTACTCGATTCTCACCGATACCAATCTCGCCGCGCTGTTCATCGCCGGTATCGTCCCGGGGCTGATCGCGATAGCGCTCTACTGCGTCACCATTTTGATCCTCTACCGCATACGGATGGATTGGATGCCGCGCGTCCAGCGCGCTGATCGGCAAGAGCGCTGGGAGAGCGTGAGGGACGTATGGGCGACGCTGCTGTTGTTTGCGCTCGTTATTGGCGGAATCTACGGCGGGTTCGTGACCATCACCGAGGCGGCGGGGCTCGGCGCATTCGGAGCGCTGGTGATCGGGGTCGCGCGGGGGCGGCTGAACTGGGATGGCGTCGTCAGATCGCTGGTGGATGCGTTGCGCACGTCGGCGGCGATTTTCTTCATCCTGATCGCGGCGTTCTTGTTCCAGTATTTCCTCGCGGTCACGCAGATGTCGCAGCTGCTTGGCAATTTCCTGAGTTCGCTGCCGTTCGGGCCGCTCGGCATCGTGATCGTCATCCTCGCCTTCTACATCATCGTCGGTATGGTCGTTGACGAACTCGCGATCATCCTGCTGTCCATTCCCATCGTGTTTCCGATCGTCGTAGGGCTCGGGTTCGATCCGGTCTGGTTCGGCGTCCTCGTTGTGGTCACCGTGCAGATCGGACTGATCGCGCCGCCTGTCGGGATCATCTGCTTCATCATGAACAACATGGTCCCAGACATCGGGCTGATGAACATCTATCGGGGCGCCCTGCCGTTCGTGGTGGCCGACCTCGTGTGGCTCGCGCTGCTCGTGGCGTTTCCCGCGCTTTCGCTGACGCTCGTGCAGCTGATGGCGTGAACTCCGTTTCCAAGCGCTGGTCTGGGCCACTCAGTCGCGATCCAACGTGTCGGCCATCACCGGGCGGCCCTTGAGTCCGGCGCGTTCCACCACCGGCCGCATCGGCTCGACCTCGACGAGCTTATGCGCCATCTCGAGGCAGCGCTCGGCGAGCGCCGCAGCACCTCGCGCGAGCGCCTTCGAATCGCGAATGATGTTGCAGTTGTTCTCCATGTCTTCGTGCGACCAGCCGCGCGAATGGGCGATGTAAGGAAATTTCGGAAAGATGAATCCGAGCTCGCCGAAGAAGCTCAGCATCTGGCCTGCGACGCCCTGGATGTTGTCCTGACCGCCGACGATGATGAAGCCGGCAACCTTGTTCAGGATGATCTGCTCTTCTTTGGTGGCGACGTCGACTTGCACGCAGTTCAGCCGCTCGACCATCTTGAAATAAAGTGAGGAGGGCGCGCCCCAGCGGATCGGCGTCGCAACGATGATCGCGTCGGCCCAGTGCACGAGCGCCTCGTACACCTGATCGAGCTGGTCGGTCGGATCCATCTGCGTGATCGAGCAGGGCCAGGTGCAGGCGCGCAGGCTCTTCGAAAAGTATCCCTCGCAATGGCGAAACTTGAGGCTGTCGAGCCGCACCATCTTGGTCTCGGCGCCGGCCTTTTTTGCCGCGGCGAGCGCAATCCCAAGCAGATGGTCGGAGCCGGAGAAGCGCGGTAGCTCGTTGTTCATGTTGGTGGTGGAGATTCCGGCGAGGCGCAGCGGTCCCGGCGCGCGCTGCGGTTTGCGCGCGAGCGGGTGCGGCTCGTGCGGCGGCTTCCCGCGCCTCGTCGGATTGGCGATGTCGACCAGCACACGTCCGCCCTCCACCTTCACAGGGAACGCGGGGACCTTGTCGGCTTCGAACCCCGGCTCTCCTTCGCCGCTGCGGCAATGGTACTTGTAACCGTGCCACGGGCACTGGATGTAGCCCGCCTTGTCGATCCTGCCTTCGCCGAGCGGACCACCGACGTGATTGCAGGCGTTCGAGACAGCGCCGAACTGGCCGTCGCGGAAGGATAGCGCGAGATGGATCGTGTTCGCGCGCACCGGTTGCAGCTCGGTCTTCTTCAGTTCGTCGGAGGCGCCGACGTCAATCCATTGCGGTTCGCGGGCCATGGTGCGTCCTCACATTTTCTCGCGCGGAACGGTGATTGCGGCCGCCGTGCCGGCTGGCAGCGGCCTCGGGTCCACCTCGATCGCGCCGCCTCGCAGGCGGACGCGGTAGGTGACGAGCTTTTCGGTGAACGGCGGCGGCGCGCAGCCGTCCGCGAGTCGATATTGGTAGCCGTGCCAGGGGCAGGTCACGAGGCCGTCGATGATGCAACCTTCGCCGACCGGACCGTTCTGGTGCGCGCACAAATTCGATAGCGCGCCCACCTGGTCGCCGTCCCGGTAGATGGCGATGCGCTCTCCGCCGGGCGCTGCGATGATCTTGGCCCGCTTGTCGGGGATCGCGCCGGGCGGACCGGCCGAGAGCCAGCCGTCCGCGCTCGGCGCCTGACCGTGGTCGCCTGCGCGCTCGCGCTGACCGGCGATGATGTGCAAGCCGCTCACCCACGCGAGCGAGGCTCCGAGCATGATCGGAATCCAGGCGCTGTGGTCGCGTTGCATGATGCCGAGCGCGACATGGATCACGATCAGGCCATAGGCAACGTACACGAGCATGTGCAGTGCCTTCCACACCGGCGGCCGGAGGAAGTTGAGCCAGTAGTCGTGGCTCGTCGCCGCCATCAGGAAGAAGACGAGGAGTGCCGCGATACCGAGCGTCTTGAATGGGAAGCCTATGAACCTGAAATAGTTTTCCCAGGCGGTGAGTTCTTCGACAAGACTTGGCAGTGCATCCTGCACGGCGAACCATTGCACCATCGAGAGCGCGTGCGCGCAGGCGATCAAAAAGAACAGCACGCCGAAATGTCGGCGATTATAGAGCAGCGACAGAAATATCGGATTGAGCCGCGCGAGTGGCCCGATCGACAGAATGATAGTGAGCATCAGGAACGCGCAGGTGCCAAGCGCCCGGATGCGGAGATCGATCCATTCCGGTGTGCTCTTCGGCGGATGGATCGTGGCCACGATCCCCATGAACCCGACGAGATAGACCACGACGGCGGCGATCAGGACTGCGTCGTAGATGTACTTCGCGCGGTTCCATTGCACCGCCTGGAAGCCCACGCTCATTTGCGCATCTCCTGCGCCGCGGGCGAACTCTCCACCCGCGGCGGCGCGCGGAGCACGAGCGCCATCACAAGGCCGAAGCAGACGACGAGCGCGACAATCGGCCAGAGGGCGCGATGCACGGAGCGGTGCTTGCGCGTCATCGACGCACCGGCGCTTCCAGCCAGCGGCGCAAGATAAGCGGCCACAGAGCGGCCGAGGCCGGAAAGAGGAGAATGCGGGCACCGGCAGAAACGGTGATTGGATGCTCAAGCACCCGGGTAATGCCGAACAGGACAAAGGCGACGCCGATCGCGATGCCGGCCGCGACATAGATGCCGAACGCGTAGAGCAGCAGTGTACCAATAGAGGTCATCCGCGAAGCCCCCGACGGAACGACCGGGTCGAACGCCTTGGATGCTGCACGACGACGGTCGTTTTTACAATCATGGC
>DATBJU010000072.1:0-6872 GCA_036556265.1 Xanthobacteraceae bacterium | reverse complement strand
AATCGGCGCGCCGCGGGCGAGACCGAGGCAATCGCGGATGCCCTGCACCGCAGCGTCGCGATAGGCGTCAGGATTTTCGGAAAGCAACTTGCGGGCGACGAGCGCGCCATCGGGCCGGCGCGCCACCACGTCGGTAAAGGTGCCGCCGCGGTCGATCCAGAAGTGCCATAGGGCCCCGCTCATCGGCAGCTTCTCGCACTCGGTTGCATCGAAAGCATGCTTGCGCGGCGGGACCGAAAGCCCCAAGCTTGGGGCATGAAATCCTCACAGGGGAGTGGGCACTATGCGTAAATTCAGCGCAAGCATTTTGGCTGCGGGATTTGCCGCAGCTTTGTCGACGGCCGCGTTTGCCGAGACCAAGTGGGACATGCCGGTGCCGTACCCGGCGAACAACTTCCACACCAAGAATCATGTGCAGTTCGCGCAGGATGTCGATAAGGCGACCAACGGTTCGTTGAAGATCCAGGTTCACCCGGCCGGGTCACTGATCAAGCACCCGGAGATCAAGCGCGCCGTCCGGCAGGGCTCTGCGCCGATCGGCGAGATTCTCGCCTCGCTCGCTGCGAACGAGGCGCCGGTCTACGGTTTCGACTCGCTGCCGTTCCTGGCCACCGGTTACCCGGGCGCGAAGAAGCTCTACGCCGTCCAACGGCCGTTTCTGGAAAAGCAGCTCGCATCTGAAGGTTTGATGCTGCTCTATTCCGAGCCGTGGCCACCGCAGGGCCTGTACGCGAAGCGCGAGCTCAAGTCGGTCGATGATCTCAAAGGCCTCAAGTTTCGCACTTACAACCCGATGATCGGACGGATCGCTGCGCTTGCCGGAGCGATCCCGACCCAGATCGAGGTACCGGATCTTCCGACGGCGTTCGCCACCGGGCGCGTCGACGTCATGATCACTTCGGCGTCGACCGGAGTCGACACCAAGGCGGAGGACTATCTCACCCACTATCACGACACGCAGGCTTGGCTGCCGCGCAACATCGTGTTCGTCAACAAGGCCGCATTCGAAAAACTTTCGGCCGTCGAGAAAAAGGCCGTGCAGGACGCGGCCAAGACCGCCGAGGAGCGCGGCTGGAAACTTTCGGAAGAAGAGATGACCATCAAGACCAATGCGCTGCGTGCGGCCAAGATCATCGTGCTGCCGCCGAGCGATGCGTTGAAGGCAGGCCTCTCGAAGATCGGCGAGACCATCGCGGCCGAATGGGCGGCTTCGGCGGGCGCCGACGGCAAGGCGATGCTCGACGCGTATAAAAAGTAGGGGAGCACGGCTACTACTTGGGTCGCCCCTCTCCCGCGCGGGAGGGGGGCGAGCCTGATGATGCGGAGACTCCTCGACGGCTGCTATCGCTCGGCCCTGTGGCTCGCGGCCCTCTGCCTCATGGGCATCGCGTTGCTTGTGGGCGCGCAGCTCATGGGGCGGATCGTCGACGGGCTGCTGGCGCTTTCCGGCCGTGGCGCTTACGGAATCGTAATTCTGTCGCTCGCCGAATTTTCCGGCTTTCTGCTCGCCGCGGCGAGTTTCTTCGCGCTGGCCGCGACGCTCAAGTCCGGCGGCCACATACGCGTAACGATGCTGCTATCGATCCTCCGCGAAGGACCACGCCGGTGGGTCGAAGCGGGGGTACTTGCAGCCGCGACGGTGCTCGCAAGTTACGGCGCCTTCTATCTCGGTCGCTTCGCGTATTTCTCCTGGCGATTCCATGAGGTGTCGCCGGGCGTGATTCCCGCGCCGCTCTGGATTCCGCAGGCGGCGATGACCGTCGGTGCTGTCATGCTGGCGGTGGCGCTGGTCGACGAATTGTTGATCGTGCTGCGCGGGGGCAAGGGCACGTATCGCGATCGGGAGGATGCGTTCACTCTCGGCAAGGAGAGTTGAGCGAATGGATCTGCTCTCCCTGTCTGCGGTCCTCGTCGCATTGCTGTTCGCGACGCTTGGCTCGGGAATGTGGATTGCATTGGCGCTCGGCGCCGTAGGCTTCGTAGCGCTGGCCACAACCGTCTCGACTTCGGCAGGCGACATTCTGGCCACATCCGTCTGGAGCGCATCGAATTCCTGGGATCTGACGGCGCTGCCGATGTTCATCTGGATGGGCGAGATCCTGTACCGGACGAAGCTGTCCGAAGACATGTTCGAAGGCCTTGCTCCGCTGGTTCAGAAGCTGCCGGGCCGACTCCTGCACGTGAATGTCGTAAGCTGTGCGATCTTCGCCGCGGTATCAGGCTCGTCCGCCGCGACCTGCGCCACAATCGGACGCATCACGCTGCCGGAGCTGGGCAGGCGCGGTTACGACGAGAGGATGACGATCGGAACGCTCGCCGGATCGGGCACGCTTGGGCTGCTGATCCCGCCTTCCATCATCATGATCGTCTATGCGGCGGCAACCGAACAATCGATCGCGCGCTTGTTCATCGCCGGGGTGATCCCGGGGGTCATGCTGGCCGTGCTCTTCATGGGTTTCATTGCCACGTGGGCGCTCGTCAACAAGAGCCGCATGCCGCCGCCCGATCCTCCGACGTCGTTCGCGAACCGCGTCGTCGCCCTGCGCCGGCTGATTCCCGTGACCTTGCTGATCCTCGGGGTGATCGGGTCGATCTACGGCGGGCTGGCCTCGGCAACCGAAGCGGCGGTGGTCGGCGTGGCGCTCGCGTTGGTGCTGTCGTGGACGAGCGGCTCCCTCTCGCGCGAAAATTTCAAAAATGCGTTGCTCGGCGCGACCGTAACGTCTTGCATGATTGCGTTCATTCTCGCCGGCGCCGCCTATCTCACGGCGGCCATGGGTTTCACCGGCATTCCACGCGTGCTTGCGGAATGGATTTCGAGCCTCGGCTTTTCGCAGTGGCAGTTGCTCGTTGTCCTGACGCTCTTCTATATCCTGCTCGGGTGCTTTCTTGATGGCATCTCCATGGTGGTCCTCACCACCGCGGTAATCATGCCGCTCGTGGAGCGCGCGGGGTTCGACCTGATCTGGTTCGGCATCTATGTGGTGCTCGTTGTGGAGATGGCACAGATCACGCCGCCGGTGGGGTTCAATCTATTCGTCCTGCAGGCAATGACCGGGCGATCGATCTTCGCAGTCGGGGCCTACACATTTCCGTTGTTCGTGCTGATGTGCGCAGCGGTCGCGATTATCACCGTCTTCCCGCAACTCGCACTGTGGCTGCCGTCGACGATGTTGGATCGTTGAAGCGCTGCTAGCGCACTCAGCCGTCATCCTTTGAGGGCCTCCGCCGGATCAAGTCCGGCGTCGGCCACCTCAGGATGACGATGTTACGAAATTGGCGAGGGCCCGGCGGGTTTTCCGCCGAGCCCTCTCACGATCATCAGCCGGCCTGTAAGCCGGGTTCTGTATGGCGGAGTTTCCTCCGCGTGGCGGCCATTCCTCTGGGACGCCGGTTACCCGGCGCCTCGAGCAGCCAACCCGGACGACTGGACCGAAGACCGGTCTGGGCTCTCTTCCCTGCTTTCGCGAGGACAAGTCCGCGTCGTCCCTATTCGGCTTTGCTCCCGGTGGGGTTTGCCCTGCCGCTTCCGTCGCCGGAAGCGCGGTGCGCTCTTACCGCACCTTTTCACCCTTACTCCGGCGCAAGGCCGGGGCGGTGCGTTTTCTGTGGCACTTTCCCTGAGGCCTCTCCCCGCGAGGGGATCGTCCCCGCCGGACGTTATCCGGCACCGTGTCTCCGTGGAGCCCGGACTTTCCTCGACGCTTGCGCGCCGCGGCCGCCCGGCCGACTGACGGACTAGAGATGAGATGGCGCGTGGTCGGCGTCAAGAGTCATAGATCAACTAAGTTAGCAACTTTCCTCATCGCCGGGCTCGACCCGGCGATCCAGTAGATTTGGCAAGGACTGGATGGCCGGGTCACGCGCTGGTTCTTACCGGCGCGGCCCGGCCATGAGGGGCTGGGTACTAGATCAGCCGCGGCTGGAAATCGCGCAGACCGCCTGTATCGAGATCTGGTGGATCTCGGCGTTCTTGTCGATCGCGATGTGGTTCAGGTCGCGGAAGATGTTCTGCACGGAGGTGCTGCCGTTCGCTGCGACCAGCTTGTTGCCGCCGAACGGATTGTGGTCCTGGCGGAAGCCGATAGCGCGATTGACGTTCGACGGCACGGCGTCGAGCGAGGAAAGGCTCGACGGATCGAAGCCGAGAATGAGGGCTACCCGCTTCTTGCCGTTCAGTTGCTGCGCGGCCGAGACAGCGGCGTTGGCGCCGATCGAATGTCCGCCAATGACGATCGCCGCGTTCTGGTTCGCGGCGTCACTCGCAATCGAACTCGCCCCGGTCCACTCGTGCACCGTCGCCTTCACATTCTGAATCTTGTTCATCTTGCTGACGAGGTCGGACATTCCGCTCGACATGGCGGCGCTGACCAGGCCGTACATCAGATAGACGCGCACGGGCACGGAGGTCGCAGAGCATTGCGCTTGGGCCGCGCTCACGAAGGCAAACGAGAAGGCGAGGGCGAGGAGGGAGCGTCGCATGGGATTTTCGGGGTTGGATGGTTGCGGGAGAAAGTTCCAAATTGTAGCGGACCGGCGCATCCAGGCAACAGAAAACGGCGCGGCCGTGGCACGGGGCCGTCTGAAGGCCGAGCGAAGTCAATCGATCGAGGCGAGCACCTTGCGCAACCGGGCGCAATAGGCGCGGCCGGCATCGGTCATGGATTTTGCCTGGAGACCGGCCTGATAGCGCAGCACGGTTCCGCAGTGGTCACCCTGGGCAAGCTTCCAGGCGTCCGCCAGATACCTCATTCCCCATTTCACGTTGGTGTCCGGCTCGTAGAGCGCGTCGCGCGAACCGTCGAAGCCGAGGGAACGGGCGGTTTCGTGCTTGATCTGCATGAGACCGACTTCGCCTGCCGCGCCGGTGAGTCTCGGATTCCAGCCGCTTTCCAGGCGCACGATCGCGCGCGCAAATTCTTTCGGCAGGCCATGCGCAGCGGCGTGACGATCGACGATCGCCTCGAGTGCGACGGCGTTGGCGGCGGCTGGCGCGGCTCCGGCGAGCGAAATCAGGAAGGCGAAGCTCAGGCAGATTTTCTTGAAATGCATTCGGACAGGTCCTTCTCCAGTTGTGCAAAAAAGCGCCGGAGAAGGGCCGTAAATCGGGGAGGAAATCTGCCGCGGTTCCAAGGAAATTCGAGTCGAATTGTCGCAGCCGCGGGGCAAATCCGGGAACGATCGTGCTCAATGAATTGTTCGTGGGCACGATCGTTTCGATTGCGGCGGCGAGCGGGCGATCAGGCGGCCGCTGTTGGGCGTGTGGCGAGAAGATCGGTGAGCGTGGTCAAGGTCGATCCGTCGGCAATGCCGTCGACGCGAGCGGAGCGGAAGTGTCGCTGGAACGCGGTGACGACGTCATGCGTGTTCGCGTCGTATTCGCCGGTCGTTGAGATTCCGTAGCCGTACTTCGCGAGCTGCGATTGCAGCAGCGTCACCGTTTCCCCGCGGTCGCCAAGCGCGAGACGCGCGCCGGTCGTGATGCGCGCCGGCGCAACCCAGTGGCCGACCCCGGCCCTGTACAGTCTTTCCCAGGGAAATCGCTCACCGGGATCCTGCTTGCGGCCGGGAGCGACATCGGAATGGGCAAGCACGCGGTCCGCGCGGATCTTTCGACGCGCGATGATGTCGCGGCAAAGCGCGATAACGGCATCGATCTGGTGCGACTGGAAGTCCGGATATCCGAACTCGTGACCGGAATTGACGATCTCGATTCCGATCGAGCGCGAATTGATGTCGGTTTCACCGTCCCAGAAGGCGGTGCCAGCGTGCCAGGCGCGGCGCGTTTCCGGGACGAGCTGAGTGATCGTTCCGTCCTCGTCGATGAAGTAGTGCGCGGAGACGCACTCGCTACCGCCGCCATCGCGCAGCCGCGCGAGCGCCGCGAGCGAGCTTTGCATGCCGGTGTAGTGCAGGAGGATCATGTCGGGCGCCCGCCCGCCCGCGCGCGCCTCGTGGTTCGGCGAGGGCGCGATATCGGAGACGAGCTTGCTGTCGGGCGGGAACGGTGCGGGCATCACTGCACATTATTCGATTGTCACTCGACGCACTTGATTGCCTCGTCCTGAGGAGCGGGCCCTCATCCTTCGAGACGCCCTCCGCCGGATCAGGTCCGGCGTCGGGCTCCTCAGAATGAGGGCCCGCGTCTCGAAGGACGAGGCCGCGAGTTCGCTCGGCGCGGACACCGTTTCTTAAGGCTTGCAACGCGTTAATCGGCCTGGGTCGCGGCCCTGTGGACGGCGAGGCCCGGAATGGCCGCGACTCCGTTGACGACCATGTGGTCCCATGATATCCCAAATCATCCCGTTCCGGAGTAGCAGCATCCCGGCCGGGCGGAGCGCGTTGCCGCTTCTGCCCGAGGTCATGCTCGCGCGCACCGGCGGGACGTCTTGTGGCGTCGGTCGGGGTCATGGACCGGTTTGTTGCGACCTACACGATGCGTCTCGACGCGAAGGGTCGCGTTTCGATTCCGGCGAGCTTTCGGGCGGTGCTCGCGCGGGACGGGTTCGAAGGACTCTACTGCCAGCCGTCGCCGGGACATCCGGCGCTCGATGCGGGAGGCAACGCACTGATCCGGGAGATCGAGGCGCTGATGGATCGCTTCCCGCCCTATTCTCCGGAGCGGGACGAACTCGCGGCCGCGCTCTACGGGCAGAGCGAACTCCTGAAAGTGGACTCGGAAGGCCGCGTGGTTCTGAGCGAGAGCCTGAAGACCCACGCGCATATCGACGAGTTGGTGGCGTTCGTCGGTCTTGGTCACAAGTTTCAGATCTGGGAGCCGGAGCGCTTCTTCACTTTTCTCGAAGAGGCCAGCGAGAAGGTGCAGGCGTTGCGTCGGCAGCTTGGCTCCAAGGGCGCGGGAGAACCTCCCG
>DATBJU010000071.1:0-8606 GCA_036556265.1 Xanthobacteraceae bacterium | reverse complement strand
AGCAGGCGAAGAAGCTCGTCGAAAAGGAGAAGCCCGAGGTTTGGGACATCCTCGACGAGGTGATCCGCGAGCATCCGGTGATGCTGAATCGCGCGCCGACGTTGCACCGCCTGGGCATCCAGGCGTTCGAGCCGGTGCTGATCGAAGGCAAGGCAATCCAGCTGCATCCGCTCGTGTGCGCCGCATTCAACGCAGACTTCGACGGTGACCAGATGGCGGTGCATGTGCCGCTCTCGCTGGAAGCGCAGCTCGAGTCGCGCGTGCTCATGATGAGCACGAACAACATTCTGCATCCTGCGAACGGTTCGCCGATCATCGTGCCGTCGCAGGACATCGTGCTCGGACTCTATTACCTGTCGATCGTCCGCGAGGGCGAACCGGGCGAGGGAATGGCGTTCGGTAACATCGGCGAAGTGGAACACGCACTCGCGGCGGGTTCGGTCACGCTGCACACGAAGATCAAGGGCCGCTACGTCTCGGTGGACGAGAAGGATAACAAGGTGTCGAAGATCTACGACACCACGCCCGGCCGACTGCTGCTCGGCGAAGTGCTGCCGAAGAGCTCGAAGATCCCCTTCGACATCGTCAACCGTCTGATGACGAAGAAGGAGATCTCAAACATGATCGACGCCGTGTATCGCCACTGCGGGCAGAAGGAGACGGTGATCTTCTGCGACCGCATCATGGCGCTCGGCTTCTATCACGCGTTCAAGGCCGGCATCTCGTTCGGCAAGGACGACATGGTGGTGCCCACCAAGAAGTGGGGCCTAGTCGAGGAGACGCGCACGCTCGCGAAGGAATACGAGCAGCAGTACAACGACGGTCTCATCACTCAGGGCGAGAAGTACAACAAGGTCGTCGACGCCTGGGGCAAGTGCACCGACAAGATTGCCGAGGAGATGATGCGGGAGATCTCCGCGGTGCGTAAGGGGGAGACCGGCCGCGAACAGCCGATCAACTCGATCTACATGATGTCGCACTCGGGCGCTCGCGGCTCGCCGGCGCAGATGAAGCAGCTCGCCGGCATGCGCGGCCCGATGGCGAAGCCGTCAGGCGAGATCATCGAGAGCCCGATCATCTCGAACTTCAAGGAAGGGCTTTCGGTGCTTGAGTACTTCAACTCGACGCACGGAGCACGCAAAGGCCTCGCCGACACTGCGTTGAAGACGGCGAACTCCGGATATCTCACCCGGCGTCTCGTGGACGTGGCGCAGGACTGCATCGTCACCGAAGAGGATTGCGGCACCAAGGCCGGAATCCGCATGCGCGCGATCGTAGACGCGGGCCAGGTCGTAGCCTCGCTCGCGAGCCGCATTCTCGGCCGCACCACTGTCGAGGAGATTGCCGATCCGAAGACCGGCAAGGCCATCGTCAAGCGAGGCACGCTGCTCGAAGAGCCGCAGGTGGAGGCGATCTCCGCTACGGGCGTGCAGGAAGTGCGCGTGCGTTCGGTACTTACCTGCGAGACGATCAACGGCGTCTGCCGCAAGTGCTACGGGCGCGATCTCGCCCGCGGCACACCGGTCAATCTCGGCGAGGCGGTCGGTGTCATCGCCGCGCAGTCGATCGGCGAGCCCGGCACGCAGCTCACCATGCGCACGTTCCACATCGGCGGCGCTGCGCAATTCGCGGAGCAGTCGTTCATCGAGTCGAACTTCGAAGGAACGGTGAAGATCAAGAATCGCGAGGTGGTGAAAAATTCCGACGGCGAACTGATGGCGATGAGCCGCAATCTTTCGGTCGCGGTCATCGATCAGGACGGAACCGAGCGGGCGGTGCACCGTGTTCCCTATGGTGCGCGGCTCAAGGTGGACGACGGCGATACCATCCGCCGCGGCCAGCGCATCGCGGAGTGGGATCCGTACACCCGGCCGATCCTTACTGAGGTCGATGGAACGGTGACGTTTCAGGACCTCGTGGACGGCCAGTCGCTCAGCGAGACGATCGACGAGGCGACCGGCATCGCCAAGCGTTCGGTCACCGACTGGCGCACCGCCGGCCAGCGCGGCCAGCCGGATCTGCATCCGGCGATCGTGATCACCGGCGCCGAGACGAAGCTCGCCAAGCTGACGCGCATCCGGCGCGGAGGCGAGGCGCGCTACACGTTGCCGGTGGACGCGATCCTTTCGGTCGATCCGGGTGCGCAGGTGAGGGCGGGCGACGTGCTCGCGCGCGTGCCGACCGAGGCTGCGAAGACGCGCGACATCACCGGCGGTCTGCCGCGGGTGGCGGAGCTTTTCGAGGCAAGACGGCCGAAGGAGGCCGCGATCATCGCCGAGATCGGCGGCACCATCCAGTTCGGCAAGGACTACAAGAACAAGTACCGCATCTCGATCGTTCCGAACGACGGGAAACAGGAGCCGATCGAATACCTGATCCCGAAGGGTCGCCACATCTACGTCCAGGAGGGCGACCAGATCGAGAAGGGCGATTACATCGTCGACGGCAATCCGGCGCCGCATGACATCCTGGCGATCAAGGGCATCGAGGAGCTTGCCGCCTACCTTGTGAACGAGATCCAGGACGTCTACCGGCTGCAGGGCGTCACCATCAACGACAAGCATATCGAGGTGATCGTCCGGCAGATGCTGCAGAAGATCGAAGTCACCGATCCCGGCGACACCGAGCTCATCCAGGGGGAGCAGCTCGACAAGATCGAGTTCGACGAGATCAACGCCAAGATGAAGGAAGACGGCAAGAAGCAGGCGAAGGCGCACTCGGTGCTGCTCGGCATCACCAAGGCCTCACTGCAGACGCGCTCCTTCATTTCTGCGGCGTCGTTCCAGGAGACCACGCGCGTGCTCACCGAGGCCGCCGTCAACGGCAAGATCGACACGCTCGACGGGCTCAAGGAGAACGTCATCGTCGGCCGGCTGATCCCGGCCGGGACCGGCGCGACCATGGGCAAGCTTCGAAGCGTTGCGACGCATCGCGACGAGCTGATCCTCGCGGAGCGCAAGAAGGAGCAGCAGGCCGCGGCCGCCACCGGCGAAGAGAAGCTGATCGAGGGACCGGTCGGCGCGGCAGAGTAGTCCGGAAACCGGCTGAAATGGCGAACAGAAAGGGCCGCCAAGGGGGCGGCCCTTTCTGTTGCATTTTCGTTGCATGCGTGCGCCAGAATCGACTGGATCGATCAGTGGGGAGCGAGACATGCCGAAGCAGATTTTTGCGTTCCTGATTGCGCTGACTGTCGCACTGAGCATTTCGGCAGGAGCCGCGTCGGCGCAGGTGGTGGGGCTCGGGGCGAGCAACACGCAGGGACATGGTGTTGGCGCTGCCGCGGCCTTTCCGGCCCAGCTGCAAGCGCTGCTCAAGGCGCAGGGGTTGAGCGTAAGCGTGGCGAATGCCGGCGTGTTCGGCGATACGACGGCGGGCATGCTCGCGCGCCTCGGGTCAGCCGTTCCCAACGGCACCAAGGTCGTAATCGTGCAGTACGGCGGAAACGACTCGCGCAAGGGAATTTCGTCGGCGCAGACCAAAGCCAATGTCGCGGAGATCGAGAGCAGGCTGCGCGCGCGCGGGATCAAGGTCGTCAATGCAGACGGCCAGGTGAGCGCTGCGCTGCGGGCCGGACTCAAGCAGGCGGACAACATCCACCTCACGGCGGAAGGACACAAACAGGTGGCGCAGGCCATAGTCGGCAGCGTGGCGGCTGCACTGCGCTAGGTCTCCCGGGAACCCCTGAAGGAGATCAGGAAAGGGCTAGCCGCAGATGGCCCTTTTCATCGGGCGGCGTCATCGCCAGATTCGGGCTCTCTCTCGCGTCCAACCAAGTACGGGATTTCAATGTTGAACCCGGGATCGGGGCTTCCGCGCGGAGGAGTTGACGTCGCCGTCATTGGGGCCGGGGCGGCCGGGATCGCCGCAGCCCGGCGCCTTGCGGTCGCCAATGTCAGCTTCGTCGTGCTCGAGGCGCGCTCTCGACTCGGCGGGCGTGCGTGGACCGCTTCGCACGATGGATTTCCGCTCGACCTCGGCTGCGGCTGGCTGCATTCCGCCGACCAAAATCCGTGGGCTCGGATCGCGAAGAGTGCTGGATTCACGATCGATCGGACCCCCGCGCCGTGGACGCGAGATGATGGCGACCTCAGTTTCGCCGAAGGCGAAGAAGAGGACTTTGATACCGCGGCGGAGCGCTTTTACGCGCGGGTCGCGGAAGCGGAGAAGAGGGGTCTGGACGTCGCAGCCGCGGAATTCCTGGAGCCGAATGGCCGATGGAACGCGTTGCTGAACGCGATCAGCACTTACGCGAACGGCGCTGAGCTCGATGTCGTCTCCGTCATCGATAGCGCGCGATACGAGGACACAGGCGTCAACTGGCGCGTGGTCGAGGGCTTTGGTGCTGCGATTGCGGCGCACGGCGCGAATCTGCCGGTTGTCCTCGACTGCACGGTGACGCGGATCGATCACACTGGGAAAAGTATACGGATCGAAAGCTCTCGCGGGGATGTCAACGCGCGCGTCGTGATCCTCACGGTCCCGACCACGTTGGTCGCAAGTGAGGCAATTCGGTTTGCGCCGGCCCTTCCGGACAAGGTCGAGGCGGCGATCGGCCTGCCGCTCGGGCTCGCAGACAAAGTGGTGCTCGCCCTCGACACGCCCGAGACCGTACAAGCCGAGACGCGGCTGTTTGGAAGGACGGACCGTGTCGGCATCGGGGCGTACCACCTGCGGCCGTTCGGCCGGCCCTTGATCGAAGGGTTTTTCGGCGGCCGTCTTGCGCGCGAGTTGGAGCAGGAAGGCGAGGGGGCGCTGCCTGCCTTTGCGATTGATGAATTGGCCGCGCAGCTCGGCAACGATCTGCGCGCCCGTCTGAAGCCGCTCGCGGCGACGGCCTGGAGCCGCGATCCGCTCGCGGGAGGCTCCTACTCGCACGCGCTGCCCGGAAAGGCCGGCGCACGGGAGGTTCTCGCCGGACCCGTGGACGGGAGGTTGTTCTTCGCGGGCGAGGCGACCTCGGCCTCGAGCTTTTCCACGGCGCATGGGGCTTACGAGACGGGCGTCAGGGCCGCGGAGGAAGCGATTGCGGCGGTCGCGCGCCGACCGATCCGTACCGGATAGGGACTGGTCGCGAAATTTTTCCGGCCTTGTCGTCGCGCCGGCACAAAACGGCGTCCGAGGCGCCGAAAATCTCCGATTTCATCGGGTTTTTGCTTGACGGCGCGCGACTCAGGCGGTTAGAAACCCCCAACTTTGCGGCAGGCGGTCGGAGCCGCCGGTCGGTTGCGTCAAGCATCGACCAAGGGCCCCGAAACGCTGCCTCTGACAGCCACTGTCAGATTCGTGTTTGCGGCCCGCGGCGCATCCCGCGCCGTGGTCCTCGGTGCAACCAATGAGCACCCTCCGCGCCTGAATTCGCGGACGGTGCGCATTTCGTTTGCGCGGATGCATGTGCGGATCGACGGGCACGAGACGACAGATTTCGAGGAAGGTTCGGGCGAATGCCGACCATCAACCAGCTCATCCGCAAGCCGCGGGTTGCCCCGCGCTTCCGGAACAAGGCGCCGGCCCTGGAAGCCTCGCCGCAGAAACGCGGCGTGTGCACGCGCGTCTACACGACGACGCCGAAGAAGCCGAACTCGGCGCTGCGCAAGGTCGCGAAGGTTCGCCTCACCAACGGCTTCGAGGTGATCGGCTACATCCCGGGCGAGGGCCATAACCTGCAGGAGCATTCGGTCGTCATGATCCGCGGCGGCCGCGTGAAGGACCTGCCGGGCGTGCGCTACCACATCCTGCGTGGCGTGCTCGACACCCAGGGCGTCAAGAACCGTAAGCAACGCCGTTCGCTGTACGGCGCCAAACGACCCAAGTGACCGCGAGCTGAGCAGGAGGCCTTCTCATGTCCCGCCGTCACCGAGCCGAACGCCGCGAACTTCTTCCGGATCCGAAATTTGGCAGTCTGACCGTCAGCCGCTTCATGAATTCCGTCATGAAGCAGGGCAAGAAGTCGGTCGCGGAATCGATCGTCTACGGCGCGCTCGACCAGATCGAAGGAAAAGTGAAGCAGAGTCCGGTCGCTGTTTTCGAGCAGGCTCTTGAAAACGTCGCACCCGCTATCGAAGTAAGGTCACGCCGCGTCGGCGGCGCCACCTACCAGGTACCAGTCGAAGTGCGGCCCGAGCGCCGCACCACGCTCGCGATCCGCTGGATCATCGATGCGGCACGCGAGCGCAACGAAAAAACGATGATCGACAAGTTGTCGGGTGAGTTGCTCGACGCGTCCAACAACCGGGGAAACGCCGTCAAGAAGCGTGAGGACACTCACCGTATGGCGGAGGCAAACCGCGCCTTCTCCCACTATCGATGGTGAGAAGCCAAAGGATTCCCGGATATGCCACGCACTCATAAAATCGAGGACTACCGCAACTTCGGCATCATGGCTCATATCGATGCCGGAAAGACCACGACCACCGAGCGGATCCTCTATTACACCGGCAAGAGCCACAAGATCGGCGAAGTCCATGACGGCGCTGCCACCATGGACTGGATGGAGCAGGAACAAGAGCGCGGAATCACGATCACCTCGGCCGCGACGACTGCCTTCTGGAAAGAGAAGCGCCTCAACATCATCGATACGCCGGGCCACGTCGACTTCACGATCGAAGTCGAGCGTTCGTTGCGCGTGCTCGACGGCGCCGTGTGCGTGCTCGACTCGAACCAGGGGGTTGAGCCGCAGACCGAGACCGTGTGGCGCCAGGGAGACAAGTACAAGGTCCCGCGCATCGTGTTCGCCAACAAGATGGACAAGGTGGGCGCGGACTTCTTCCGCTGTCTCTCGGACATCGTCGAGCGGCTGGGCGCAAAACCGGTCGCGATCCAGCTGCCGATCGGGGCGGAGCAGCAGTTCAAAGGGATCGTCGATCTTGTCCGCATGAAGGGCGTGATCTGGGACGACGAGTCCCTTGGAGCCAAGTTCCAGGACGTCGACATTCCTGCAGACATGCTCGACCAGGCCAAGGAATACCGCGAGAAGCTGATTGAGGCCGCGGTCGAGCTCGATGACGCGGCGATGACCGCCTACCTCGAGGGCAAGGAGCCCGACGAGGCGACGTTGAAGAAGCTCATTCGCAAAGCCGTGATTACCGGTGCCTTCTATCCGGTGCTGTGCGGCTCCGCGTTCAAGAACAAGGGCGTGCAGCCGTTGCTTGACGCCGTCGTCGATTATCTGCCGTCGCCAGTCGAAGTGCCGCCGATCAAGGGCACCGACGAGAAAGGCAACGAACTCATCCGCAAGCCGAACGACAAAGAGCCGCTCGCGCTCCTCGCGTTCAAGATCATGGACGACCCGTTCGTTGGCACGATCACCTTCTGCCGCATTTATTCGGGCACGCTCGCAAGCGGCACCGGCGTCTACAATTCGACGCGCGAGAAGAAGGAACGCATCGGGCGGATGCTCTTGATGCACGCGAACAACCGCGAGGACATCAAGGAAGCCTATGCCGGCGACATCGTCGCGCTCGCGGGCCTGAAGGAAGTACGCACCGGCGACACGCTCAGCGATCCCGACGACGTCGTAATCCTGGAGAAGATGGAATTCCCGGATCCGGTCATCGAGATCGCGATTGAGCCGAAGTCGAAGGCCGATCAGGAGAAGCTCGGCGTCGCGCTCGCGAAGCTCGCGGCCGAAGATCCGTCGTTCCGCGTCTCCACCGATCAGGAGTCGGGACAGACGATTCTCAAGGGCATGGGCGAGCTTCACCTCGTCATCAAGGTCGACATCCTGAAGCGTACCTACAAGGTCGACGCGAATATCGGCGCGCCGCAGGTCGCCTATCGCGAGAAGATCACGAAGCCGACGACGGTCGACTACACGCACAAGAAGCAGACTGGCGGCTCGGGCCAGTACGCGCGCGTAAAGATTGTGGCGGAGCCCGGCAAGCCCGGTTCGGGCTTCGAGTTCGAGAACGAGATCGTGGGCGGCTCGGTGCCGAAGGAATACGTCCCCGGCGTGGAGAAAGGCCTCGAAAGCGTGCTCGGGTCCGGCGTGCTCGCAGGCTTTCCGGTCGTCGATCTCAAGGTGACGCTCGTGGACGGCGCGTACCACGACGTCGACTCGTCGGCGCTCGCCTTCGAAATCGCGTCACGGGCCGCTTTGCGTGAAGCGCTGCAAAAGGGCGGCCCGGTGCTGCTCGAGCCGATCATGAAGGTCGAGGTGGTGACGCCCGAGGACTACACGGGCAGCGTCATCGGTGACCTCAATTCGCGCCGCGGTCAGATCCAGGGTCAGGATATGCGCGGCAACGCGAACGTAATTTCCGCAATGGTGCCGCTCGCCAATATGTTCGGCTACGTGAACAACCTGCGCTCAATGAGCCAGGGGCGAGCCACGTTCACGATGCAGTTCGATCACTATGAGCGCGTGCCGCAGAATGTCGCTGAAGAGGTCCAGGCGAAATACGCCTGAGACCTCTGAACATTTTTGAGCCTGCCGAAGACGTGGAGAAAGTGCGATGGCCAAGGCGAAGTTTGAGAGGAAGAAGCCGCACTGCAACGTGGGGACGATTGGTCATGTAGACCACGGGAAGACGTCGTTGACGGCGGCGATCACGAAGGTGCTGGCGGAGACGGGTGGGGCGACCTACACGGCGTACGACCAGATCGACAAG
>DATBJU010000070.1:0-6301 GCA_036556265.1 Xanthobacteraceae bacterium | reverse complement strand
CATACAAACCAAGCATGCCAACCGCAGGGTCGCGCCAGAACCAATGACCGTGGATTTCGCCGTAGAAGCGGCCCTGCCAGGACGAAACCACTCCGTCCGCCTGGAAGCCATAGCTGTGACTGAGGGGAATCGCGACGGTGGCGTCACCGCCACCGATGCTCCGCTTCCACAAGGAGCCGCCGAAGAGCGAAGCGCGGTAATTGATTCCGTCCACCGCCGGCAGGGGCCCGACGACAGGGCCGGGCTTGACCACAGGAGAGTCGGCCGCCTGTGCGGTCAGCACAGTGATGAACGATGCGCCGACCATGCTCGAAAGCATGGTGCTTGAGCGAAGGAATCGCTGCAAAGGCATGAGCGGCCCCTGTGAAAGACGCTTATGTCGCGTTTCAAGTGATTATGCCTGCGCGCCGCACGTGCGGAAGTGCCGGAATCGGTTGCCACATACGGGAGTTCTTGTGCGTGGCAATTCAGCAACGGGAGAGTTCCCGCGCAAGAATCCCAATAGATTCAAAGTCATGCCGGCACGGCAGAGCGGGCACCGGCACATGCGGACCGCCGAGATCGAGTGGCCGACCGTTAGCAGCGTGTCAGCGTTGCCTTCTCCGATAGCGAGGTTGAGAGCGGGATTGGCAGGGTTCGTTTTGTCGTCCGCCTGACGCAAGGCGATGAAGCGATAATTGCGGCATGGCCCGCGAAACGAGAGGCTTATACTTCTACTACTTCGCGCCTCAGAGTCCGTCCGTGAAACAGTTCGTCCAAGATTTGCTGAACGAATTGCATCCGGCCCAGTTTTGGCCGGCGGAGCGGCTGGAAAGCCACCAGCGCAGACTGTTAGACCCTTTGCTGCGCCATGCCCGGACCCACGTCCCCTTTTATCGGAATAGCGGGCGGCTCGATCCCTTGTTCCGGCGTGATGGGACGATCGACTGGGATCGCTGGAGCGACATCCCTCGACTTAGTCGCGGCGAAGCGCAGGGGGCGGGGGAGCAATTGTGCGCCGAGTTCGTGCCTCCTGAACACGGCATGGTCGAACGTCACGTCACTTCTGGATCGAGTGGTGAACCAGTGACCGTATGGCACACGCATCGTTTCAATCCTGCGGTGCGGACGGCCGTGAACATCCGCAATTTCGATCGGCACGGCATCGACCCCTCACAATCGCTTGCATTTTTTTATCCTTTCGCGCCGGAAGACTTCGACATTCGGCAACCACGTCGGCACGGAGCGAAGATCGATCGCTACAGCGAGGCCGGCCTGTTTGGGGAACGATACGACATCGCGGATACAAGACCGCCGAGTGAGCTTATCGAGGCACTCATTTCGATCCGCCCCAAGCTCATACGCGCGCAGCCGATCGTGCTGGACTTAATGTGCGCCCATGATCGTGAGAGACGCTTGTCCGACCTCGGAATAACGACGGTATTGGGAGTCGGTGACCACTTTTCGGACAAAGCGAAGGAAAGGATATCCGAGCATCTGGGCTGCTGGATCATCGACTCGTACGGCAGCGTCGAATGCGGTCGTATTGCCAATTCATGTCCGCACTGCGATTGCTTTCACGTCGAGGACGACACGGTCCTGCTCGAGGTGCTCACTGAACGCGGCTCGGCTGCCCTTCCCGGCGAAGAGGGTGACGTATTCGTCACGCCATTTCACAATTACGCAATGCCACTTATTCGCTATGATCTCGATGATCGAGCTATCGTCGGCGCACGCAATGGCTGTTCGATCACCCTATCGCCACTCACCGCAGTGCTCGGTCGGAAGCGCACGCTTTTCGTGTTCGGCGAAGGAATTGCGGTTGCGCCCCTTCTTCCACTCCAGGCAATCATGGAATTTCTTGGCGCTCAAGCATTCCAGGTCGCGCAGATCGGGCGCGATCGATGCGAGTTTCGAATAGTACCCGGCCGAGTACCATGGTCCGAAATGCGGTTCGGGGAAATGACCGCCCTGATGCGTGCCATGTGGTGGAGTGAGCTGCAGGTCGACTATCGTGAAGTGGAAGTGATTCCGCGTCATTCGCAACGCGGAAAACTTGCCAGCTACGTGCAGGAACTTCCTGCGGACCTGCTGCCCGACTATGCGGGAATGATCATGCCCCCGCGGGCTATCGCGTAGGCAGGGTTGGGTAGTCAGCAATGCTGACCAAGGAACAGCAATTCGTCAGCCGGCTTCAACAAACTCAGTGGCTGAGCGCAGAGGAACTGACGCTGTATCAGCGTCCACTGATCGAGCGGCTTGTTCGGCATGCGGCGACCCAGACCGAGTTCTATCCAGAACGATTGGCCGCACTATTTCACGGCGCTGATGCCAGAACGGCACAGATCGATCTAGCTTGCTGGCCCTCGGTGCCGATTATCGCCCGCGCGGACGTAATCCAGTACGTCGACCAAATGAAGGCGCGACAAGTCCCGCAGGATACTGGCGGAATCCGACAAGGCGAGAGTTCAGGGTCGACTGGCCGTAAACTTGTTCATCTACGCTCGGAAATCGCCGACGTTATTGCAAACTGTATGTGGGACCGAGTTTACGAACTTTTTGAACTGAACCTCAGCGGATCGTTGGCATTCATTACGTACGACAAGGACGGGCGCTACGCGTATCCGCACGGTGGCACAGCGAGATGCTGGAACCACACGAATCCCGAAGCCGAAGTGCACATCTTGGATGTTGGCGCCAGTCCGGCCGCTCAGTTGGATTGGTTAGAGCGTGTGCGGCCTGCACATGTAATGACGTATCCAATGATGCTGCGCGAGGTCGCGGAACTCGCCCTCGCCCGCAGTTCGGCCCTACGACTCGAAACGTTCATCTCGACGGGAGAGATTCTCGACGCGTCGGACCGGGCCGCAATCGAGCGAGCATTTGGCTGTCGTGTAATCGATGTCTACGGCGTCCGGGAGATAGGCCAGGTCGCGTTTCAATGTCCCGATGGCGCGGGGTACCATTTCTGTTCGGAGGCGGTGCTGTGCGAACTTGTCGACGACCAAGGAGCCCCCGTCCGGCCTGGCGAGTTTGGCCGAGTCGTCGTGACGGCACTTTACAACTACGCCATGCCATTCATCCGCTACGAGATCGGCGACTATGCGCAGGCGAGCGTGTCGCCTTGTTCTTGCGGTCGGGGGCTTCCCTCAATCGACCACATCGGCGGACGGACGCGCAACATGCTCGTCTTGCCGGACGGCTCCAAGCGGCGCGTGGTGTTTGATTGGATTAGCCAATCTCTTTCGTACCGACAAATTCAGATTGTGCAGAAGACAATTTACTCGATCGAAATTCGCTATTTGCCGGAATCATCAGCCGAACCGGATTTGGCCGATCTGACAAGGCTCCTGCGCGAGAAGTTCTTCCCGGGTGTCACAGTGGAGCTCGTTCCGGTAAAACGAATCGAACGCGGCGCGGGGATGAAGTTTGAGCAATTCATTTCGCAGGTTGCGAAATAGGACGTCGCACCGCTACCATTCGCCCACCCAACTAGGAAGCGAAGCGCGCCGCGTCGTCGAGCCGCTAATCTGTGGTGAAGCCGCAGCCCTCACCCGGGATGAAGCCGGCGCACAGCTCGCTAAACGCTGGGAAGTAGAAGTCCCACCAGTTGACTGGATCATCCTCGCGGTGGCGCCGTATGAGGGATTTATCGCGCTGGCCGTAATAAACGCGCAGGCCGGCCCAGACGCCGCTGAAATGGTCCTCGCCGAGGCGTGCCTCCACGAAGACCGAACCCAGTGCGCGAGGCGCAATCGGCTTCGCCCACTCGCCACCGACCGCCAAGGCATGCCTGCCGCCGACATAACGATGACCGATCGAAACGCGCGAATTCTCGTTCAGGTAATAATGGATGTCGACCATGTCGAAGAAGCGCGAATCGGTACTGAAGCCTGTTGTGAACGGAGTATTGAAGACGCTCGCCGTATTGCCGTTCTCCGCTCCGAGAATCGCCGAGATCGTCCACGGGCCGTTGTAGTGCTCGCCCTCGATGCCGAGGTGCGTGGAGTTGACGCCGCTGATGCGGTTCCAGCGCGAATAGTTGCCGTAGATGCCGAGCAGGCCGACAGCCGGGTCGCGCCAGAACAAATGTCCGCCCACGCGTCCGTAGAAGTCGCCTCGGTGTCCTGCAACGGTGCCATCCAGTTGCGCGCCGTAGCGGAAGCCAAGCGGCACAGTCACCGCACCGCGGGCGCCCCAGAAGCTGCCGTCGTTGAACGCGCCGGCAAACAGGTCGGCCTTGTAATTGATGCCGTCCACCGCGGGCAGCGCGACCGGAGCCGGCGCCTTGACGACTGGCGAGTCGGCCGCTTGTGCGGTCATTACCGCGATGAAAGACGCACCAACCACGCTCGAAAGCATGGTGCTCGAGCGGAGGAACCGCTGCATTGGCATCGGGTGGCCCCTGTGAAACGGCCTCATTTATTTGGAGGAATTATCCATCCCCGACATCCCCCGAACCAGATCCTGAATCAGTTACCACCAGCAAAAGTCAATGCTCGTGGCAATTCTGCAACGAGACAGTTCCCGCAGAAAGAATCCAATGGATTCAAAACGATGCCGGCGCCGCAGAGCGGCGCCGGCACGTGCGGACCAGCCGAGATCGAGTGGCCGGCGGTCAGTAGAGCGTTAGCGCCGCCCCTGCGAGCGCGAAATTGATGCCGGTCTTCGCCTCCACGCTGACCGGCTGAAGGGAAATGGATTGGTTGGACCCGCCGACGAGGACGTTGGCGCCCAGGCCGACCACGAGCGCCGCGCCGGCATGCGCGCCGGCATAATTGCCGCGCAGTGCATGCTGATCGACGGTGTTGGTCGGCGCGTACACGCGCCAGACAAGCACCTCGTTGCGCGTGATGCCGGCCTGCAAGCCGAGACTCGTCGAGCGTCCGAGGTAGCGATACGCGCGCCCGCGGTCCGAATAGAACCGGCAATCGTAGTCGTGGACGGCGAGGATCAACGAGATCGCGCCGGGCGAACGGCATTCGAGCGTACCGACGGCGACGTTGTTGCGGGCCTCGGCGGGAATTGCCGTGACGGCGGCGAGCGTTGCGGCGAAGACGGTGGCGCGGCGGATCATGCGATACTCCACACTTGGTCCGGATGTGGATCGGCGAAACCCGATCCTATGACATGGGCCCCCCGGCCCCGCCGACGGCCGAATACTAGCGCGCAGGTCGATGCGCGAAAGACAGAGAATGACCGCGAGCGCGCGGATTCCGCGGACGCTGGCAATTCGGCCACACCGGCAGTCGGGACGCCTATTGATGCCACGCAGCCAATTGCGAGGCCGCGTAGCGCGCTCCGGCAGCCACGCCCGGCGGATACGCGTCGTCGAGCAATCGCATTTCTTCGGCGGAGAGCCGCACGTCGACCGCGGCGACGATATCTTCGAGGTGCGCACGTGTCTTGCAGCCCGGAAACGGGATCAATGGTGCGCCTTTGGCAAGCACCCACGCCACTGCCAGCCGCGGTAGCGAAATCGACTTGCTGGCAGCGATTTCACGCGCCGCGCGGAGAAGGTGCGTGTTGCGCGCGTAGTTGTCCGGATGAAATCGCTCGTAGGTGCCGCGCGTGTCGCCGGCGGCGGGCGCGGCGGGCCGGAAATTTCCCGTCATGAGACCACGGGCGAACGGAGCATACGCCATGATGCTCATGCCGAGCTCCTTGCAGAGCGGCAGATGCTCGGCCTCGAGGTCGCGCGAGAGCAGCGAATACTCCATCTGCAGGGATACGAGCGGGTGCACGCTCGCGGCGCGCCGGATGAACGTCGGTCCCGCTTCGGACACGCCGATGAAGCGAATTTTGCCTTCGTCCTTCAGGCGCACGAGTTCGCCGATGGTGTCTTCGACACTTTCCGGCGGTGTTGGACGGGAGGGGCAAAAGATGTCGATCGTTTCGAAGCCGAAGCGGCGCAGGCCGTCCTCACAGTCGCGGCGTGCGGATTGCGGCGTGCATTCGATGCCGAGCGCCTTGCCGGTCGCGTCGCGGCGGACGCCGAACTTGGAATGCACGATCGCCTCGTCGCGCCGGCCCTTGAGCGCGCGCCCGATCAGCTCCTGATTATGGCCGGAGCCGTAGCTCGCCGACGTGTCGAGGAAATTGACGCCGAGATCGATCGCGCGTCGGATCGTGGCGATGCTCTCGTTGTCGTCGGCGGGGCCGTAAAGGCCTGACATCGACATGCAGCCGAGGCCGATTGCGGAGACCTGCAGGCCCGATTTGCCGAGGGGGACGTATCTCATGACGCGATCCTACTTCACCTCGCCCGAAATGGCAGAGGCGAAGTAGAGTTCGGCCATACCTCTCCCCGGAGGGGAGAGGT
>DATBJU010000069.1:0-2444 GCA_036556265.1 Xanthobacteraceae bacterium | reverse complement strand
CGCTGGTGGGGGGCGGAGTCGCAGCCGTCAGATCCGAGGGCGACCGAATACGCGCCGTTTGAGCCGCCGGCGGTGATCTACGCGCCGCGCGACGCTCACAAGAGCAAGAAATAAGACAACGTCGGTTAGCTTCGTGACTGAGCAAGCTGCCGCGCGAGCGCCTGGTTGAATCCGCGCGGGCCCGCCGCGGTCAGGCCGCCGTCGACCGGCAGGATCGCCCCGGTGATATAGCCGGCGAGGGGCGAGGCGAGAAAGATGCATGCGTTCGCAACTTCTTCCTTCGTGCCGAAACGGCCGAGTGGAACCGCGCGGCGCGCGATTTCCTTCGTCTCCTCCGTCGGCGCGAGCCGGGCCATGCCCTCCGTCTCGGCGATCGGACCCGGGATCACCGAGTTCACGCGGATTCCGTCCGCGCCCCACTCGATCGCGAGCACCTGCGTAAGCATGTCGACGCCGGCCTTGGCGGCGCACACATGCGCCTGCAAAGGCTGCGCATGCATTGCCTGCGGTGCCGAGATGTTGATGACAACGGCGCCGGGCTTCCTGAGGTATTGGTGACCGGTTCGCAGCACGTTGAACGTGCCGAGGAGGTCGATGTCGACGACGGCCTTGAAGGCGTTTGTGGACATGCCGAGCGCCGCGGCCGGAAAGTTTCCGGCGGCGCCTGAAATCAGCGCATCGAATTCACCGAGCGCCGCGTGCGCATCCTTGAGGGCGCCGGCGATTGCGGCGACGTCGCGCACATCGGCGGACGCGCCGAAAACCTTCTGCCCGTGCGCTTTCAGTTCGGCCGTCGCGGCTGCGACTTTTTCCGGCGATCGGCTGATCACCGCAATATTCGCGCCGCGCTGAGCGAAGGCGTGGGCAATGCCAAGATTGATGCCGCTCGTCCCGCCGGCGACGAACACGACGCGATTTTTGAAGTCGAAGGGATCCATTCGAGCCTCCAGCGAGCCGATATGGTGACTAGCGCCCCGCAGCGATCCGCCGTGTTGCGAGTTGCAGCGCAAGGGCTGTGGCATTCGAGACGTTCAGGCTCTTGATCGCGCCGGGCAGATCGATTCGCGCGAGCAGGTCGCAGGTATCGCGCGTGAGCTGGCGCAGGCCCTTTCCCTCGGCGCCGATGACGAGCGCGAGCGGGGTGCGCAAGGGTGCTTCGGCGAGATCCCGCTCGCCTTCCTCGGCGAGACCGACGAGCAGAAATCCGCGCGCTTTCAACTCGGCCATGGCGCGGGCGAGATTTTGCACCAGCACGAGCGGTACGTGCTCGAGGCCGCCGGAGGCGCTCTTCGCGAGTACGCCCGTCGCATCGGGCGAGTGGCGTGCCGTTGTGACGATGGCGGTCACGGCGAACGCCGCGGCGGTGCGGACGATCGCTCCGAAGTTGTGCGGATCGGTGATCTGGTCGAGCACGAGCACCAATCCCGACTCGATGTCATCGATAGCGGGCGCAGGCAGGGGGTCCGCCTCGGCAAAAAGGCCCTGGTGCACGGCGTCAGGGGAAAGGAGCCCCGCGATGGTCTCCGGCCTCACGACCTCCGGCGGGGACTTGAGGGGAACGCCAGCCTCTTCAAGCCGGCGGACGGCATTTTCGGTCGCAAGCAGCCGTCGAACCCGTCGCGAGGGATTTTCCAAAGCTGCAACGACCGTGTGCCAGCCGTAAAGAAGTGCGCGATCACCGGGGGTACGGCTGACGCGGTGGTGTCGGGGGCCCTGGCCGCGGCGAAATGGACGATCCCGCCTGTACTCTTTGCCGCCACCCCGAGATTTCCCTGACATGGCGGGTTCTTGTCATGGGCTCCCATCTTTGGCAATTTCTGACCCGGATTGCCGCCCCGCCTCCTAACCCGCTTGGTGCAAGGGTTTTCGGCGAGAGCCGGGGTTGACTTCGGAGCGTGCGATCCCCATAAGACCGCAGCGAAATCCCTGCCCCTCCGGCGGGGCGTTTTCGTTTGCCGCCAGCTTCAACGAGATCACGATTGGATAGTGATCCGCGCTTAAGTGCGCTCCAAGCTGACCCGATCAACGGTGGAGTCACCGGAGGGGTGCCCGAGTGGTTAAAGGGGACGGACTGTAAATCCGTTGGCTTAGCCTACGTTGGTTCGAATCCAACCCCCTCCACCAGCATCCTCGCGTCGATCCTTTGCGGGTGTAGCTCAATGGTAGAGCAGCAGCCTTCCAAGCTGACGACGAGGGTTCGATTCCCTTCACCCGCTCCAAGTCGGTTGCATTAGGCGGACGAAGAAAAGAACTGAGAACGGCGACACAGGAATAAGAGAGCGACCTCGATGGCGAAGGCAAAATTTGAGAGGAAGAAGCCGCACTGCAACGTGGGGACGATTGGTCATGTAGACCACGGGAAGACGTCGTTGACGGCGGCGATCACGAAGGTGCTGGCGGAGACGGGTGGGGCGACCTACACGGCGTACGACCAGATCGACAAG
>DATBJU010000068.1:0-28326 GCA_036556265.1 Xanthobacteraceae bacterium | reverse complement strand
GTCAGCGCCGCGTGGTTCACGCCCACCCAGGCCTGCCAGACGAACACGAAGTTCGAAGCCATTTGCAGGAGCGCCGCGATCCAGAGACTGGTTACGAGTGGCAGCGCCCGCGCCACGACACCGCCGGCAATCCCGCCGATGAGCAGCGCAGCAAGACCGACGCCCTTCACGATTCCCGCGTACGCCGCCTTGTCGAAGCCGATCGAGATCACGAACGGTCCGGTGAGCACGCCTGCGAACGCGTCGCAAAATTTGAACAGCACGACAAACAGAAGCACAGCGATTGCGGCGTCGCGTGCGAGGAACTCCCGGAACGCCTCAAACGCGGTCGTGAGCACGCGGGTCACCGCGTCGCCGCGCGGCTTGCCCGCCCGCAATTCCGCCGGCGCCTCCGGCTCCCGTGCCAGCAGCGCTGCAAAAAAACCGATGGCGACGAAGGCCGCCGCGGCAAGGTACCCCCACATCCATACTTGGTCGCGTGCGACCCCGATATGCTCGAGCCAGGCGACAAGCGCGATCACGCCTGCGCCCGAGACGAGCATGCCGATGCGGTAGGCGAACACGTAGGACGCCATGCCTGCGGCCTGCTCGCTCGTGTCGAGGCTCTCCACGCGGAACGCATCGATCACGATGTCCTGCGTAGCAGAGGCCGCCGCCACCATGAGCGCGGCGACCGCGACCGCGAATGGCGCGGCCGCCGGATCGAGCATGCCGAGAAGGACGATCGTTACGGCAAGGACAATCTGGCTGAACACGAGCCAACCGCGCCTGCGCCCGAGCGCGCGCGAAAGCAGCGGCACATCGAGCGCGTCGACCACGGGCGCCCATAAGAACTTGAACGTGTAGGGAAGGCCGACGAGCGAGAAAAGACCGATGGTGCCGAGATCGACGCCGCGGTCGGTCATCCAGATCGCGAGCGTCGCGCCGGAAAGCGCGAGCGGCAACCCGGACGAAAAACCGAGCAGGAGGACGATCAGCACGCGCGGCCGCAGATAGACGGCGAGGGCGGTGAGGAGACTTTCGCGCGGCTGCGCGGGTGCCCGTGTCGCTTCAGCCATGGTGCCTTGTGTCACGAATTCCATTAATCGTCATGCCGGGCCGGCGCGAAGCGCCGAGTCCCGGGCATCCACGTCTTCGTCTTTGGAACCAAAGTCGTGGATGGCCGGGATGAGCCCGGCCATGACGAAAAGGAGGATCACTCCGCCGCGCCGAGCTTGAGATTGAGCGGCGCCTGGATCGGCCGGCGCTCCTCGTGGCTGCTTTCGATCTCGTCGAGTTCCAGCGCTTCGATCTTGGCGCCGCGCTTCGCCACCTTGTCCGCCGAAATCAGCACCTGGCCGACGTCGTCGGACGTCTGGGCGAAATGCTTCTGCAGGTTCATGGCGCGGTCGCGCAGCCGTATCACGTCCTCCATAAGCTTGCCGACTTCCGTGCGAATAAGCTCGGCCGCTTCGCGCATGCGCGCGTCCTTGACGATTGCCTGCAACACCTGAATCGCGAGCATCAGGAGCGACGGCGAAACCAGCAGCACGCGTGCGCGGAACGCCTTCTGCACCAGATCGTCGAAATGCTCGTGTAGTTCCGCATACACCGACTCCGACGGCACGAACATCAGCGCGACGTCCTGCGTTTCGCCGGGCAGGAAATATCGCTCTTCGATGTCGGAGACATGCTTCGATATGTCCTGCCGCAGGCGCTGCCCCGCGAGACGGCGCGCTTCGTCGCTGCTTGCCTCGCGAAAAGCGGTGATGGACTCGAGCGGGAACTTCGCGTCGACGAGCAGCGGACGCGGATCGCCCGGCAGGAACACCGCGCAGTCGGGCCGCTTGCCGTTCGATAGCGTGTACTGAAACGCATACGAATCCTTCGGCAGCCCGTCGGCGACGATCGCCTCCATGCGGCCCTGGCCGAACGCACCGCGCGCCTGCTTGTTCGCGAGCACATCCTTGAGCGTCACCATGTGCGAGGAAAGCTCCGCAAGCCGCGCCTGCGCCGCGTCCACCACCGCGAGGCGCTCGTGCAGTTGCGAGAGACTCTCGCTGGTCGCGCGCGTCGTGTTCGTCATACTCTCGCTGAGCCGGTGCGAAACGGAATCGAGCCGCTCGTCGACGACGCGCGCGAGCTCCGCCTGCCGTCCGCCGAGCATCTCGGCGAACGAGTGGAGACGCCCCATCGTCTCCGCCTGGGTGCGCACGAGCTCGCCGATCCGCTCCTCGAGTTCGACCGTGTGCTGCGCCTGTTCGGCCGCTTCGCCCGCGCGGCTTCGCGCCGTACGCCAGAGGGCGATCGCGAGCGCGACGAGCAGGAGAACCGCAACGCTGAGAAGCGCCTCGGCTGCGGTGATGGGTGTCGATCCAAGAGAGAACAGAATGCCGCTCATGGGGGTCCTTGTAGCTCGATTCGGAGCATAAGAACGAATAGTGAACATCGGGTTGCGGGCGAATTCAAGACCGCACGGAATCGGCGCATTTGACCCCCTGCCGCCGGCATCCTATCTCGCGCCCATGGCCGTCCACCCAATCATTGTGCTGCCCGACAAGCGCCTGCGGCTTGTCTCGGAACCCGTCGCGCGCATCGACGACGGGGTGAGAAAGCTCGCCGCCGACATGTTCGAGACGATGTACGACGCGCCGGGCGTAGGCCTTGCCGCGATCCAGATCGGCGTGCCGAAACGGGTGGCGACGATCGATGCCACGCGCGGCGAGGAGGAGAAGCGACCGATCGCCCTGATCAATCCCGAGATCGTATGGTCGTCGGACGAGAAGATCGTCCACGAGGAAGGCTGCCTGTCGATTCCGGAGTATCTCGATGAGGTCGAGCGGCCCGAGCGCGTCAAGGTGCGTTTCCTCGACCTCGACGGCAAAGTGCAGGAGCTCGAGGCAGACGGCCTGCTCGCCCGCGTCGTCCAGCACGAGATCGACCACATCAACGGCGTCCTGTTTATCGATCATCTTTCGAAGCTCAAGCGCGATCGCGTGATCAAGAAGTTCGCCAAGGTCGCCAAGCGCGAGACGGCCGAGTAATTTTCCGCACGCAGCGGTACACTCGCCCGTGGAGGAGCGAACGTGCGCATCGTCTTCATGGGCACGCCCGAATTCGCCGTGCCGACGCTCGTGGAGCTCGCCGCTCGCGGCCACGAGATCGTCGCGGCGTATACGCGCGCGCCTGCGGCGGCCGGGCGTGGGCTCGACGAGCGCCCTTCGCCGGTGCACTTGGCTGCAGGGAAGCTCGGCGTTGCCGTCCATCACCCCGCGAGCCTGAAGGCCGCGGCAACCGCTTTCCGTGCACACGAGGCGGATGTTGCGGTCGTCGTCGCCTACGGCCTGATTCTCACGAAACCGATTCTGGAGGCGCCGCGCTTCGGCTGCCTCAATCTCCACGCCTCGCTGCTTCCGCGCTGGCGCGGCGCGGCGCCGATCACGCGCGCGATCATGGCGGGCGACCGCGAGACCGGCGTAACGATCATGCGCATGGACGAGGGGCTCGACACCGGGCCTGTTGCGCTCGCCGACCGCGTTCCCATTCCGCCGGACGCGACGGCCGGCGAGCTGCACGATCGACTGGCCGTCCTCGGCGCTGACCTCATGGCGCGCGCGCTTGCCGCGCTCGAACGCGGCACGCTGAAGTTTGATCCACAGCCAGCGAGCGGGGCGACCTACGCGAAGAAGATCGAGAATGCCGAGACTCGCATCGACTGGTCGCGGCCGTGGAACGAGGTGCACAACCGCATCCGTGGCTTGTCGCCGTTTCCCGGTGCCTGGTTTGAAATTTCCGGCATGCGGGTCAAAGCGATCCGCTCGACGCGCGGCGAGGGCGGCGGCAAACCCGGGACAGCGCTCGACGATCGGCTGACCGTCGCGTGCGGCGAAGGCGCCGTACGCCTCCTCGAGGTGCAGCGCGCGGCGGCCAAGGCAATGCGCGCCGAGGAATTCCTGCGCGGCAATCCGATCGCCTCCGGAACGACGCTCGGCTGAATCATGCCCCGCTACAAGCTCAACATCGAGTACGACGGCACGCCCTTCGTCGGCTGGCAGGTGCAGGAGAACGGCGTCTCGATTGCCGGGGTCATTGGCGCCGCGTTCGGCAAGTTCGCCGGCGAGCTGCCGAAAGTGTCCGGCGCCGGCCGCACCGATGCGGGAGTGCACGCGCTTGGACAGGTCGCGCATGTGGACCTCGCCAAAGACTGGGACCCCGACACGATCCGCGACGCGCTCAACGCGCATCTGCGCCCTTATCCGATCGCGGTCCTGAGTGCAGAGCGCGTCGCCGACGACTTTGACGCGCGCTTTTCCGCCCGCGCGCGACATTATCTGTACCGGATCGTCAATCGCCGTGCCGATCTCGCGCTGGACCGCGACCGCGCTTGGCGCGTCGTCAAGCCGCTGGACGCTCCGGCCATGCATAGCGCGGCGCAGCGTCTCGTCGGCAACCACGACTTCACGACCTTCCGCTCGATCGAGTGCCAGGCCAAGTCGCCGGTGAAGACGCTCGATCGGCTCGACGTTGCGCGCGAGGGCGACGAGATCCGGATCGAGGCGAGCGCGCGCTCGTTCCTGCATCACCAGGTCCGTTCGATGGTGGGCTCCCTTGCGCTCGTGGGCGAAGGGAAGTGGACCGCCGATGATCTCGCCAAAGCGCTCGCCGCGAAGAACCGTGCGGCCTGCGGGCCGGTCGCGCCCGCGTGCGGGCTCTATCTCGTTCGGGTGGACTACTGAACCCTGCTTTTTGGGCGGTGCGATATCCCCTATGCTCCGCACGACCTCGGCCGGGGGGCTGGGATGAGGCTGGCGATCTTTGGCGCTTCCGGCGCCACTGGCAGGGAGCTCGTCGCGCAGGCGCTGGAGCGCGGGCACCGCGTCAGCGCCTTTGTCCGCACCCTGGGCAAGCTGCAAAAGAAGGACGGCGAGCCGGAGATCGTGCTGGGCGACGTCGCCAACGCGGTCGCGGTGGCGCGAGCGATCTCCGGCAGCGACGCGGTGCTGAGCGCGCTCGGCGTCGGACAGAAGCTCAAGCACGATCCGGCGGTGATCCAGGGGATCGCAAATATCGTCAAGGCCATGGAGCAAAGCGGACCCTTTCGCCTGATCTACCTTTCCTTCCTCGGCGTGACGGAAAGCAGGGACCAGGTCGGCTTCCTGCTCGGCAAAATCGCTGCGCGATTCATCGTGAAGAACGAGGTCGCCGACCATGAAGAGAAGGAAGCAATCATTCGCCGCAGCAACCTCGATTGGACAATTGTTCGTCCGCCTGGTTTGACCAACGGCCGCCACACCGGCGTCTACCGTGATGGTGTCGACATTCGCACCCGCTCGCTCGTGCCGATGATCTCGCGCGCCGACGTCGCCGAATTCATGCTCAACCAGGTGAGCGATCGCACATACCTGCGCAAGGCCGTCGCCATAATGCATTGAGCGTCGGTCAGGCGAAGTGGCGTTCCAGCAAACGCCGGTAGACCGACGTCAGGCGCTTCAGGTCCTCGATCGGCACGCGCTCGTCGATCTGGTGCATCGTGTCGCCGACGAGACCGAGCTCGATGACTGGGCAATAGTCCTTGATGAAGCGCGCGTCCGAAGTGCCGCCCGAGGTGGAGAGCGCGGGCTTCTTCCCCGTCACTTCTGCGACCGCGCCGGACACGAGATCGACGAAAGGTCCGGGCTTCGTGATGAAGCTGTCGCTCGCGGGTTCCCAGTCGAGGTGAAAGCGCGCGGCCGGTGCCGCGTCGCGGCAGCGATGCTCGATCAGTGCCTTCAGGCTTTGCGGTGTGTGTTTATCGTTGAAGCGCGCGTTGAAGCGCGCCTTCGCTTCGGCCGGGATCATGTTGAAGGTGGGGTTGCCCACGTCCACGGACACCACCTCGAAATTGGAGCGGTCGAAATGCCACGAGCCGTCGTCGAGCGGCTCGTGCAGCTTGTTGAGCATGTTGACCAGCGTGCGGATGGGATTGTCCGCATTCTGCGGATAAGCGGCATGCCCGGCCTTGCCGCTCACCGTGAGCGTGCCGGAGAGACTGCCGCGCCGCCCGATCTTGATCGTGTCGCCGACCGCCGCCGCGCTCGTCGGCTCGCCGACCACGCAGGCGTCCAATTTCTCACCGCGCTCCGTGGCCCATTTGACGAGCTTCACCGTTCCGTTGATCGCGACGCCCTCCTCATCGCCGGTGATCAGCAGCGAGATCGAGCCTTTTTGCTTCTCCTTTCGCCCGGACAGGAATTCGAGCGCCGCCGCGACGAAACAGGCGATGGCTCCCTTCATATCGACGGCGCCGCGGCCATAAAGCGCGCCGCCTGCGATCTCACCGGCGAACGGTCGATGCCGCCAGTGCGTTTCGTCCCCGGGAGGCACGACGTCGGTGTGCCCCGCGAACGCGAGATGCGGTCCGCCCTTGCCGATCCGTGCGTAGAGATTCTCCACCGGCGGCGTGTTCGGCTCGGCGAACGTGACGCGATGCACGTCGAAACCCGCGCCCTTGAGCAACCCTTCCAGATAGGCGAGCGCACCGCCTTCCTCGGGCGTCACCGAGCGGCAGCGAATGAGCGACTGTGCGATCGTGACGGCTTCGGTCGCTGACAAGTTCAGTCTCTCAACAATTCGTTGATCGACGTCTTCGCGCGTGTCTTTTCATCGACGCGCTTCACGATCACCGCACAGTAGAGCGAAGGCGTGGGCTCGTTGCCCGGTCCCGGCCGGCCCGGCAGCGAACCCGGCACGACGACGGAGTAGGGCGGCACCTCGCCCATGAAGATCTTTCCGCTGCTCCGCTCGATGATCTTCGTGGATGCGCCGAGGTAGACGCCCATGGAGAGTACGGAGCCTTTGCGCACGATCACGCCTTCGGCGACTTCTGAGCGCGCGCCGATGAAGCAATCGTCCTCGACGACGACCGGCCCCGCCTGCACCGGCTCGAGCACGCCGCCGATCCCGGCGCCGCCCGAAATGTGACAGTTCTTCCCGATCTGCGCGCACGAACCGATGGTGGCCCAGGTGTCGACCATCGTGCCTTCGTCGATGTAGGCGCCGATGTTCACGAAGCTCGGCATCAGCACGACGTTCGGCGCGATGAACGCGCCGCGCCGCACGACGCAGGACGGCACTGCGCGAAATCCGGCTTTCTTGAATATCGCCGCGTTCCAGCCGTCGAACTTCGACGGCACTTTGTCCCACCACGCGGCGCGGCCGGGCCCGCCCTTGATCACGGCCATGTCGTTCAGCCGGAACGACAAGAGCACCGCCTTCTTCAGCCATTGATGCACCTGCCAGCGCCCGTCGCTCTGTCGCTCGGCGACGCGCGCCTTGCCCTGGTCGAGCAGCTCGAGCGCGCTCTGCACTGCCTTGCGCACGGGGCCCTTGGTCTTCGCGTTGATTTCGCTGCGGCGTTCCCAGGCTTCGTCGATCGCGCGGGCAAGCTTGTCGTCGGACATTCCGATTCTCCGTCGGCGGCGGACTTGTCGGCGGGCAGGGCGTTCGTGTCAACGGGAGTTGAGATTGCGCTTCTTCCTCCCTCACCTCTCCCCACCCGGCTCGGCTCGCTGCGCTCGCCTCGCCACCCTCCCCTGAAGGGGAGGGATTTTTCTGATTCAATTTTCAAACAGCTGCGCCTCTTGGCGCATCCCGGACGCCGCAAAGCGGCGATCCGGGACCCATACCAATACGTTCTCGCGGGCGCATTCGCCCCGAGTTTTGGCAATTTATTGCCCTTGGCCGGAGCCGAGGGGGATGGAGCGCCGGTCGGCGCCACATCAGTTCAAGTTGCGTCTTCTTGCGAGAAGACGCTGCGCCTTCCGGCGCTCCATCACGGCGTCTTAAACCCCGGGCCGCGCTTTTCAGAAGACCGTCACCGGCCTCCCTCTCAGCCAAGCTCCTGGCAGGCGGTCCTGGCGCTCTTGCGGAAGAAACTAACGGCCGCAAGAAGCGCGCGTCAAAAGACGCTGCCGCCGGGCGGTGCCCACGGGACTCCCGGTGCCGCGTGTGCGAGACGCAGGCAGCGGGCGCCGTTCTCGATCCGCACAACAGGTCGCACCGGTCGCGCCCCTCGGGGATCGAGATGCGCGCAATCTAAGAGCGGTCCGGAGAGTGTGGAAAAATTTTTTTATTCGCGAATGAAATCAATGGCCGAATGTGGCGAGTGGGGGAAAAGTGGCGCGCCGCACGTAGCCCGCATGGAGCGAAGCGCAATGCGGGTAGGTTGCCAGTCTCGGCCGTCCCCGGATTTCGCGGAGTTTACCCTCGGGCCGGCCACCGATCTCGGGTTTACCCGAGATCGGCAGTTGATAGTGCTCCAGTCGGCTATAGCCGACTTGAGTGACCGGACCCGTGGGCTCCATCCGGGCTACGCTTGAGCTAGACTCGCGTGAGGCGTAGCGGCACCGGAGCAAGCCATGACCAACACATCATCACAAGGGCAATCGATGCTCGCGATCATCACCGAGCATCGCACCTGGTTTGTCGTGCTGGGCGTCATCCTCGCAATCCTGGGCATTGTCGCGATTGCGTTTCCGTTTCTCACTACGATTGCGGCCAAGATCTTTCTCGGCTGGCTGTTCCTTATCGGCGGCATCGTGCAGGTCGTGCATGCGTTCTCAACAAAGCGCTGGAGTGAGTTCTTCCTCAATCTGCTGATCGGCGTTCTCTACGTCGTTGCCGGCGCATGGCTCGCATTCTTTCCGTTTGCCGGGATCATCACGCTCACGCTGCTGCTCGCAGCCGTGCTGATTGTCGAAGGAATCATCGAGATCGGTATGGCCCTTCGCATCCGCACGCACCGAGGCTGGGTCTGGCTGCTGATCTCCGGCATCATCGCGATTGCCGCCGGCGTGCTCGTTTTCGCCGGCTTGCCGAGTTCGGCGGGGTGGGCGATCGGGCTCGTCGTTGGGGTGAATCTACTGTCGTCCGGCCTCTCGTACATTCTGCTCGCGTCGGCCGCGCGTGCATGAACCGCTAAGGGGGAGCCAATGCAACTCCTGTTACCGTTCTGGCAGCGTCTGCTGATCACGATCGTTGCGATGGTGGCGGCGGGCTGGATCGTGGGCCTCTTGTGGCTCCAGGTCTTCAGCTTCCCGCTGCCGAGCTATGTCGCGGGTGCTGTCGGCGGGCTCACCGCGTTGCCGGTCTGGGACTTCCTCAGGCGTATTCGGCCGTCGCAGGGGTGATCGAATTCTTCGCTCATTCCCGCGAAGGCGGGAATCCAGTTCGGAAAGCTCGATCCACGCGATCTGGGCTAGATCCCCGCTTGCGCGGGGATGAGCGGAAGGACACGGTCGCTTCGGGACTATCGCACCCGCCCAAGAAACCCGACGAGATCGTCCGTCACGTGGTCCACGTGCGGCGCGTCGTGGCCCTGAAGCTCCCAACCCTCGCGGAACACCTCGCGCGTCTTCTCCGGCACCACGAGCACCGTCGTCATGCCGAGCCGGTGCGGCACTTCGAGATTGCGGGCGAGGTCCTCGAACATCGCCGCCCGCTTCGGTTCGACGCCGTGGCGGGCGAGAAAACGATCGTAGACCTGCGGCAGCGGCTTTGGATCGAGCTCCGCCGCGACGATGTCGAACACGTCCTCGAAGTGGCTGTCGATCTCGAGGCGCCGCGTCACCGCGTTCGCGTGTTCGCGCGTGCCGTTGGTGAGAATGAGCTTGCGCCCCGGCAGCTTTTCCAGCGCCTCGCCGAGGATGGGGTTCGGCTCGAGCGGGGAATGGTCGATTTCATGCACGAACGCGAGGAAGTCGTCGGGATCGAGCCCGTGCTCGATCATCAGCCCGCGCATCGAGGTGCCGTAGCGCCGGTAATAGTCTTTTTGCACGCGGAACGCCTCGTCATGGGTGATCTTGAGAAACTCCGCGATGAACTGGCGAATCCGCATGTCCATCTGCTGCCCAAGATTCAGGTGATGCGGATAAAGCGTGTTGTCGAGGTCAAACACCCAGGTGTCGATCTGGTGGAATCCTCTTTCCCTCTCCCCGCCTTTGGCGGGGAGAGGGTGGCCGGAGCGAAGCGGAGGCCGGGTGAGGGGCATGCTTGGTCACGGCTCCCGAAACCGCACGGTCGCCCCGGCACGCGCCGCAAGGTCGATCGTTGCGAAGCCCTGCACAGCGAGGCCGCGCGCGGCGCAGTCGTTGTGCTCGCGGAGTTCGAAACGCGTGTTGCGCACGCAAAGCCTGGTCGTCCCGCCCCATGCGAGCGGATTGCCCTTTCGCTCGATCACCGCGCCCGCCTTGTCCACCGCCTCGGCGAAACTGAAAATGCGTGCACCGGCGCGCACGATTGATGGCGGCAGGTCGGGCCGCAGACAAGAGCCGGCCTCGACGCGCCACCAGCCGCGTGCCACCACGCTGCCGCCTTCCTCCATGCCGAGTGCGGCCATGACCGTGTGTGCCGTCTCGTTGCACCAGAGCAGGCCGGGTCCCGCGCCTTCGCGCACCGCCTCGACCAGCGCGTTGAGGAAGGCGGGCGTTGTCACCGCCTCGGCTGCGAGGCCACGGTCGCGCAGGAAGAGTCCGATTGCCGCGTCCGTCCGCGGCCCGGCGACGCCGTCGATCGGCTCCGCTTCATATCCGGCGAGCGTCAGTAGACGCTGGACCGCTGCGAGCCGCGCCTGCTCCGGCCCGTAGTCGGCGGGCTCCACGATGTAGACGGCGCTGCCGTTCTCGCTCGGCCGCGGGGTCATTCGACCGAACGGAACGAGGCGCTGTTTATCACCGCAGCGGCCCGCGCCCGCGATCAGGAATTCGCCTTCGCCGACGCACAGCTCGGTTTCCGTTGCGTGCAGCGGCTTCACCGCGCCATAGACCGGCAGCGTGCGCGCGTGCACGAACAGCCGCTCGCTGGAAAATTCGCCGCGCAGCACTGTGCGGCACGCGCCGGGATCGAGCCTGAACCAGCCGCGCGTTGCGGCGACGCCCTGCTCCTCGATGCCGACCGCGCCCTCGATCAGGAAGCTCGTTCGATTGCAGAGCTCGAGATCCGCGCGGGCAGGGGAGGTGAATACGAAGATCGCGAGGGGAAGAGCGATCAGTGAAAAGCGCATCAGCGATGAATCAACGTTCCCGCGCCGAGATCGGTGAGCAGCTCGAGCAGCACGGCGTGCTGCACCTGCCCGTCGAGGATGACGACGCCCTCGACGCCCTGATCGAGGGCCTGGATGCAGGTCTCGACTTTCGGAATCATGCCGCCGGAAATCGTGCCGTCCGCGATCAGCTTGCGCGCGTCCTTGAGTGAAAGCTCCTTGATCAGCTTCTTCGACTTGTCGAGCACGCCGGGAACGTCGGTCAGAAGCAGCAGCCGCTTCGCCTTCAGTGCGCCGGCGATCGCCCCGGCGAACGTATCAGCGTTGACATTAAACGTGCCGCCCTTCTCCCCCGCGGCGACGGGCGCCAGCACCGGGATCAGCTCGCGGCCGAGAATCTGATCGAGCACCATGGTATCGACCTTCGTCGGCTCGCCGACGAAGCCGAGATCGATCGCCTTCTCGATGTTTGAGCCTGGATCGGCGACTTTGCGTGTGACCTTCTTGGCCAGCACCATGTTGCCGTCCTTGCCGCAGAGGCCGACCGCCCGCCCGCCCGCCTCGTTGATGAAGCCGACGATCTGCTTGTTGATCGAGCCGGCGAGCACCATCTCGACGATCTCGACGGTGGCGGCGTCGGTCACGCGCAGGCCTCCCTTGAACTCCGACTTGATGCCGAGCTTGTCGAGCATCGCGCCGATCTGCGGTCCGCCACCATGCACGACGATGGGATTGATCGCGGTTTGCTCGAGCAGCACGATATCCCTTGCGAAGTTGCGCGCCGTCTCGAGGTCGCCCATGGCGTGACCGCCGTATTTGACGACGATGATTTCGTCGTCGTAGCGCTGCATGTGCGGCAGCGCTTCGGATAGCACGCGCGCCTGCGCGAGCGCCTCGGCAATCTCCGGCTTCAGCTCGGTCTTCGGGTCGGTCTTGGCCATGGAATCGGTCAACTCGCGGCGGACGCGCCGTTCTAGCCGAAGCATCGGCTTGTCTCAATCTACTCAAACAGTTTCCGCGCCGGACCCTTCGCGCCCCTGCGCTCGGCGGCGCGGCTGGCGTCTCGAAGGATGAGGCGCGTTGCCTGCGATCAACTTGTCCGCTCCCCCAACACCCGTGCGATGCCGGCGCGCAATTCCGGCAAACCCGCGCCGGTGCGAGCGGAGGTCGCAAATACGACCGGAAACGCTGCAGGCCGGCGGGCGATTGCGGCGCTCGCAGCGCCGACGCTCGCCGCGAGCTCAGCTACCTTCAACTCGTCGGTCTTGGTCAGCACGATCGCGTAGCTCACCGCCGACTTGTCGAGCAGGTCGAGCACTTCGCCGTCGGCATCCTTCACCCCGTGGCGGCTGTCGATCAGCACGAATACGCGCGCGAGATTCGCGCGCCCGGAGAGATATGCCCCGACGAGCGCGGTCCATGCCTTGACCTTCGTGCGTGGCGCGCGCGCATAGCCGTAGCCCGGAAGGTCCGCGAGCAGGAGCCCCTCGTCGCTTTCGAAGAAATTGATCTCCTGCGTCCGCCCGGGTATGTCGGAGACGCGCGCGAGCGACTTGCGCGACGTGAGCGCGTTGACAAGGCTCGATTTGCCGACGTTCGAGCGCCCCGCGAAAGCGACCTCGACGCCGCGCATGGGCGGGAGTGACGCGATCGAACCCGCGCCCGCGACGAAGCGCCACTCGCGGGCGAACAGCTTGCGGCCGGTCTCAATCTCTCCGGCCGAGAACGCTGCGCTGTCGCTCATGCACCCAATTCCTCGCGCCGCGCGCTCGCTGCAAGCCACTCTTCCTCGGCGCGCGCGAGTGCATCGGCCGCGTCCGTACGGAGCTTGCCGAGCCGCGCGGCTTCAAGATGTCCGTTGGCCTGAAGCGCGGGGTCCGCGAGTCGCCGGTCGATGTTTTCGATTTCCCGCTCCAGCGTTTCGATCTCGCCCTCGAGCGTCGCGATGCGCTTGCGTAGCGGTCCGAGCTCCCCGCGTTTGGATTGACCGACGGGCCGCGCGCCTGCCGCCGCCTTGCGGCCGCTCATTCGTTCAGCGCCAGCACGCCCAAGCACGTCGCGGCGATATTGATCGATGTCGCCGTCGTACGGCCGCACCGTGCCGTTTGCGACGAGCCACAGCCGCTCGGCGCACGCATCGAGCAAGTGGCGGTCGTGCGTGACGAGCACCACGGCGCCTTCGTATTCGTTCACCGCCTCGATGAGCGCTTCGCGCGCTTCGATGTCGAGATGGTTCGTCGGCTCATCGAGGATCAGGAAATGCGGTCCGCGAAAGGTGGCGAGGCCGAGGAGCAGCCGCGCCTTCTCGCCGCCCGAGAGTGAGGCAACCTTGGTATCCGCGGCCTCGCCGGAAAACCCCATCTCGGCCGCACGCGCGCGCACCTTCGGCTCGGGCGCGTTGGGCATGAGCCGGCGTACGTGCTGGTAGGGAGATTCGTCCGCGTGCAGTTCATCCAGCTGATGCTGCGCAAAATACGCGACGTCGAGCTTCGACGCACGCACCATGCGGCCGCGCTGCGGTGCGAGTCGCTCAGCGAGCAATTTCGCAAATGTCGATTTGCCGTTTCCGTTCGGGCCGAGCAGGGCAATGCGGTCGTCGTCGTCGATGCGGAGATCGAGGTTGCGCAGCACGGGCCTCTCCGGCTCGTAGCCGACCGCGACGCCGTCGAGCACGATGATCGGCGGAGAGAGCTGCCTCGAAGGCGAGCGGATCGAGATTGCGGCGGGTGCTTCGCCCGCAGGCGCCGCAATCGGCTCCATCTTCTCCAGCGCCTTCAGGCGCGATTGTGCCTGCCGTGCCTTCGATGCTTTGGCGCGAAAGCGGTTGACGAAATCCATCATGTGCGCGCGCCTGGCTTCCTGCCGTTCGCGCGCCCGCTGATTGACGATCAGCTGCTCGCGCCGCTGGCGGTCGAATTGCGAGAAGCCGCCACGATAGAGCTTCAGCTTGCGCTGATCGAAATGCAGGATGAAAGAAACCGAAGTATCGAGCAGGTCGCGGTCGTGGCTGATCAGCAGAATTGTGCGCGGATAGCGCGCGAGAAAATCCTGCAGCCACAGCGTTCCTTCGAGATCGAGATAGTTCGTGGGCTCGTCGAGCAGTAGGAGATCGGGCTCGGCGAACAGCAGCGCTGCGAGCGCGACCCGCATGCGCCAGCCGCCGGAGAATTCCGAGCACGGCCGCCGTTGCGCCGCGTCATCGAAACCGAGACCCGCAAGAATCCGGGCCGCACGCGCCGGCGCGGCGTGGGCGCCGATATCGACGAGCCGGTGCTCGAGCTCGGCGATGCGGAGCGGGTCCTTCGCGGTCTCGCGCTCGGCGAGGAGTGCTGCGCGCTCGCTGTCCGCCGCGAGCACGACATCGATCAGTGGCTCGGGACCGCCAGGCGCTTCCTGCGCCACGCGCCCGATACGCGCGCGCGAGGGTGTGCGGATCGCGCCGGTTTCCGTGTCGAATTCGCCTGCGATCGCGCGGAACAGCGTGGTCTTGCCGGTGCCGTTGCGGCCGACGACGCCGACGCGCGCGCGATCCGGAATCGAAACGGACGCGTGGTCGAGCAGCAGATTGCCGGCGACGCGCAGCGAAATGTCGTCAAGGACGATCATGCGCGCCTTTTCGCAGGCGCGAGCATGAGGGGCAAGTCAGCGGAAGGCGGCTTCAGCCCTTGGGCTTTTCGGGCGCCTTCTTCCGCGCGATGAGACCCTTAAGATTGTCGAATAGCTCGATCTTGACGCCGTTCTTGCGCATGATCGTGCCCTGCTGGATCACCGAGAGCAGGTTGTTCCATGCCCAGTAGATCACAAGCCCCGCCGGGAACGACGCGAGCAGGAAGGTGAAGAACACCGGCATCCAGTCGAAGATCATCTTCTGCGTCGGATCGGGCGGCGCCGGATTCATCTTCATCTGCACGAACATCGTGGCGCCCATGATCAGCGGCCACACGCCGAGCATGAGGAACGCGCCGAGCACGGGCACCTGCGACGGATCCCACGGAATCAGACCGAATAGGTTGAAGATCGTCGTCGGATCCGGCGCCGACAGGTCCTTGATCCAGCCGAAGAATGGCGCATGCCGCATCTCGATCGTGACGAACAGCACTTTATAGAGCGCAAAGAATACCGGGATCTGGATCACGATCGGCAGGCAGCCCGAAACCGGATTGATCTTTTCCTGCTTGTAGAGCTCCATCATCGCCTGCTGTTGCTTCACCTTGTCGTCCGCAAAGCGGTCGCGGATCGCAAGCATCTGCGGCTGCACCGCCTTCATGCGCGCCATCGAGGCGTAAGACTTGTTGGCGAGCGGAAAGAAGACGAGCTTGATGATCACCGTCACGATCAGGATCGCGACGCCAAAATTGCCGGTGAGGCGGAAGAAGTAGTCGAGCGCGAAGAACAGTGGCTTTGTGATGAAGTAGAACCAGCCCCAGTCGATCAGGAGCTCGAAGTTCTTGATGCCGAGCGACTTCTCGTAGCCGTCGACCGTATTGACTTCCTTCGCCCCGGCGAACAGGCGCGATTGCACGCTGGCCTTGCCGCCCGGCGCGACGGTCGTGGCGTCGAGCAGATAGTCGGTCTGATACGTGTCGAGGCCACCGACTTTCGACGATGCGAAACGTCCTTGCAGGCCTGCCGCCTGATCCGGAATGAGCGCGGCCGCCCAGTACTTGTCGGTGATGCCGAGCCAGCCGCCCGTCGACTTCACGACGCGCGGCGGCTCGCCCTGGATCGAGCTGTAGCCGATTTCGTATAGCTTGCCGTCGCCCAACACGCCGACGAGGCCCTCGTGCAGGATGTAGAAGCCCTGCACGTTTGGCGTACCGTGCCGCGAGACCAGCCCGTAGCCGTAAATGGTCGCCGGGTTGCTTCCGGTGTTCGCGACTTCGTCGTTCACCGTGAACATGAAATTGTTGTCGACCGAGATCGTGCGTCGGAATTGCAATCCCTCGCCGTTTTCCCACGTCAGCACGAGTGGTTGGGTCGGCGTGAGCGGGCCAGGTGTCGCTGCACTCCATACCGTGTCCGGTCCCGGCAGCTTCACGCTGGCGGCGGCCGTGGAGACCCAACCGAGTTCCGCGTAGAACGGGTGTGCGCTTCCCGACGGCGAGAACAGAACGATATTCGGACTCTTCGGATCGACCGTCTCGCGATAGCCCTTGAGCGAGACGTCGTCGATGCGCGCACCACGCAGTGCGATCGATCCGCGGATGCGCGGCGTCTCGATCGCAATGCGGGGGGAGGCGGCGAGCAAGGCTTCACGCGCCTGCGCGCCCGGCCGCAGCTGGCCGGGCGCTGGTGCGCCCGGTGTCGGTGTGGCACCGGGGACCGGGCGACCGTCCGGGCCGGGCACCGGCGCTGTTGCCGGCTGCTGTTGCGTCCGTGTTTGCGCCTGTTTCTGCGCTTCCTGCGCGGCCTTCTGCTTTTCCATCTGCGGCAGGCCGACGAAGAACTGCCAGGCGACCAGCACGATCACCGAGAGCAGGATTGCGAGGATCGTATTGCGGTGCTCTTCCATCGAAATCTCCGTCGCCCGCCTAGGCGTCCGCCCTGGTGGAGCGAGCCGGGCCGTGCCCGGCCTTTCGTTCCGTGTGCACGCGCGCGAGCGCGCGCTCGAGATCGTGCAGCATCGCCTCGAACGGCGCGCTAAGCGCCGCGCGCCGGGCGATCAGCACGTAGTCGAAGCCCGGCCGCCCGCCACGCGCGAGCACGCAGTCGGCTGCGGCGCGCAGGCGGCGGCGAATGCGGTTGCGTTCGACGGCGTTGCCGGACTGCTTTGTGACGGTCAAACCGATCCTCGGCTTTCCCCGGTCGCCGCGGTCGCGCGCCTGCACCAGAAACGGCGCCGTTTGCGCGCGCACACCTTTTGCCGCGGCAAGAAAATCCGCGCGTCGCTTGAGACGATCCATGGCGCGGCGCGCAGCAGCGGTCAGGCCGACAGACGCTTGCGTCCGCGCGCGCGGCGGGCGGCGAGCACCCTGCGCCCGTTCTTCGTGGCCATGCGGGCGCGGAAGCCGTGCCGGCGCTTGCGGACGAGCTTGCTCGGTTGATAGGTCCGTTTCACGGGTCCGATCTCCGCCGTGCGATTTCACTGGATTAGCCGACAAAACAAGGGGCTAGAGCCGCGCCTCGTCGGCTCGCGGCTTATATGGGTGCACCCTCGCGAAGTCAATGCAAAGGCCGCTCTCTGCGGCGGTTTGGCAGGCTCGCACCGCGTTCGCCCGATGTGACGCGTTGTATAAGGCATGAAAACGGGCAGCTTGCCGAATGGCGAATGAAACCCTGACGCCGGATCTCTGCGTGATCGGCGGCGATGCGGCCGGTGCATCGCTGGCGGCCGCTGCCGCCGTGCTCGGCGCGCGGGTCGTGCTGATCGCGCCGGAAATGACCGACGATGCCCGCCCCACCGGCGCCGCCTTGCCGGTCCACGCGCTCGCGGCGGCGGCCCGCCGCATCAACGACATCCGGGAATCCGCGCGGTTCGGCATTGCCGCGGCGCCCGACACCGTCTTTGCACGTGTCCGCGATTCCGCCTCCGCGCTCCTGCAGGACCTCGCACTGAACGCTTCCGACGCACGTATCGCTTCCCTCGGCGTGCGCGTGCTCCACGCTGCCGCGCGATTTGTCGATCCAAAGACGGTGACCGCCGGCAATCGGGAAGTTCGCGCTCGACGCTACGTCCTCGCGCTGGGATCGGTGCCGCGCGTGCCGCCGATCCGCGGCCTGGAACGGACGCCGTATCTCAGCCCGGCCGAGATACTCGATCTGCGCGAATTGCCGGCGCACCTGATTGTGATCGGCGCGGGCGCGACCGGCCTCGCGATCGCCCAGGCTTTTCGCCGGCTTGGCTCCGAGGTGACCGTGCTCGACGCCGCAACGCCGCTCCGGCACGAGGACCCGGAATGCGCGGCGCTTGTGCTCGAGGCGCTTGCGCGCGACGGCGTCACGGTCCGCCGCGATGTCGAGATCGAACGTGTGAGCGGGAGAAACAGCTCCATTCGTGTCACTTTCACCGTCGGGCAGTCGGAGGAAACGATCGATGGGACGCGTCTGCTCATCGCGACCGGCAATCGCTCGCTCGTCGAAGGCCATGGGCTCGAGCTCGCCGGCATCGAGTTCGATGCAGGTGGAATCCGCGCGGGCAATAATCTCCGCAGCAGCAACCGGCAGGTATTCGTCGTCGGCGCAAGCGGCATGCCGCACCATGCCGCGCGCTGGCACGCGCAACTGATCCTCGGTCATTCGCTGTTCCGCGCGCCGATCCGCGCGAATGCCGCGGTGATCCCGCGCGTCAGCGCCACCGATCCTGAGATCGCCCATGTCGGATTGCGCGAGGATTCGGCGCAAACGCTGCACCGGCGCATCCGCGTCCTGCGCGCGCCGTTCTTCGAGAACGAACGCGCGGAAATCGAGCGCGAGGGTAAAGGAATGATCAAGCTCGTGACGACGCGTTCCGGGCGCCTGCTCGGCGCCACGATCGTCGGAACAGGGGCCGGCGATCTGATCGGAACCTACGCGCTGGCGCTCTCCAAACGTATGCATGTGCGCGAGCTGGCTGGCCCTGTGTTTCCGCCGCTGACCCGGGCCGAAATCGGCCGCCAGGCCGCGCTTGGCGGCCTTTCCCGCGGTTTGACGAACACCTGGGTGCAGCGCATCATGACAGTTGTGCGTCTCTTTCCTTGAGACCGCGCGCATCCCACATGGAATGCACACGATGACTGCCGAACCGCCGGAGGTTGAGCGTTCGACCGAGGACAGAATGAGCCGGGTCCGGCTCGGCCTGTCCGGGAAGCTTCTGTTGCTCACGGCCCTGTTCGTGATGCTGGCCGAAGTCCTGATTTACGTTCCCTCGATCGCGAATTTCCGTCTTGCCTGGCTATCCGACCGCATCGCGGCCGCGCATACGGCGGCCCTCGTGCTGGATGCGGCACCTGACGGTTTGATCTCCGACGAGCTCACGCGCCAGCTGCTCGACAGCGTCGGCGCCAAGGCGGTCGCCATGAAGAAGGGCGACTCGCGACGCCTGCTCGCGTTCTCCGAAATGCCGCCGCAAACCGATCACGAGGTCGATCTGCGCAACATTTCCTCCTATCAGGCGATCGTCGATGCTTTCGAGACGCTGTTCAACACGGCGATGTACGACGCGGTGCGCGTCGTCGGCCCCGCGCCGCGCGGCGGCGAGTTCGTCGAGATCATTATCGACGAAAAGCCTCTTCGGGCGGCGATGCTCGGCTTCTCCGCGAACATTCTCGTGATTTCGCTCGCGATCTCGGCGATCTCCGGCACGCTCGTGTACATGAGCCTGTTGTGGCTGTTCGTGCGGCCGATGCGGCGCATCACTGCGAAGATGGTCGCGTTCGGTCATGCGCCGGAGGATCCCGCTCGCATCCTCGTTCCGTCCTCGCGCAACGACGAGATCGGCGTGGCGGAGCGTGAACTCGCCGCCATGCAGCGCGATCTCGCCGGCACCCTGCAGCAAAAGAATCGCCTCGCCTCGCTTGGTCTCGCCGTTTCCAAGATCAACCACGATCTGCGCAATCTGCTATCGCCGGCGCAGCTTCTTTCTGACCGTCTCGCCCATCTCGCCGATCCGGCGGTCCGCCGCCTCGCGCCCAAGCTGATCGCGACCCTCGACCGCGCGATCGCCTATTGCGAGCAGACGCTGGCCTACGGCCGTGCGCAAGAGCCGCCGCCCAGTCGCAGATCGGTCGACGTCGCGCGCCTTCTCGAGGAGGTGTGCGAATCGCTCGACCTGAGCAGCGAGTCGAAGATCGGCTGGGTGCCTTGCGTCGAGCGCGGACTCACCGTCGATGCCGACCCCGACCAGCTGCTGCGCGTGCTGATCAATCTCGTTCGCAACAGCGTGCAGGCGCTGACCGCGCGTGCGCCGAACGATCCCGAGCGCGATCAGATCCGCGTCGTCGGCCGGCGCGAGGGATCGGTGGTCGTGCTGCAGGTGGCCGACACCGGACCCGGCCTTCCCGAGCGTGCCCGCGCGCACCTCTTCGAAGCGTTTCAGGGAGCGGCGCGCCGTGGCGGCACCGGCCTCGGCCTCGTGATTGCGGCGGAGCTTGTCCGCGCGCACGGCGGAGAAATACGGCTGCTTGAAGGCACGATCGGCGCCATGTTCCGCATTGTGATCCCTGACCGTCCGGTCGCACTCGACGAACGTCGTGCGGAGCGCGCGAGCGCCTGAGGAACAAGGCGGCTTCCGCAGGGTTCACCTAGGCGGAATGCGTGAAGTCTCCATATTGTCGATTGCGACCGCAGTACCCGGCTATGTGATCGAGCAGGCCGAGATTGCCGCGCTTGCGCCGAAAGTCTTTCCCGAGATGTTCGAGCGCTACCCGGTGATGCTCGACATTTTCAGGAATTCCGGGATCGAGCGCCGGCACGCTGTGCGGCCGATCGAATGGTTTCTCTCACCGCGCGACTGGCGCGACCGTTCCGAAGTCTTCCACGAGGAAGGGCTCGCGCTGTTCGAGCGCGTCGCCGCGCAGGCGATCGAGGAAGCCGCGATCGACCCGAGCGAGATCGACGCCGTCGTCACGATCTGCTCGAGCGGCGTCGCGACGCCGACTCTCGAAGCGCGCGCACTTCCACGGCTTGGGCTTCGCTCCGACGTGCGGCGCGTGCCGGTCTTCGGTCTTGGTTGCGCCGGTGGCGTATCGGGCCTCTCGATCGCGGCCCGGCTCGCATCGGTCGAGGCCGGCTCCACCGTGCTCGTCGTCGTGCTCGAACTCTGCTCGCTCGCCTTCCGCCTCGATCGCCGCACCAAGGAGGACGCCGTCGCCACGGCGTTGTTTGCCGACGGTGCGGCGGCGCTTGTGTTGCGAACCGGCGACGCGGGCCCGGCCCGCATTCGCGGCTCGGCCGAATACATCTGGCCGGACACGCTCGACGTGATGGGCTGGAGTTTCGACCCCGTGGGTTTCGGTGTGATTCTCTCGCGCTCCGTGCCCATCTTCGTCGAGCGCCGTTTCCCCGCGGTCGCAAAGAAGCTCCTCGCCGCCGTCGATCTCGCGCGCGCCGAGGTGAAACGGTTCGTCTGCCATCCGGGCGGCGGCAAGGTGATCGACGCGATCGAGTGTGCCTTGACGCTTCCGCGCGGCTCGCTCGACCACGAGCGCGAGGTGTTGCGCGAGTACGGCAACATGTCCGCGCCGACCGTACTGTTCGCGCTCAAGCGCGTGCTCGCCGCAAAGCCGATCGGCGCGATCGCGCTCTCAGCGCTCGGGCCCGGCTTCACCGCGAGTCTTCTTTCTCTCGATGTTCTCTGAAGCGGTCCCGATCCTCGCCCTCGTCACGCTGCAACGGCTCGGCGAGCTGTGGCTGTCGGCGCGCAACGAACGGCGCTTGCGTGGGGCAGGTGCGATCGAGGTTGGTCGCTCGCACTATCCATGGATGGTGGCGATGCACGCGGCGTGGCTCGCGGGCCTCTGGCTTCTCGCCTGGAACAAGCCGGCAAATTGGTGGCTCGTGGCAGCCTATGCGGTGGTTCAGCTGCTCCGGTATTGGGTGATCGCGAGCCTCGGCGGCCGCTGGACGACGCGCGTCCTCGTACTGCCCGGAGCGCCGCTCGTGACGAGCGGGCCTTACCGCTTTTTGCGGCATCCGAACTATCTCGTGGTCGCGCTCGAGATCGCGCTCTTGCCGCTCGCGTTCGGGCTCGTGGCGTTCGCCGTCGCCTTCTCGCTCGCAAACGCGGTGGTCCTGGCTTGGCGCATTCACGTCGAGGAACGCGCGTGGCAGGCAGCGCCTTGAGTTGCCGGCTGCGGCCTTGTCAATGGCGGCTCAAGCCTTTAGCTATCACCACCGCGCCATTGGCGCGGCTCGCGTTTACGCGATCAGCGCCCGTAGCTCAGCTGGATAGAGCACCAGACTACGAATCTGGGGGTCGGAGGTTCGAATCCTTCCGGGCGCGCCACCTAACCCTTCGTGAATAGTCAATTTCGAGATTGAGCGAGGGCGCGCCACTTCATGCCTGTGAAGAAGATCGGTTTCCTGTCGTTCGGGCACTGGACGCCCTCGCCCCAATCGCAAACGCGGTCGGCCTCCGATGCGCTCTTGCAGTCCATCGATCTCGCCGTCGCCGCCGAGGAACTGGGTGCGGACGGCGCGTACTTTCGCGTGCATCACTTCGCCCGCCAACTCGGCTCGCCGTTTCCGTTGCTCGCGGCCGTCGGCGCGAGGACCAAGCGCATCGAGATCGGCACCGCAGTCATCGACATGCGGTATGAGAACCCGCTGTACATGGCCGAGGACGCGGGCGCTGCCGACATCATCGCCGGCGGGCGCCTGCAGCTCGGCATCAGCCGTGGATCGCCCGAGCAGGTAATCGATGGGTGGCGCTACTTCGGTTACGCCCCGCCCGAGGGCATGACCGACGCCGACATGGGCCGGCGTCACGCCGAGGTCCTGCTGGAGGTCTTGAAAGGCGAAGGCTTCGCGCAGCCCAACCCGCGGCCGATGTTTCCGAACCCGCCCGGCCTCTTGCGCGTCGAGCCGCATTCGGAGGGCCTGCGCGACCGCATCTGGTGGGGCGCCGCCACCAATGCCACGGCAGTCTGGGCGGCGAAGCTCGGCATGAACCTGCAAAGCTCAACCCTCAAATTCGACGAAGGCGGCCAGCCCTTCCACATCCAGCAGGCGGCCCAGATCAGGGCCTTTCGCGCGGCGTGGAAAGAAGCCGGCCACAAGCGCGCGCCGCGCGTATCCGTCAGCCGCAGCATTTTTGCGTTGGTCAACGACATGGATCGCGCTTACTTCGGCCGGGGCGGCAAGGAAGAAGACCAGATCGGATTCATCGAGGCGGACACGCGCGCGATCTTCGGCCGCGGCTATGCCGCTGAGCCGGACGTCCTCATCAAGGAACTGGCGGAGGACGAGGCCATCGCGGAGGCCGACACGCTGCTTCTGACCGTTCCCAATCAGCTCGGCGTCGACTACAACGCGCACGTCATCGAAATGATTCTGAAGCACGTCGCTCCCGGTCTCGAGTGGCGCTGACATCCGCCGCTGGGCGGCACGCGCCGTAGCTCTGCACGTAGGGTGGGTTAGCCGAAGGCGTAACCCACCATCCTCGTGCGGCGAAATTGGCGGATTACGCTTCGCTAATCCACCCTACGCTTCGCTAATCCGCCCTACGCACCAAAACAATCAGATGCGCGCGACGTCCGCATCGCCTAATTTGTGCGTGTGCGCCGGTAGCTCAGCTGGATAGAGCATCAGACTTCGAATCTGAGGGTCAGGGGTTCAAATCCTCTCCGGCGCACCATCGCCCCAACTCCGGGGCACGCGCAGATCAATCCGGCACACCCCGCTCCAGCGAAATGCATTCCTGGAGGAAGTCCGACCGCAGCTCCGCGTCATTCAGGAACTCGCCGTAGAAGGCGTTATTCACGAGCCGGCTGTTCATCCTCGCGCGCACGCCGCGGTGAGTCCGGCACATATGCACGGCGTTGATGCGAATTGCCACGCCGCGCGGCTTGGTCGCATCCACGATGTAGCGGCCGATCTGTCCGACCAGTTCCTCCTGGATCTGCGGACGCGCCGAGAAATACTGGACGATGCGGTCGTACTTCGAGAGGCCAATGAGCCTTCCGTCGGACGAGGGCAGGATGCCGACGAAGGCGTGGCCGTAGATCGGCATCAGGTGGTGCGCACAGATCGAGCGCACCTCGATCGGGCCGCTGACCAGCAGCTGGTCGTAGCGCTCGACGTTCTCGAATTCGGTGATTTCCGGCGGCGCGTTGTAGCAGCCGTGCAACAGCTCCTCGACGAGCATCCGTGCCACGCGCTCCGGCGTCTCGCGCATGTTGTGGTCGTTCTTGTAGTCGAGACGCAGGATCTCGAACAATTCCGCGATCTTTTTCGCCGCATCTTCGGTGATCTGAGTGCGGGTAGCAGGGTCGAATCCCTTCGCCGCCTCGTTGCACAGGTGCGCAGTCGGCAGGCGGTGGACATTGTGGGGCATAGGTCCTCGCAGGGGCAGGCTTATAGCAGCCGCGGCAGTTAGCGGGAACGCCGGGCAGGAAACGCCCATATCCTCGCCGTTCGGGTGGCTATCGGGGGAGACCGTCAACCTTCCGACAAGTCCGGACAACTACAATATGGTGGTTGCCGGTTTGCCCGGGCAGGTGAGTCGCGCTTCTCCAGGCGCTCTGCTACAGGCTGCTGTTCCCGGAACAGCTTGCGGCCGCGGAAGGTTTTGTCGGAAGGACGCTGATGCAAGACGCGGTTCGCACCATTGCCGATTTCTTGCGCGATCGGCTGAGTTGGCATGGCGTCGGCGTGGCGATCGGCGTGTCGATCACGGCGATTGCGCTCATCGTCCTCTACCAATTGTTGCGCGGCATCAACCCTGCCGAAGTATGGGCGGCGATCAGCGCGACCGAGCCTGTAAACATCTTACTGGCCGCCCTGTTCGTCGCGGCCGGATATGTGACGCTGACCGTCTACGACTATTTCGCGCTGCGTACGATCGGACACAGCGAAGTGCCATACCGGATTGCGGCGGTCGCCGGGTTCACCAGTTACTCGATCGGCCATAACGTGGGCTTCACGGCGTTCAGCGGCGGCACGGTCCGTTATCGCATCTATTCGACCTCGAGCGGGTTGAGCGCGATCGAAGTCGCGAAGATCTGCTTCATCGCCGGCCTCACCTTCTGGCTCGGCAACGTCGCGGTGCTCGGGCTTGGTTTTGTGATTCACCCGGACGCAGCCTCCGCCGTCGATCAGCTGTCGCCGCAGCTCAATCGCTTCCTGGGGTTTGCGTTGCTTGCCGCCCTCGTCGCCTACACGGCGTGGGTCAGCCTCGGGCGCAGAACGTTTGGTCGCGGCACCTGGTCGGTCACATTCCCAGGCGGGAACCTGACGCTGATTCAGATCCTGATCGGGGTCGTCGACCTCACGTTTTGCGCTGCCGCCATGTACATGCTGATGCCGGCGAGTCCCGAGATCGATTTCATCTCGGTCATGGTGATCTTCGTCACCGCGACGCTGCTCGGATTTGCCAGCCATACGCCGGGCGGCATCGGTGTGTTCGAAGCGACGATGTTGATTGCGCTCAGCCAGTTCGATCGCGAGGAGCTCGTCGGCTCGCTGCTTCTGATCCGCCTTCTCTACTACATCACTCCGTTCGTGCTCGCGCTCGGCATCGTCGCCATCCGCGAGTTGGTATTCGACGTCAAGCCGCTGGTCGCCGAGGCACGAACCACGCGTAATGGCCGCAAGGGGCGCAACGGAATCGCGGGGAAGAGGTTGTCTTCGACACGCGCGAACGGCCGCCGCCGCGCACGCCGGCGCGCGCCTTCGACGGCGGCGTGATTCTGATAAATCCGCTCATTCCCGCGTAAGCGCACGTAGCCCGCATGAAGCGAAGCGTAATGCGGGGCGAAATCAATCCCGGATTTCGCGGAGTTTACCCTTGGGCCGGCCGAAGACCGGACCCGAGGGCTCCATCCGGGCTACAGCGAATGAGCGGATGTTATTTCCCAAACTGCGGCATCATGCCTTTTGGCACGCGCATCGGCTTGAGATTCGCGGGCGGCACGAACAGCTTCGGGTCCTGTGGCCCGCGGCTGAACTCGGTGACTTCGAACACGACCTCGCGTTTGCCGTTCACGGTCGCTTCCATGCGCAGCGGGATCGAATCCGGCGTGATGCAGGCGACCGCTTCCGCCTTCTGGATGTCTCTCCGGTCGCCCTCAATCTCCCAGAGCTCGCACGCCTCGCCGGCGACCGTCGCGTTTCCGACGCGCTTGCCGCGTCCGACCGCGACGCCGTATTCCTCCCCGCCACCAACGTCCACTTCGATCGCCATGTTGCCCATGCCCGGCAGCGACATGACCGAGACGCCTTTCCTGGCGCGAAGATCGATGTAGGCGACCATCCCCTGCGGCATGCCCGGTACCTGCATCTCGACGCGCAGCTTTCCGTTGGAATGCCGGCTCGACATCGTCATCCCGCCGGTCATTTTCGCCTTGGTGGCATAGTCGACATTCGGCAACGGCAGCGGATCGGCGAAGACCGGGTCGGATAGGCAGGCCAGGGCGGCGAGGGCCCCTAGGGCCGCGTAGTGCCGAACCATCACTCCCTCCGAATCGAAATAGCGCCGCGACATGCTTGTCACCCGCCTGTGGCGTGCGCAAGGCGCGCCCGTTAACGACGCCCCACGCCGGACAGCAGCGCACGTGGCGCAAGCTTTCGCCGCGCGTTAGAAAGGCAAAGTGTTGCAGCCGATGACTGATACCCAAACGCAGTCCGGTTCCGTTCGCGCGGCGGAGCGTGGCGTGCGCGGACGACTGTTCGCGGCGCGATGGGTGATCGCTGCCGCCGTCGCGCTTTTGATCGTGTTGCTGTTCCTCGGCCGCGTGTCCTGGCCCGAGGCGGCGTTTGCGCTCGTCGTCATCTTGGCGGCGGCCGCGATACGCGCTCCGGTAGCCGCGGTTGCGACTCCGCCGCCGCAACCGGTGTCTTCACGCGTTCCATTTGCGGTCGATCCGCAGCTCGGCGCGGTGATCGGCGCCTTGCCCGGGCCGGCGTTGCTGGTCAATCGACGCGGCACGATCCTCGTCGGCAACGACGCGGTGGTTGCCACCCTGGGCCCGGTGCGGCGCGGCGAACCCATCACATTCACCGTGCGCGCACCGGAAGTGATCGAGGCGCTGCGTGCCGCGATCGATGGCACGCCTCGGCGCGTGCAGTTTACCGAGCGCGTCCCGGTCGAGCGCACGTTCGAGGCGAACGTCGTGCCGATCTTCTTCGAGCACGCGGGAGAGTCGGACAAGCCCGACGCATTCCTCATCACGTTCGACGATCTCACGCAGCAGCACCGTCTCGACCGGATGCGCGCGGACTTTGTCGCGAATGCCAGCCACGAGTTGCGCACGCCGCTCGCTTCGCTCTCCGGATTTGTCGAGACGCTCCAGGGTTCCGCGCGCACCGACTCGGCCGCGCGCGAGCGCTTCCTCGGCATCATGGCGGAGCAGGCGCGCCGCATGTCGCGGCTGATCGACGATCTGTTGTCCCTCTCGCGCGTGGAGTTGAACGAGCATTTGCATCCGCAGCACGAGGTCGACCTCGTTCCGATCGTCGGTCACGTTTGCGATACGCTGTCGCCGCTCGCGCGCGAACGCGGAGTCGACCTCGTCATCTCGCGCAACGCCGAACACTTGCGTGTTCTCGGTGAACGCGACGAGCTCATTCGCCTGTTCGAAAATCTCGTCGAGAACGCGCTGAAATACGGCGCGTCGGGCAAGCGCGTCGAAGTCACGGTCGCAGAGGAGCCGTCCGGCGAGGCGGGCGAAGCGGTCGTGACTGTGCGCGACTTCGGCCCGGGAATCTCGCCCGAACATTTGCCGCGCCTCACCGAACGCTTCTACCGGGTCGACGTGGAAACAAGTCGCGCCGAGGGTGGAACCGGTCTCGGGCTCGCCATCGTCAAGCACATCCTGGCACGGCACCGCGGCAGGCTTTCGATTGAGAGCGAGGTCGGGCGCGGTGCGGCATTTGCCGTCCGCATTCCGCTCTCCACAGGGAGCCTTGATTCAACGCAAGGCAAATCAAGCAGTTAACCTGTCATCCAACCGTCACCGATCAGTCATAGAAGTTTGTTCGAGGCTCCCTAGGACTCGCGAGAGCCCCGGCTTTTCCGAGGCTGAAAGGCCGTAATGGCCGGACACTCCGTCACAGGAAGGAGAACCCCGTGAAACTCGCGACATACGCAGCCATTTCCGCGCTCGCGGTCGCCGGCGTCGCATTTGCCGGTTCCGCCGAGGCGCGCGACCAGATCCGCATCGTCGGTTCCTCGACGGTGTACCCGTTCACCACGGCGGTCGCCGAGCAGTTCGGCAAAACCGGCGTGAAGACCCCGGTCGTGGAATCCACCGGCACCGGCGGCGGCATGAAGCTGTTCTGCGCGGGCGTCGGCGAAAATCATCCCGACGCCACGAACGCCTCGCGCCGCATGAAGAAGGGCGAGTTCGAGACCTGCCAGAAGAACGGCGTCAAGGACATCGTCGAGATCAAGGTGGGCTTCGACGGCCTGACGATTGCGCAGTCGAAACAGGGCCCGGCCATCAACCTGACGCGCGCACAAGTTTTTCTCGCGCTCGTGCGCGAAGTGCCGGGTCCTGACGGAAAGCTGATCCCGAATCCCTACAAGAACTGGTCCGACATCGATAAGTCGCTGCCGAACATCAAGATCGAGGTGCTCGGCCCGCCGCCGACCTCCGGCACGCGTGACTCGCTGCATGAGTTGTTCCTGGAGACCGGAGCCGAAGAAATCCCGGCCATGGTTGCGCTCAAAAAGGCCGACTCGAAGGCCTTCGACA
>DATBJU010000067.1:0-16256 GCA_036556265.1 Xanthobacteraceae bacterium | reverse complement strand
AGCGCTTCGCGCGCTCAAACGCTTCGATGATGGGTGGGAAGTCTGTGCCGGGATTGGCGAAGAAATAGTCGACGCCGTGGGCAGCAAGTGCCGAGAGAAACAGTTCGCCTGCGATCGGCGGTCGCACAGTCTGCGCGCGCTTGTCGGCCGCTGGCTTGGCGCTCATGCGCAGTGCACTCCGTGTCGTCTCTTCGCGATTGTGGGCGGGTTTCTAACCGAGGGGGCCGATCAAGACAATCCGAGGTCGCTGAGGATGGCGGCGTGAAGTGCCGCCGTTTCCTCGCTGAAGCAACAATAGATCACATGCGACACCCCGCGGCCGGCAGCAGTATCGGCAACGACCGTTGACACCGCGATACGCGCCGCGCGGTCCGCAGGAAATCGGTACACGCCAGTTGAGATCGCTGGAAACGCGATCGACTGCAAATCATGTGCTCGGGCGAGCGCGAGTGCCGTGCGGTAGCAACTCGCGAGCAAGTCGTCCTCACCGGCCTTGCCGCCGCGCCAGACCGGACCGACCGCGTGAATGACGTGCCGGGCGGGGAGGTCGTAGCCTCCGGTGATCTTCGCATCGCCGGTGGCACAGCCACCGAGTGTCTCGCACTCGGCGAGCAAGCCCGGTCCTGCAGCGCGATGAATCGCGCCGTCAACGCCGCCCCCGCCGAGAAGCGACGTATTTGCAGCGTTGACGATCGCGTCAACCGAAAGGCGGGTAATGTCGCCGACGACGATTTCCAGACGGGCGTCGTGCGCCTCGGCAGACTTGTAGAGCTGCGGCTGCATGGTAAATTTTATCATGTGGCTCGAAGGCCATCACGCCAATTCGCGCCGGAAATCGAGCGAGCCGCGGCGGCCGATCGAGGCGAAGTGATCGGAAAGAAATCGCTCGGCGGCGCCGCGACCGATGTCGCGCAAGTGAAGAAAGAACGGCCACTCGGTATTGAATTTGGAGCTCGACGTCAGCTCTTGCAATTCGTCGTCGGCGGCGATCCGATGGAGCCGCAGGTTGCGGTGCCCGCTTCTGCCAGTCCAACTCCGCAGCAGTCCGCCCTCGATCAGCCGACGGACAAAGCCGATTGCGCGGAATTCCGACAACAGCGACGCATTGAACGTGATTTCGTTGATCCGATTCAGGATTTCGCGCGCGGTTTGCGGTGTGCCCTCCCGAACCGTGGGGTTCGTCTGCACGAGAATGACGTCGTCTGTGCCGGTACTGCGAAAGAAGGGAAACAGCGGCGGATTACCGACGTAACCGCCATCCCAATAGGGCGTGCCGTCGATCTCCACCGCCTGGAAAAGGAACGGGAGACAAGCTGACGCCATGACCGCGTCAGCCGTGATTTCCTCGGAGCGGAAGATCCGCGCCTTTCCCGTGCGCACGTTTGTGGCCGAAATGAACAGCTTCAGCTTCTTGCCGGCGCGTACCGCGTCGAAATCCACTTCGCGCTCGAGGATCTCGCGCAGCGGATTAATGTTGAAGGGGTTGAAGTCATAGGGCGATAGAAAGCGGGTGGCGAGGTCGAGCGCGAGAAATGCCGGGTTGTGGTCGAGCGACCAGTTGCCGAGGAAACGGTCCATCAGGCTGCGCTGGATCGGGTTCATGCGGCCGTCGCGTGAAACTGCTCGCCAGAATTTCTGCAATGCCTCGCGTGCGCCTGCGCGGCCGCCTTGCTCAAAGCCCGAAGCAAATGCGACCGCGTTCATGGCGCCGGCGCTGGTACCGGAGATTCCGTCGAAAGCGATCCGCTTGTCCTCGAGCAGGCGGTCAAGGACGCCCCAGGTAAAGGCGCCGTGCGCGCCCCCGCCCTGGAGAGCGAGATTTACGAGCTTTGGAGAGCGTCTCGTGAATACCATCAGGCGTGTCGCTCAGCCGGCTGTCCATCCGCCATCGATCGGATAGGCGCCACCGGTCATGGTCGCGGCCGCGTCGCTGCAGAGGTAGACGGCAAACGCCCCGATGTTCTCGGGCGTCGTAAAGGCGTGCATCGGCTGCTTCTCGGCGAGCAGCGCCAGCTTCTCGGCTTCGATGGATTTGCCGGACGCTTCGGCGCGCGCGAAGATCTGCTGCTCCACGAGTTGCGTGAGCACCCAACCAGGACAGATTGCGTTGCAGGTGACTCCGTCGTTTGCGGTCTCGATCGCGATGACTTTCGTCAGACCGATGATTCCGTGCTTCGACGCAACGTAGGCGACCTTCTGCGCGCTCGCGACAAGACCGTGCGCGGAAGCAATGTTGATGATGCGGCCCCATCTTCGCTTCTTCATGGCGGGGAGTGCCGTGCGGATCGTGTGGAAGGCGGAGGAAAGATTGATCGCGATCACGGCGTCCCACCGCTCAACGGGAAAATTCTCGATATTTGCGACGTGCTGGATGCCGGCATTGTTCACGAGAACGTCGAGGGTGCCGAATCGCCTTTCCGCCTCGCGGATCATTTCCGCGATCGCATCTGGCTTGGTCATGTCGGCTGGCGAATAGGCGACTTCGACCTTAAATTCGCCGGCGAGGGCGGCGCGTTGCGATTCGATTGCAGTGGGATCGCCGAAGCCGTTCAGTGTGAGGTTGGCGCCGGCCTGCGCGAGGGCGCGCGCCGTGGCAGCGCCGATGCCACTCGTGGAGCCAGTGACGAGTGCGCTTTTCCCCGTAAGCAAGGTGATGCTCCGTGCAAAAAGGTGGGTGATTGTGCAATGCAACATAGGCCGGCGGCCCAGGTTTCTCAAGGCATGCCGGCGCGCTACATTGCCTTCGGAAAATACCGATGAAATCAGGATTTCCTGCGCCCGGTCATAACCACTCGCGTTGCGTCGAGGACGCCCTCACACGTGCTGAGGAAGCGTGCGACCGCAGCGGGCGCCGGCTCACGCCGTTGCGCCGGCGGGTGCTCGAGGCGCTCGCCGAAAGCCATTCGCCGATCGGCGCCTACGACATTGTCGAGCGACTGAAGCAGTCACGCGAGGCCGCGCCTGCAATGTCCGTCTACCGGGCCCTCGATTTTCTCGTTTCGGAGGGGCTTGCTCACCGGATCGAAAGCCGCAACGCATTCCTTGCCTGCAATCGCGGACACGACTCCGACGAGGTCGTCGTTTTCCTGCTTTGCGAGCGCTGCGGCACCGTCGCTGAAGTGAAATCGGACGCGGTAGGGCGCGACCTCGCGCGCGCGGCCGGCGCGGTCGGGTTCGAAGCGCGCGTCCCGGTGCTCGAAATCAAGGGCCTGTGTGAAAGTTGCCGCGCGGAAGCGCGTTGATCCGATGACAAGGGTTTCATCCACTGAGACTGCGGGCGGGCTCGCGCTGCGTCGCCAAACTGTCGCCGTGCGGATCGGCGCCGTTACGGTCGGCGGAGGTGCGCCGATCATAGTGCAGTCGATGACCAATACCGATACAGCCGACGTGGAAGCGACCGCGCGGCAGGTAGCGGCGCTCGCACATGCGGGCTCGGAACTGGTACGCATCACGGTCGACCGGGATGAGGCGGCGGCCGCTGTTCCGAGGATCCGTGATCGGCTCGCGAAGGCGGGCGTCGAAGTGCCGCTAATCGGCGACTTCCATTACATCGGTCACAAATTGCTTGCAGACCACCCTGCTTGCGCCGAGGCACTCGATAAATACCGCATCAATCCCGGCAACGTCGGGTTCAAGGACAAGAAGGATCGGCAATTCGCTGCGATCGTCGAAACAGCCCTGAAATACGGCAAGCCGGTCCGTATCGGCGCAAACTGGGGCTCGCTTGATCAGGAATTGCTAACGCTTCTCATGGATGAGAATGCGCTGCGTCCCGAACCGGATGACGCGCGTGCGGTTACGCGTGAAGCCATGGTGCAATCGGCGCTGCTTTCGGCCGCGCGCGCCGAAGAAATCGGACTTCCGCGCGAGCGCATCATTCTTTCGGCCAAGGTATCCGCGGTGCAGGATCTGATCGCCGTCTACGAGTCACTCGCGCGCCGCGCGAACTATGCGCTGCATCTCGGGCTGACCGAGGCGGGCATGGGCAGCAAGGGTATCGTCGCGTCGAGCGTGGCACTTGGTGTGCTTCTGCAACGGGGAATCGGAGACACGATCCGCGTTTCGCTTACTCCGGAGCCGGGAGGCGATCGCACCCGCGAGGTGCAGGTGGCGCAGGAGCTCTTGCAGACGATGGGGTTGCGCTCCTTCGTCCCGCTTGTTGCGGCCTGTCCGGGATGTGGTCGGACAACCTCGACGACGTTCCAGGAATTAGCGAGCGAGGTGCAGAATTTCATTCGCGATCGGATGCCGGAATGGAAAGAGCATTACCCCGGCGTCGAGACGCTCACCGTCGCGGTCATGGGCTGCATCGTAAACGGTCCAGGCGAATCGAAGCAGGCGGACATCGGCATCTCGTTGCCGGGCACCGGCGAGCAACCGACCGCGCCCGTCTTCATCGATGGAAAAAAGACCGCGACGCTGCGCGGCCCCACGCTTGCCGCCGACTTCAAGAAGATGGTCGAAGACTACGTGGCGCGGCGGTTTGGAGTCGGTGCGGGCCGGACTGCTGCCGAATAGGCAGGCGCCAGGTCAGTTGGCGGTGACAAGGTGCCTGAAATGACGGCGCACGACCAGGGATGGAGCGCTCGTGCTTCGCCACGGGTCTATCGGTCTCTCCGCGCGATAAACTCGGCGGCGGCGACCAGAGTCGCAGCGCGGTCGCCGAAGATGCTGAGTGCCGATGCGGCCTCGGCGGTCAATGCATCGAGACGCCTGTGAGCCTCCGTACTACCTAGCAGCGAGACGAGCGTCGCCTTGCCTTGGCCGGCGTCCTTGGCGGCCGCTTTGCCCAGACGTGTCGAGTCGCCTTCGGCATCGAGCAAGTCGTCGGCAATCTGGAATGCGAGCCCGAGAGCACGCGCGTAGTCGGCGAGCGCGTGGCGTTCGGCTTCGACTGCCTTGCCGAGGATTGCGCCGGCGTCGCAAGCGGCCGCGATAAGCGCGCCTGTCTTCATGGATTGGAGCCGTTCGACCTCTCCGGCTGACAACGAGAGCGGACGTCGGTCGCTCGCGAAGCGGCCTTCGGCCTCAAGGTCGAGTATCTGTCCGCCGGCCATTCCTCCTATGCCGGCGGCGCGCGCGAGGAGGCCGATCAGGTCGATGCGCGTCGCAGCATGCGCGTTCATACTGGCAAGAATGTCGAAGGAGAGCGTGAGCAGCGCATCGCCGGCAAGGATTGCGGTCGCTTCGTCGAAGGCGCGATGAGTCGTCGGTCGGCCGCGGCGCAGGTCGTCGTTGTCCATCGCCGGAAGGTCGTCGTGCACGAGGGAGTAACAATGAATGCACTCGAGCGCGGCGCCCACGATCAGGGCCTGCGTCTCCGGGACTCCGAAGAGCGCCGCGGATTCGACCACGAGAAACGGGCGGACGCGCTTCCCGCCGGTTGTGGCATGCCGCATGGCAGCGAGGAGGCGGCTCGGACGCGCTAGCTCGCCGGGCTGCAAAGCGTTCGTGAGCCGTGCTAAGAGAGTCGCCTCGGTCGCGGCGGCGACCGCTTCCAAACGGCGAGCGAGTTCTACGGGAGGCACGGGCATATCGTCAGCGCGGAACGTGGCACGCGCATGCCCGAGCTGCCTGGGCGGGTCAAGCGTAGCCGGTTTGCCGCATTTCTGCTTGCATCAGCGCCGACGGTCGTTGCGCATTGCGAGCCATGTTCTTTCGAGCCTTGACCATCGTCGGCGTGATCGCCGCAAGCTACGTCGTGGCCATGCTCGCGCTGGTCACGGCCTATGCATTCGTGCCGCCAGTCTCCACCCTCATGCTCTGGCGATGGGCGACAGGCGAGCGGGTGGTGCGCATATGGCGGCCGATCGAGGGGATATCGCCAAACCTCGTGCACGCAGTCGTGGTCGGCGAGGACTCCCGTCTTTGCACACACGCAGGCGTCGACTGGATCGAAGTTCGCGATGCGATCGTCGACGCCGACGAGTTGGCAGACGCGCGCGGTGCTTCAACGATCGCAATGCAGACCGCGCGCAACCTGTTTCTGTGGCCGAACAGACACTACGTGCGAAAGGCCCTTGAGGTTCCGATCGCGTACTATCTGACATTGGCGTGGTCGCGGAAACGGCTGGTCGAGGTCTACCTCAACATTGCGGAATGGGGTCCGAACGGAGAATTCGGTGCGGAGGCGGCGGCCCGCCGCGCGTTTCGGAAGACTGCGGGAAATCTCACGGCGTACGAGGCGGCGCTGCTTGCGAGCGCGTTGCCGAATCCTGTGCGTCGCAATGCCGCCAAGCCGGGTCCCGGCCTACAGCGCGTTGCCTCGCGCAGGCTCGCGGTCATTGCGTCGGACGGCGGACTCGCGGTCCAATGCCTCGGACTGCGCCGCTAGCATGCGGCTGGCGATAGCCGCGGCGATCCTCTATAAGGCCGGCAACCCAGACATCGATGCCCTTCGGGGTGATATATTTAGGAGACCGACATGGCGGTTCCGAAGCGAAAAACGTCGCCCTCGAGACGGGGGATGCGGCGGTCAGCGGATGCGCTGAAGCGCCCGACCTACGTCGAGGACAAGGACTCGGGCGAGTTGCGTCGTCCACATCACCTCGACCTTAAGACTGGAAAGTATCGCGGCCGGCAGATTCTGACACCGAAGGCGGATATCTGACGCCGGGCAGCGCATGGGGGCCACCATGCTGGTCAACTTCCCGCTCTTTCTGATTTCGTTCGCGATCTACAACATGATCGCGTTCCTGACGCCCGGCGTATCGTGGACGGACCCGGTCTACTCCGTCACCATGCAATCCGGGGCGACATGGCCGATTACGTTTGGCGACATCCTGGTCGCGCTCACGCTCGTGTTTCTGTTTTTCGAGGTGCTGAAGGCCGCCAAGTACGCTGCACGCTCCCTCATCGATCATCTGCTTTCGACCGTCGTCTTCGTCGGCGCGCTGGTTGAGTTTCTACTGGTGCGGGAAGCCGCGACCTCGATCTTCGCGCTCCTGCTAATGATCGCGTTTGTCGACGTGCTTGGCGGTTGGTCGGTTTCGGTGCGTACGGCGCGACGCGACCTCACGGTCGAGGCAATGCCTGACAACATTCCCTAGATCCCGCGGCGTAGCCGGTCGACCGAGCTTTCAATCGGACTACAAGACGCGGATTACCGGTCCTGACGAAAGTGGGCTGAGTCCGGCCACCGCCTGATAGGCGCTGGCGCCCGACTTCGGGTCCACCCGGCAGCGGGCACGCGACGTTGGCAAATTCTCTACGGTGGAAACGAGCTGGGCGAGAAGTGTCGCCGCGGGACGGGCGCCCCGCGGGGCAGTGACCCGGACGCGGGCGGAATCCGGAATTATCGCCGGAAGGGTCGTCTCTTTGGAAACAATGGTCGTGTCGGGATCGCGGGTCGCTCGATCAAGCCCGCTGCCAAGACTTGCCGAAATCTGCATCGCCGCCTCGGTCTCCCTTTGGGACAGGTCGCCGCTGATGCCGGACAAGTTGCAAGTGTTGGGCCGTATGCGATCCAGTCGTTAACTGTGTGCCGGTTTCCGAGAGGGGCGCGGGGTGCGCCGGCGATGTGCTATTTTTCGCTGGACCGCTCGGTCAGGCGCTCGAGGCGCTTTTGCATTTCGGAGACCTGGCGCTTCAACTCGTCGATGTCCTGGTCACCGCCGACGCCTTCGGTCCCGCCCTCTTTCTGCGCAAACGGCAGGAACATTGCAAAGGCGCGCTCGAACATTTCCATATTGCGACGAACCTGGTCCTCCAGCACGTTGACCGGGAAACCGACACCGCCGAAAGCTTTGGACATTTGCTCGCGAAATTTCTCCTGCTCGCGCGTGAAGCTGTCGATGGAGACTTCGAGATAGCGCGGCAGCAGTGTCTGCATGCTGTCGCCATAGAAACGAATTACCTGGCGCAGGAAAGCGATCGGCAGCAGGTTCTGACCCTTGTTCTCCTGCTCGAAGATGATCTGCGTCAGGACAGATCGAGTGATGTCTTCGCCAGTCTTCGCGTCATAGACCACGAAATCCTCGCCATCTTTCACCATGACGGCCAGGTCCTCGAGCGTTACGTACGTGCTCGTGCCCGTATTGTAGAGCCGGCGGTTCGCGTACTTCTTAATCGTGACCGGTTCTTGGTTCTTTGCCATGACGCTACGCGGTTCCCGACAGCTCGGATGCCCATCAAACAAGCTCGGACATTAGGACGTTTCGATTGGCCGGGCTACCGATTTATCGATGCCTGCCATGCGCATATGGCTCGTCTTGCCTTCTAATATTGACATCGTGCCCGGCGCCTTCCAACGATGCCCCGGGACGGATGGGTAGAGGCGTCGTCGAGGCGCCGAGCCAGCATGGGAGATTGCGATGAAGGATGATGTGGTCATCGTCGGCGCGACGCGTACACCGGTTGGTGCCTTTAACGGCGCGCTGTCCTCGCTGCCGGCGCATGCGCTCGGCAAGATCGCGATCGAAGCAGCGCTCGCGCGCGCCGGCGTCGAGACGAAGCGTGTGTCCGAGGTGATCCTGGGACAAATTCTGACGGCGGGGCAAGGACAGAACCCGGCGCGGCAAGCATCGATCGCCGCGGGCATCCCTGTGGAGTCGCCGGCCTGGATCGTGAACCAGGTTTGTGGCTCGGGCCTGCGCTCGGTGGCACTCGGCTATCAGGCGATCATGAACGGCGACTCAGAGATCGTTGTCGCCGGCGGTCAAGAATCCATGAGCATGGCGCCGCACTGTGCGCATTTGCGCAACGGCCAAAAGATGGGACCGTTGGAAATGGTCGACACGATGATCAAGGACGGGTTGTGGGACGCCTTCAACGGCTACCACATGGGCAACACGGCCGAGAACGTCGCCAAACAGTGGCAGATTACCCGCGGTCAGCAGGATGAGTTTGCGGTCGCCTCGCAAAATAAGGCGGAGGCGGCGCAGAAGGCCGGGAAGTTCAAAGCCGAGATCACGCCGGTTAAGATTGCATCGAAAAAGGGCGACACAATCGTCGATGGGGACGAGTACATCCGCCACGGCGCAACGCTCGACTCAGTGTCCAAGCTGCGACCTGCCTTCGACAGGGAAGGCACTGTAACGGCGGGCAACGCATCGGGCATCAATGACGGTGCTGCCGCGCTCGTTCTGATGAAAGAGTCTGAAGCAGCCAAGCAGGGAAAGAAGGTGCTCGCGCGTATCGCCTCGTGGGCGCAGGCTGGCGTCGATCCGTCGATCATGGGAACCGGGCCGATTCCCGCATCACGCGCCGCCCTCAAGAAGGCCGGCTGGAAGCCGGACGACCTCGACCTCGTGGAGGCCAACGAGGCGTTCGCGGCACAGGCCTGTGCGGTGAACAAGGATATGGGTTGGGACCCCGCCCGGGTGAACGTCAACGGCGGCGCCATCGCCATTGGCCATCCGATCGGTGCATCGGGTGCGCGCATTCTGGTCACGCTGCTGCACGAACTGGAGCGGCGCAACGCCAAGCGCGGGCTCGCGACGCTTTGCATCGGCGGCGGCATGGGAATCGCAATGTGTGTCGAGCGGTAAGCTTGGCTGTGCCGGCTGACCTCGGCGGAGAAGGGTCACCGGCTCGTGGGAGGATATGATGGCTCGCGTTGCGTTGGTGACTGGCGGCACGCGTGGGATCGGCGCCGCCATCGCGAAGGCGTTGAAGGCAGCAGGTTACAAGGTCGGCGCGAACTATGGCGGTAATGACGAAGCCGCAAGTAAGTTCAAGGCCGAGACCTCGATTCCCATATTCAAATGGGACGTCGGCTCTTACGAATCGTGCGCCGATGGCATCAAGCGGGTGGAAACCGAGCTTGGCGCGGTCGAGATCCTGGTGAACAACGCCGGGATCACGCGTGACAGCATGTTCCATAAGATGACTCCCGAGCAGTGGCGCGCTGTCATCAACACCAATCTCAATTCGCTCTTCAACATGTGCCGGCCTGTGATCGAAGGGATGCGAGAGCGTAACTTCGGTCGCATCATCAACATTTCTTCGATCAACGGCCAAAAGGGTCAGATGGGTCAGTGCAATTATTCGGCGGCGAAGGCCGGCGACCTCGGCTTCACCAAGGCGCTCGCACAGGAGAACGCGAGGAAGGGCATCACAGTGAATGCGATCTGCCCGGGCTACATCGGGACGGAGATGGTGCGCGCCGTGCCGAAGGACGTGCTGGAAAAAAACATTTTGCCGCAAATTCCGGTTGGACGGCTCGGCGAACCGGAGGAAGTCGCGCGTTGCGTCGTTTTCCTCGCATCAGACGACGCCGGCTTCATCACCGGCTCGACGCTTACGGTGAACGGCGCGCAATATCTGGTTTGACGGCTACTCCGCGCCGGGTTTGAAATCAGGCGGCGCAAGCTCAAATGTCGCGAACTCGAATCCAGGCGCGACCGTGCAGCCGACCAGTGTCCATTTGCCCTGGCTTTGGGCCGCCTGCCAGACGTGCGCCGGCACCGCTGCCTGAGGGCGCTCACCCGCCGCGAGGTTGATGCCGAGCGTGACGCGCTCGATCGGCCCCGCCGGGCGCGAAGCGATTTCCAGCAACAGTGGCGCGCCCGCGTAGTAGTGCCAGACCTCCATCGCATCGACCTTGTGCCAATGCGAGCGTTCGCCGGCCGCGAGCAGAAAATAGATCGCCGTTGAATACGCGCGATTTCCCAAGGTCGGATGGGGATCGCGGATCGTCTCGCGGAAATGTCCTCCCTCAGGGTGGGGCTTGAGATTGAGGAGGCGGACGACCTCTGCGGCGCTCAGCTCAGGAGACACGTGCACTCTATCCGCGGAAGGTGTTCTTCCGTTCGCGAATCTCGGTGAACACCGCGGCCGGGTCCGCGCCCGCCATGCCGACTGCGGTGGCGATGGCCGGGTCGTCGGCGCGCAGGAATGGATTGGTTGCGCGTTCCTCGGCCATGGTTGAGGGGATCGTTGGCTTGTTTGCGGCGCGCGTCTTCTCGATTTCTGCGAGTCGTGCCTTCAGTTTGGCGTTGGCGGGATCGACGGTTACGGCGAAGCGGCCGTTTGCGAGCGTATATTCATGGCCGCAATAAATCGACGTATCGTCCGGCAGATCGCGCAATTTGAGCAGCGATTGCCATAGCACGGGCGCGGGCCGCTCGATGGCGCGACCGCAGCCGATGGCGAAGATCGTATCGCCGGCGAACAGCAGCCTCTCCTTCTCGAACCAGAAGCAAATGTGTCCGGCGGTATGACCCGGCGTATCGAAGACACGGGCACGCAGGGACCCCAACTCGACCGTGTCGGGCTCGCCGACCTTTTCATCGAGTGTCGGAATTTCATTTGCCTCCTTGCGCGGTCCAATCACTTTCGCTTTGTAGCGGCGCTTGAGGTCCGGGATACCCTGAATGTGGTCGCCGTGCTTATGGGTCACCAGAATGTGGGTGAGCTTCCACTTCTCGGCGGCGAGTGTGTCCAAGATCGGGGCGGCCTCGGGCGCGTCCACAACGACAACCACTTCACTTGCGGGATCGCGCAAGATCACCGCGTAGTTATCGGACAAGCAGGGCACAAGCCGGATTTGTACCGCCATGAAGTGCTCCGGTTTTTCGATTTTTTACCTTAAGCGCCCAACGTAACACGGCGAGCGACGCCCGCAACTCGTGGACATTCACGGCGATTGGATCGCGCCGCGCTCCGCCCTATCCTGCAGGGGAACGGAATCATTGCATGTTCCACGACATCGTCGGCCTCCGCAGCTTTTATGCGCAGCCGCTCGGTCATGTGGCTCGGCGGTTGATCAACCGAGCGCTTCGCCGGCGGTGGCCTGACACGCGCGGTATGGCGCTGGTCGGCGTCGGCTATGCGACGCCGTATCTGGGCGTATTTCGCGAGGAGGTGGAGCGCACCTTTGCGTTCATGCCGGCGGCGCAGGGTGTTGTGAAGTGGCCGTCAGCGGCACCATCGCTCGCGGCACTCGTGCATGAGACGTTGTTGCCGCTGCCGGACGCGTCGGTCGATCGCTTGCTCGCGGTCCATGCTCTGGAGATGACGCCTTACGCCCCAGACATGCTGCGCGAGGTGTGGCGCGTCCTCGCCGCGGGAGGACGCGTGCTGATCGTGGTGCCGAACCGGCGCGGCCTATGGGCGCGTATGGACACGACGCCGTTCGGGTTTGGACGACCCTACTCGCGCGCGCAACTCACGCAGCTCCTGCGGGAAGCTTTGCTGACGCCAGTTGGCTGGGATGAAGCGTTGTGGGTGCCACCGTTCGCGCGATCCGCGTTCCTGCGTACTGCAGTGGCGTGGGAGCGCGTCGGCAAGTCGCTCTCCCTGCCGTTCGCGGGCGTGCATGTCGTCGAAGCGACGAAGCAGGTCTGGAGGCCGGTCACAGCGCGCCCGGTACGGGCCGTTGACCGCGTGCTTGCGCCGGGGGCTTCGCCGGAGCCCGCCGGGATTTGATCAGATCGATCGTCCAGAGCGGGAAAGCAGGAATAGCCCCTGCTCGCCGAAGAGATTCCAGAACCACCATGGCGCGTGCCAGCGCACAGGGCGACCCCAACTGTTGAGGGCCACGGCGCGCTCCATGCGAACGTCGAGTTCGCGCACCAGCTCGACGAAATCGCGGATCGTGCAAAAATGTATGTTCGGCGTCTCGTACCAGCTGTTGCGCAGGTTGTCGGTGATTGGCATGCGGCCGCGCAGCAAGAGCTGAATGCGGATTTGCCAATGGCCGAAGTTCGGGAACGAGACAACGGCATGGCGGCCGATGCGCAGCATTTGCTCCAACACCCAGCGGGGCCGACGGGTCGCCTGCAAAGTTTGCGAGAGGATGACGTAGTCGAAAGCGTCGTCGGGATAGTCGGCGAGGTCGACATCGGCATCGCCCTGGATCACGGCGAGCCCCTTGGCGACGCTCGCATTCACGCCTTCGCGCGAGATTTCGATGCCGCGGCCGTCGACGCCGCGCGTTTGCGCGAGCAGATGGAGCAGTTCTCCGTCGCCGCAGCCCACGTCGAGCACACGTGCCCCCGGTGCCACCATCTCGGCGATCAGGACGAGGTCGACGCGCGAGGTGGAAGGAGGAGGCGGCCCGTTTCGGGTCAGCATGATCAGGCCTTGGCGGGGGGAATGCCGCGCGCGCGTGCGGCCGCCTCTAGGAATCCGCGCGTGATGCCGAACAGCTCGGGCTCGTCGAGCAGGAACGCGTCGTGACCCTTGTCGCTTTCGATCTCCGCAAACGAGACCGAGGCGCCGGAGGCGTTCAATGCGTGCACGATCTGGCGCGCGTCACTCGTCGGAAACAGCCAGTCCGACGTGAACGAAACGACGCAAAAGCGCGAGCGCGCTCCCTTGAATGCATTGGCGAGAACCCCGCCGTAGTCGGCAGCTAGATCGAAGTAGTCCATGGCTCGCGTGATGTAGAGATAGGAATTGGCGTCGAAGCGCTCGACGAAGCTCAGTCCCTGATGGCGCAGATAGGACTCGACCTGGAAATCGGCGTCGAAGCCGAAGGTCGGCATCTCGCGGTCCTGCAAGCGGCGGCCGAACTTCCGGTGCAATGCGGCGTCGGAGAGATAGGTAATGTGCGCGGCCATGCGCGCGACCGCGAGGCCGCGGCCCGGGCTTCTACCCTCCACCAAATAGCGGCCGTTGCGCCAGTCTGGGTCTGCCGTGATCGCCTGCCTGCCGACCTCGTGGAACGCGATGTTCTGCGCCGAGTGGCGCGCAGCGGTTCCGAGCGGCAAAGCTGCGAACACGCGTTCGGGATAGCTGGCGGCCCATTGCAGTGCCTGCATGCCGCCCATGGAGCCGCCGGTGACGCAAAGCAGCGTCTCAATTCCGAGATGGTCAAGCAACATTGCCTGCGCGTTGACCATGTCGCGAACGGTCACGACGGGCAACGAGAGAGCGTACGGCTCGCCGGTTGCGGGATTGCGCGAGGCGGGGCCGGTCGTGCCCATGCAACCGCCCAGTACGTTCGCACAGATGATAAAGAACCGATCCGTGTCGATCGGCTTGCCGGGACCGACCATGGTTTCCCACCAGCCAGGCTTTCCAGTCGCCGGGTGCGTGCCGATCACGTACTGGTCGCCGGAGAGCGCGTGGCAGATCAGGATCGCATTGGTCCGACGATCGTTCAGCTCGCCGTAGGTCATGTAGGCGACCTGGAACGGCGACAAGTCGACGCCGGCATCGAGTCGCAACGGCTTGTCCGTGCCGAAGCGCGCCACCGGTGAATGCGGCTCGTCGGCCTCGCGGCGGATCGCCTTTGCGCGGCTTTCGGGGGCCTCAACGTCGACTCGAACAACGCTCATGACGTTCTCAAACGCCGCACCAATCGTGCAGGGGGTAGAGCTAGAGAGCCTGTCACAAGCATGTCAACGATTTCTTTGCGTTCGGCTTAAGGCGCGCTATCAAGCGCCGCCTGTATTGGGCCGTTCCCATGTCTGACCCGAAAAAGCGAAAGCCGACGGCCGGGCTAGCGCCCACGCTCGCCGATCTGCGCGTCGAGATCGACCGCATCGACGCGGCTATGCACGCGCATCTGATCGAACGAGGCGAGATCATCGCCGAGCTCATTAAGGTGAAGCGTGCGCAGGAGTCGGGCTCCGCATTCCGCCCGGCGCGCGAAGCCGAGATGATGCGGCGGTTGGTCGAGCGGCACCGTGGGATTCTGCCCCTCGATACGGTGGAGAGTATCTGGCGGGTGATCATCGCGACGTTCACCTACGTGCAGTCGCCCTACGCGGTGCACGCGGACTTTTCTGTGGGGGACGCGCCGGTGCGCGACTCGGCCCGCTTCCACTTCGGATTCACGGTGCCGCTCACCGCCCATCTGAGCGCCGCGGCGGTGGTTGCCGCGGTGGCGGCGTCGAAGGGCGATCTCGGACTTGTGCCGGCAAGCAATCTCGCCGGCGCGGGCGCATGGTGGACGGCACTCGAGGAGCCGACTGCGCCGAAGATCATCGCGCGGTTGCCGTTCGTCGAACGAGCGGACCATCCCGCCTCGCTACCGCTGTTCGTCGTTTCCCGGCCGGTTGTGCCGGAAGCCGCGGTTCGAGATGTGCAGACATGGAGTGTGCGCGTGGCAGGGTGGAGTGCTGCGGCGGCGCGAGCGCTGTCGCCGCTTGCCGAAGTGCTCGCGGTACCGCACGGCGAGTTTGACGGGGCTGCGCTGTTGCTGTCGCTACCGCCGGGCCGCGGGCCCGAGGAAACGACGGCCGCGCTGGTTGCTGCCGGCGCCTCGGTGCGCGGTACGGCCCTCGTCGGCGGGCATGCGACCCGCTATACGATCTAGCCAATCCGCTTCCCGATCCGCGTCCGGAAACCGAACGATGAGTGCGCCCGAACGTCCCGTGCCGAAAGCGAGCGTTCTTGAAATCTCTGCCTATGTGCCGGGACGCAGCGAAGCGCCTGGCGCGGCGAAGGTCTACAAGCTTTCTTCGAACGAAACGCCGCTCGGGCCGAGCCCGAGGGCGGTCGACGCGTTCCGCAAGACTGCGGACTCGCTGCACTACTATCCCGACGGCGCGCACACGGCCCTGCGCGAAGCAATCGCGCGAACCTTCGGTCTCGATCCGGAACGGATCGTCTGCTCGAACGGCTCCGACGAACTGCTGAGCCTACTTGCGCAGGCGTACCTCACGCCGGGCGATGAAGCGATTTACACGACGCACGGATTTCTCGTGTACCGAAATGCGACGCTTGCGGCCGGCGGCAAACCGGTCGTGGCGCCGGAACGCAACTACACCGCCGACGTGGACGCGATCCTCGCCGCTGTGACGCCGCGCACGCGGATCGTGTTCATTGCGAACCCGAACAATCCGACCGGGACCTATCTCCCATTCTCTGAAGTGCGGCGCATGCACGCGGCCCTGCCCTCGCGCGTAATTCTCGTGATCGACGCGGCTTACGCGGAATACGTGCGGCGCAACGACTACGAATCCGGGATCGAGCTCGCCGGCATGAGCGAGAACGTGGTGATGACGCGAACCTTCTCGAAGATCCACGGGTTGGCAGGATTGCGGATCGGTTGGATGTACGCGCCGGCGGCGGTCATCGACGCTGTCAATCGCATACGCGGACCGTTCAATGTGAACGCGGCCGCGATCGCGGCGGGGGTTGCGGCGCTTAGCGATGCCGCGCATGTCGAGCGTGCGGCCGCGCACAACGCGAGGTGGTTGCCGTGGCTCACTGAGCAGATCCGCGCGCTCGGCCTCGAAGTGACCCCGAGCGTCGGCAACTTCGTGCTGATCCATTTTCCCGACGAGCGTGGAAAGACGGCGAAGGACGCCGATGCGTTCCTGCTCAAGCGGGGGCTCGTGCTGCGGCGGCTCGAACCCTAC
>DATBJU010000066.1:0-5750 GCA_036556265.1 Xanthobacteraceae bacterium | reverse complement strand
AAGGAACGCGCGTCCGCAGACGCTGCCGCCGGGCGGTGCCCACGGGGCTCCCGGTATCGTGCGTGCGAGACACGACAGCGGGCGCCGTTCTCGATCCGCACAACAGGTCGCACCGGTCGCGCCCCTCGAGGGATCGAGATGCGCGCAATCTAAGAGCGGTTCGGAGAGTGTGGAAAAATTATTTTATTCGCGAGCAGAATCAACGGCCTAATGTGGCGAGTGAGGGAAAAGTGGCGTGCCCGAGTTACGCCGCCGCCACGTCGAGGACCGGCACGAGCTTCGGATGCAGATGCGCCTGCTTGCTTTTCAGGAAATTGATCAATGCATGCTCGTTCGCGTGCAGGCCGTTGCGGCCGATGCGTTGTGCGGCCCAGCGCGCCTCTTCGGCGGTGACGCGCGGCTCGAATCCGATCGTGAGGCCGGGTGACGTCTCGCTTCTCTCCGGCTCGCCGTCGATCGTTCCGTACTGATAGGCGTCCCAGACCGCGTCCAGACCGCCCGCAAGCATCTGGCTCATGAATCCGCCGATGCCGGCGGTCGGCGTATCGAGCCAGGCCTCACGCCGCAGCGCTTCCTGGCGCGTCGGCACCTGGTAGCCGGAGGCGGCCATCAGGAAGTTCGCGAGCGCCTTCACGAACAGATCGGACCATGCCGCATGGTTCTCGGCCTCGGCGGTCTCATCGTTGATGTCGAGCAGAATCTCCGCCTCCTGCCTGGTCACGGCGATATTTCCGTCACCGCCGAAGGCGTAGAGGATGCGCCGCACGAGCTCGACCTCTGCCTCGTCGATCACGCCCGGCTCCTGCTTGCGATTGTGGCCGATGTAGCCGTCGCCTTCGAGCACGCCGAACTTCACCTGCTGAAGCGCGAACTGCACGAGCTTGACCGGGCTCGATTTCGCGCGCTCGAGCGCCTTCACGAGCAGCTCGAGTTCGCACGCGGTGTCGACATGATCGGAATGAGAAATGCGGTCGATGAGCCAGTAGGCGTTGTCCTCGGAGATGTAGCCCGAGGGGTCAGCCTGCATCACAACATGGTCGACGAGCGCTTCCACGAAGAACGGCGGCCACGATGGATCGGCGGCCTCTCCCAGCCGGTCGTTGAGACGGAACACCATCTCGGCGTCCTGCGCCGTGACGATCCCCTTCCAGAAGACCTTGTGCCGCAATTTCAGCACGTCGTCGGCCGCGATGCGGCCGCGCGCAAGGATTTCCTCGACTGTCTGATTCTCCGACATGACGCTGTCCCGGATGAAACGCATCCGGGCAACGTGCCAGAATTCTCTTGAATTTTGCCTAAGCCGCGCGCCGCGACGCTAACGCTTCGTGAACCATACTTGTCGGCGTGTTTCGGCTTCGCCGCGTCAGAGCCACTTACGCCATTTGAAGAATGCGTAGGGGAGGATGGCAGCCGCGAGCATAAGAAAGAGCGTGAACGGATATCCGTACGTCCAGTCGAGCTCGGGCATGTGCCGGAAGTTCATGCCGTAGATCGAGGCGACCATGGTCGGCGGCAGCAGCACGACGGCGGCGACCGAGAAGATCTTGATGACGTTGCTTTGCTCGAGGTTGACCATGCCAAGACTCGCGTCGAGCAGGAACGTCACTTTGTTGGCGAGGTAGCTCGCGTGGTCGGTGAGCGATGACACGTCGCGCGCCATGCTTTTCACGAGCGACCGCTGCTCTTTCTGCAGCTTCAGCCCTTCGGCCTCATTGGCGAGAAACAGGACAAGCCGTCCGATCGACACGAGGCTCTCGCGGACCTTGGAGTTCAGGTCGCCCTTCTTGCCGATGTCCTTGAGAATCTCGCGGAAACTCTTGAGCGAATGATCGGACGTATCCTCGCGCTCGAAAATGCTCTGCGAAATGCGGTCCACGTCGGCGCCGATGCGTTCCAGAATGTCCGCCGCGCGATCGATGATCGCATCGAGCAGATCGATCATCACGCTTTCGCCGGTAGCGGTCGGCGGACATGCGCGCCCGAGGCGCGAAGCGAGCATGGCGAAGGCGCGCGGTTCGTCGTAACGCACGGTCACGAGGCGCCCTCCGCCGAGAATAAACGTGATGACGGTTGTCTTGGGCATGTCGGTGTCGGCGTGGCAGGTCAGCGTTGCCGTCATGTAGCGGACGCCGTTCTCGATATAGAGCCGGCTCGAGGGCTCGATCTCGACCATCTCCTCGCGCGTCGGCACCATCACGCCGGACGCCGCTTCCACTGCGCGGTCTTCCTCCGCGGTCGGAGTGAGCAGGTCGAGCCAGATCGCGCCATCGGGCACCCTGCCGCCCTCCGGCACCTGAATGCGCTCAAGCGCGCTGCCGCGGGGGACAAAGGCGACAAGCATGGGGCGACTCCGAAGCGAGCCCGGAGTTCCCTAGCCCGTTGACGTAGGCGCGTCCACGTCCGCGCGCGGGGCGGACCAGATTTCAATCCAACCGAATTCGGCGGTTTTCCGATCTATGCTGCGATCGGCTCGATCTCGCGGTCTTCCTCGATCCGCAGAATCGATGCTTGGCCGGCGTCGGGTTCACGTCTTCCGGTGGCGGCGAGCGCCGCCGCGACGGCGCCGATTCCAATAGGCCGGTATTGCTTGGAGAGGTCGGCCCGTCCGCGCTGGAAAATGGGCGCGCGAATGGGTTCCTTGGCGTCGGGCATGATTCCCTCCCTTAAGTGCTTTCTGTCTGCCCGTCGTCCCGTGCCTTAAGTGGCGGCGGAGTGCGGCTGTTTTGGGCAGGAAGCGGGGTCATTGTCCGACACCGATGCGACCGTTTCCTGCCGCCGAAACGGATTGCCGGTCGTCCACATTCCCGCGTTCGGAGGGCCGGCCGACCATTCTCGAACGGCCTTACCGTTGATTTTGCGACATTTCTGCCACAGGTTCTCGCCGGGAGAAGCCATCATAGAGAGCGATCTTGCGGTGAACGGATTGATTCCGGTAATTCTGCAGGACAACGAAAAAAGTCCTTGAGAGCAGGAAGGCCCATGCGTCTCCCGAACTTCGCAATGGTGTTGGTCGCGTTCGCGCTCGGCGGCTGCATGCTGACCGATACGCTCGATCCGGTGCCGGAGTCGGTGATGACTCCGCGCGACAAGAAGCTCATTCAGGGCGCGTCCTACCTTCAGCACAAGCCGAGTTCCGACTGGCTTCGGCACATGGTCGAATACAGCGGCAAGGAGAAGCCCGGCACCGTGGTGGTCGACACGGAAAAGAAGTTCCTGTTTCTCGTGCAGGATGGCGGCAAGGCCTATCGCTACGGCGTAACGGTCGGCGAGGAGGGGATGAACTGGCGCGGGAGCGCCAAGGTCGGTCAGAAGAAGGAGTGGCCGGACTGGGTGCCCACGGCCGAGATCTTGAAGCGCATTCCCGACCTTCCGAAGTACGTAAGCCCCGGCCCGCACAATCCCATGGGGGCGCGTGCGTTGTACCTCTTCGAGGGCAACAAGGACACGCTTTTCCGCATCCACGGCACCAACCAGCCGGAGTACATCGGCCAAGCGATCTCCTCGGGCTGCATCCGCATGCTGAACGAGGATGTGATCGACCTCTACAACCGTGTTCCGGTCGGCGCGACGGTCGTCGTCATCTGATTTTTCGAATAGTGGGGGTGCAGGGCGCGGGGGTTGGGGCCGCGCCCTTCGCATTTCGGGCCGCTCGAAGACACGGAAATACGCGATAGCGCGTAGCGATACGATGGCGGGCTTCAGTTTAGGGATTGGGGCCGCGCCCCTCGCATTTCGGGCCGCTCGAAGACACGGAAATACGCGATAGCGCGTAGCGATACGATGGCGGGCTTCAGTTTATTCACGGCCGGCGAGGTGTGCCTTCAATGATCTCGTGGCCTTGCCTCTTCCAATCGATCATTCCGCCCGCCACATGCGACACGCGGGAGTAACCCAGTTGGGCAAGCTCTCGCGCCGCAATCTCGCTCATCCGGCCGCTTTGGCAATACAGGACGATCTTCTCATTCTTGTCCCGCGGCAGCTTGTCGAGATTTTCTCCGATCCGGTCAAAGACGATAAAGGTGTCGGTATCCTTGATCTCTCCTTCGTACGGTGTGTGCACATTCACAAAATAGAAGTCCTTGCGCAGCAACATCTCGGCCAGCTGTGCGCTCGTCAGCGTCGTGAAGCCAGCGCGTGCTTCCTTGCCTGCTTGTGCCGTCTGTGCGACGGCGACGAGTGGCGCCACGAGGACAAGAGGCACGAAGCCGAGGAGAATCAGCGCTGCGGCCAGTCGGGGGATCAATTTCTTTTCGCCCACCGATCCTCTCGCAGAACCCTCGATTGGCGCGGACTATAGGGGCGCACTGCGACTTTACAAGGACAGGTGCGCTCAAACATCTGTCAGGGCAGCGGCCATTTCGGCATGTTCCACTGGCACACGCGATAGCCACCGCGCCGCCGGGCGAGGTCGACGTGCAGGTGGCGCTCGTGGGCCGCGTCGGCGCCGGGTCCGAGGACCGTGGTGAAATTGGCGCAAGCGGAACGTCGGGCTTCCGCGAGCAGGATCGCGGGTGCCTCCTCGTCGTCGATCGCGACGCGCCGTCCGCCGCGGAGGATCAGTGCGCCGACGTCGATCGCGTTCGCGATACCGTGCTCGCTGAGCCGAGTGCCGGAGAGATTGTTGCGTGGGCGGCAGGAATACGACCCAGCCACTTCGATGCGCTCGAGCCTTCCACCCGAGTGTCGCGCCGCCTCGGCCAACTCCTCGCGCACCCATCGTGCGAAGGCGAGGGCGGTTTCGCACCGCGCCAGCACGCTCGGCCGCAATTCGACGCGGCTGCCGTCGTGCAGGCGAACGGCGCTCAGCCGCGCCGGCGCGATGTCTCCGCAGAGTGCGTCACCCGACAACCCCGAGACCGAAGCGGTGAGTTCGACCAGCGCGAATCCGCTCGCAAGCAGGTCGGTGCACGGGGTCGCGGACGGATCACTTGCGGTCATCTCGCTGATCGCTCCGCCGCGCGCCGCGGGGCGCTCAAGTGAACGGGCAGCGGCTCTCGCTGAGGTCCTGGATGGCGCAGCCGGGGGTTCAGCTCGTGCTTTTCCTGCATCGGCCGGCCGCGGAACAGGCATCGGCACGTCCGCCATCGCGGCACTGGCGCCGGCCGCGATCACGCCGGCGAGCAGGAGGATAAGAAGAGCTTGCACTGGCGCTCTTTGATTGCAGACAAGGGCGGAAAGGCGGCCGAGGTGTCGGGCCCGGCGAAAGATTAGCGCGCCTTGCAGGACCATTTGCCTGCAAACGCGGGAGCGCTAATTTGGGTCCCAAGCCGCGCCCGAAGAATAGGCCGGCACCTACTGGGGAGTAGACCATGCTTGGTCTGATGCAGGAGTGGCCGCTGCTCTGCCACAAGATTATCGACCATGCGGCGATCCACCATCCGCGCCGCCCGATTGTCACCCGCTCGGTGGAAGGGCCGATTGTCACCACCACCTATCGCGACGTGCGACAGCGAGCGTTGCGACTCGCCAAGCGCCTCGACAAGGACGGCATCAGGCTGGGCGACCGGGTCGCCACGCTCGCATGGAATACGTGGCGCCACCTCGAGGCCTGGTACGGGATTATGGGCATCGGCGCTATCTATCACACGCTCAACCCACGCCTGTTCCCCGAGCAGATCGCGCAGATCGCCAATCACGCCGAGGATCGCGTGATGATGACCGATCTTACGTTCGTGCCGCTCCTGGAGAAGCTCGCGGACAAACTTCCGACCATCGAACGCTACGTCGTGTTCACTGATGCAGCGCACATG
>DATBJU010000065.1:0-10764 GCA_036556265.1 Xanthobacteraceae bacterium | reverse complement strand
CCCCCCGCGTCTCGAAGGATGGGCGAAGGGGCTCCTCACCATGAGGATTTACCTTAAGCTGCGCGCCGCTTATGGGCTCCGTCGAAGGCCGGCGCGACCTCGCTCATGAAGCGCGCCATCTCGTCCTTCACCTGCTGGTGCGGTTTGAGACCGACATTGACGTAGAGGATTACCTCGCGGATTCCCGCGGCTTCCACTATCTTCAGCGTGTCGATGATCCGCTGCGGCGAGCCCAGCAATACGGAATTCTCCGTAAGATCCTCTGGCTTCACCTTCTGCAGCCGGTCGACAATTTCGATGAAGTAGCGATAGCTCGGCGGCGCGTTCTTGGGATCGCCCGGGAATGCCGGAATGACACACTCCTTATAATAGCGGACTTGGCGCTCACGTTGCGCCTGTTCCTGTGCCGCGTTGTCGGCGAAATGTGTGAAGTAGCTGCACATGACGCGGCCGGGCGTCTTGCCATGCTTCGCGCATGTCTCATTGTAGAGATCGACCACCTGCTTCAGGCCGCCGAAGCTCATCGCCGCGGCAAACGGTGCCACCACGAGATTGCAGCCGAGCCGCGCCGCAAGTTCGATCGACAGCTTGGAAAACGAGGCGACGTAGGTCGGGATCGGCCGCTGCACCGGCTTCGGCGTGATACGCACATTGTCGAAGGAGTAGTGCTTGCCGTGGTGCGAGATGCGGTCCTCCGCCTCCCACAGCCGGCGCACCACTTCGAGCCCTTCCTCGAAAATCGCCTGGTTGTCTTCGAACGAAACACGGAAGGGCTCATACTCACGGCGGTCATAGCCGCGACCCGCTGCGAAATCGACGCGGCCGCCGGAAAGGAGATCGAGCGTCGCCCATTGCTCAGCCACTCGGATCGGATGGTGCAGCGGCAACACCGTGACTGCCGGCGCGAGCCGGATCCGCTTCGTGCGGGCAGCAATATACGCGAGCACGAGATCCGGGCAGGAAAGGACACCGAGCGAATTGAAGTGGTGTTCGCCGATCCAGGCCGAGTGCATGCCGAGCTCTTCCGCGTAGAGTGCCTCGGCCGTGATATCGGCGACGAACTGGTTCGGCGCGCGGCTGTTGTTTTTGTAGTGATTGTCGCTGAGCGTGAAGTAGCCGAATTCCATGGTGTCCCTCCCGATGGCTTCGCGTTGCAGCGCGTATTCTTGCCTTGATAGATGCAATTGCATCAGTTGCAAATGCATTTGTCAATCGGGTAGGATGTTGGAGATACGCCACTGCTGCTGACAGACGAGAATTCTTGGTGGCCCGATTCAATCTGAAGCTGGACGATTTCGTTCCCTATCTGGTCAACCGGGTGGGGGCGGCGCTCGTTGCACGCTTCACCCGCGAAGCGCTTGCACACGAGCGACTGACTATCGACATGTGGCGCGTTTTGGCCGCGTTGTCGGACAACGGCGGTCAGCGCCAGGTTGATCTCGCCGGCATGACCAGTATTGAGGCGTCGACCATCTCGCGTCTTGTCACGCGCCTCGTGCACCGCGGACTGGTAACTCGCAGTCGGTCGCGCATGAGCAATCGCGAGGTCATCGTGCAATTGTCGCCGAGAGGCGCCGCGCTTGTGCGGAGGTTGATTCCGGTCGCGCTGCATCTCGAACGGATTGCGCTTGCAGATATTTCTGCGGGCGAGCTCGCTGGCATCAAACGTTTGCTGCGACGGATCTTCACCAATCTGGGTGCCGCCAGGATATCGTCCGCCGCGTCTTAGCCCGACTTGCCGAGCCATTCCGCGGCGTCCCGCCACGCCGGGCGCGCATCTTGTCGAAAATAGCCGAAGTGCCCGACCCTTTCGAGACCGATGGCGCGCGGTTCGAGCGTCAGATGCTCCGGCTTCGTTCCAGCATAACCTTGCAGCAGCCGGGCGATTGCCGGCGGTGTCGCCCACGGATCGTCGGCAAGACCGATCGCGCGCATCGCGCCTTGGTAATTCGGATAGTTCGTGAGTTCCGCCAGGGTCGGATCGTCGAACAGATAATTCGGTTTCAGACACCAACTCGCCCATTCGAGAAATGCGTCGCGCGGAAGGCCGTCACCGAGTCCGATGCCGGCGGGTAGATAGCCAAGCACGCGCGCGATCAGAGGTCCGACAAAGCGGAGCATAAAGTACACCCGATAGCGCTCGGTCGCGGGTACAACGTAACGCCAGTAGCCGACCTGAGACGCGACAAGAAGCGCGCGGGTAACCTTGTTGTTGTTCGGAATGAGCCCAAGCGCCTGCCCGCCGAAGGAGTGCCCAACGTAGACAAGCGGCTTTCCCGGATTGAGTGCGGCCGCGAAATCGACGGCGGGCGCGACATCGTGCGAGGCCCAGTCGCGCATGCGTCCCGGAAAGCCGCGCAAGGATTTCGGCCGCGAGCCGCCGATCCCCCGGTAGTCGAACGTGACGGTGTCGAAATCGCACTCGGCGAGATGGGTGGCGAAACGCGCGTAGAAAGCACGCGGCACGGCGGTCGCGGCCGCGATCAGCACCGTCGCGCGCGGCGTGCGCGCCGGAAAGCGCCGTGTTGCTGCGAGCGGATAACCATCACGCGCCGCAATCGTCAGTTCGGATTGCTTAACCGTGTCCGTGGTATCTAGCCGCCGTTCCATGGTCTACAATTCGAGTTCGCCCCCTGCTGCGGCTCGTGTATAACCCGCCGCGTTCGGGGCCGTCTTCCCGGACTTTGGAGTGCGGAATGTCCGAGCGTTGGAGTCCGGATTCCTGGCGGTCGAAGCCGATCGTGCAGGTCCCCGAATATCCGGACAAGAAATCGCTGGCCGAAGTCGAGGCGCAGCTTGCGACGTACCCGCCATTGGTTTTTGCAGGCGAGGCGCGGGCGCTCAAGCGCGCACTCGCCCGCGTGGCTTCAGGCGACGCGTTCCTGCTCCAGGGCGGCGATTGCGCCGAGAGCTTTGCCGAGCATTCCGCGAACAACATCCGCGATTTCTTCCGCGTCTTCCTGCAGATGGCTGTGGTGCTGACCTTCGCCGGTGCGTCGCCCGTGGTGAAGGTCGGCCGCATCGCCGGGCAATTTGCGAAGCCCCGTTCGTCGCCGATGGAGAAGCGGGGCAGCCAGGAGCTCCCGGCCTACCGTGGCGACATTGTCAATGACATCGCCTTCACGCCCGAGGCGCGCCGGCCCGAGCCGCGGCGCATGATGGAGGCTTATCGCCAGTCGGCAGCGACGTTGAATCTTTTACGCGCGTTCGCGACCGGCGGTTACGCGAACCTGTCGAACGCGCATCAGTGGATGCTCGGTTTCGTGAAAGAAAGTCCGCAGTCGGCGCGCTACGAGGCACTCGCGCACCGCATCACGGAGGCACTCGATTTCATGCGCGCGTGCGGCATCGATCCGGAATCGCATCCGGAAATGCGTACGACCGATTTCTACACGAGCCACGAGGCGCTGCTTCTCGGTTACGAGCAGGCGATGACGCGCATCGATTCCACGAGCGGCGACTGGTACGACACCTCCGGCCACATGATCTGGGTTGGCGACCGTACGCGCCAGCCCGACCATGCCCACGTCGAGTTTTGCCGAGGCGTAAAAAATCCGCTCGGCATCAAGTGCGGCCCTTCGCTAAAGACGGATACGCTGCTCAAGCTACTCGACATCCTCGACCCCGAGCGCGAGCCGGGCCGCATTACGCTGATCTGTCGATTCGGCGCGGGCAAAGTCGGCGAGCACCTGCCGTCGCTGATCGACACGGTGCGCCGCGCGGCGCGGCCCGCGGTCTGGGCGTGCGATCCGATGCACGGCAATACGATCACCGCGAACGGCTACAAGACCCGCCGTTTCGAGCAAATCATGCAGGAGGTGAAGGAGTTCTTCGACGTGCATGCAGCGGAGGGCACGCACGCCGGCGGCATCCACCTCGAGATGACCGGCCAAGCGGTCACCGAATGCACCGGCGGTGCACGCGCGATCAGTGAGACGCAACTCAACGACCGCTACCACACGGTCTGCGATCCGCGCCTCAATGCCGAGCAAGCGATCGAGATCGCGTTCCTCGTCGCCGATCTTGTGAAGAAGGAGAAGGTCGTGCACGCGCGGCCGCTGCCGGCGGTGGCAGGGTTGTAGGTCTTCTCCCCGAGCTCTCAGTCTTTCAGACCTGCAGGCACGCTTCCCTTGCGCAGCGCCGGGGTGACCGGCGGCTGGCCGGTTTCGAGCAGGATCTTGCGGCCTTCGTCGGTTAGCAGGAACTGTACGAAGTCCGTTGCCTCCTTCGGGTTCTTTGCCGTTCCCGGCACCGTCGCCGCGTTGCGGATCGCCTCGCTCATATTGACGTTCGCAGGAAAGCGGATGATGTCGATGTCGTTGCGCGCGGCGACCGCCGCCGAGTAATAGACGACGCCGGCATCCGCCTTGCCTTCGCGGACCGCGCGCACGGTGTCGGGCACCGACGTAGGTTTCGCCGGATCGCCGATCGCGGAATCGATGATTTTCTGTGCGAGCTCCGGTTTTCCCTCGAGATTCGCCGCGCGCTTGAGAAATTCGATGGTGCGGCCGGTGCCCAGGTCTTTCTCGCCGGTCACGCGAATGAATTTCAGGTCCGGCTTGGCGAGGTCCGACACTTGCCGAATTCCTTTTGGGTTCCCCTTCGCCGAGATAACCACCATTTCGTTTGCGGAGAACACGATGTACCACGCGGCGCCGTCCTGGCCCGTGCCATTCACCTTCTTGGTCATGAGATCGTCGGCCACCGCGGGCGACGACGGAGCGAATACGTCGCACGTGTCGCCCTTGAGGATTCGGTCGGCGAGCTGCCGCGACACGCCCGACGTAAGGTTGATGGTGACGCCCTGATTTTTTGCCTCGAACGCCTTCTTCAGCTCGCGCATCGGACCCGCGAGCGAATCGGCATGAAACACTTCGACAGTGCCGGCCACCGCGCTTCCTGCGAACAGGGCAACAAACAGAGCGAGGACAATTGCCGGAGCCGCCCGGAATGACACTGCGTTTCCGTTTGGCATTTGCTCCTCCCCAATCGACGGCGTTCTTATCTCGCGGCCGGCCGCCCACTGAGGCGGATGAAGCTCCGTACCGATGAACAGCAAGGGAATGTCAGCTATTCCCCGATCGCGTGCCTATCTAAAAGGATGGGCTGTTTCGGCATTCGCGGCAAGGCGCGGTAAGCAAGGATCCCTCCCGCCGTTGCGGCCGATTCCGCGGAGCGCTAGACCATCCGCATGAAAGCACCGGACAAGGTCGCGATCGCCATCGCCCAACTCAATCCGGTCGTCGGCGACGTTACCGGCAATGCGGAGCGGGTACGCCGCGCGCGTCGCGAGGCGGCGGCTGGCGGCGCGGACCTCGTGGTTTTTCCCGAGTTGTTCATCGCCGGCTATCCGCCCGAGGACCTTGTTCTGAAACCGGCGTTCCAGTCTGCTTGTCGCGCCGCCGTTGAAGCGCTCGCGCGCGAGACTGCGGACGGCGGTCCGGGGTTGCTGATCGGAACACCCTGGCTCGAGAACGGCAAGCTGTACAACGCCGTTTGCCTCTTGATCGACGGCCGCATCGCCGGCGTGCGATTCAAGGTCGATCTGCCGAACTATGGTGTGTTCGACGAGAAGCGCGTGTTCGCCGTCGGCCCGATGCCCGGTCCCATCGACTTCAAGGGCATACGCCTCGGCGTTCCGATCTGCGAGGATATCTGGACGGCCGACGTCACCGAGTGTCTTGCCGAAACGGGTGCCGAGATCCTGCTGGTGCCGAATGGCTCGCCCTACCATCACAACAAGGAAGACATTCGCCTCAATCTTGCCACCGCACGCGTTACCGAGACCGGCCTTCCTCTTCTCTACGTGAACCAGGTCGGCGGTCAGGACGAGCTTGTGTTCGACGGTGCCTCGTTCGCGCTGCATTCGGATCGTTCGCTCGCATTCCATCTCGTGTCGTTTCTCGAAACTGTGCAAGTCACGCATTGGCGGCGCGAGAAGGGCGCTTGGCGCTGCGATGGCGCGCCAAAGGCTGCGGTGATCGACGGCGACGAGGCGGACTACGCCGCGTGCGTGCTCGGCCTGCGCGACTACGTGGACAAGAACGGCTTTCCCGGCATCGTCATGGGCTTGTCCGGGGGCGTGGACTCCGCTCTCACGGCGGCGATCGCCGTCGACGCGCTTGGACCGAACCGCGTGCACTGTCTCATGCTTCCGTACAGGTACACCTCGAGGGACTCGCTGGACGACGCGGAGCAACTCGCCAGAGCGCTCGGCGTGAAATACGACACGGTCCCGATCGCTCCGGCGGTCGAAGGACTGGAGAAGAGTCTCGCGGAATCATTCAAAGGCATGCCGCGCGATACGACCGAAGAGAATCTTCAGGCACGCGCGCGTGGCGTTATCCTGATGTCGATTTCCAACAAGTTTGGCTCGATGGTGATTACCACCGGCAACAAGTCGGAGATGTCGGTTGGCTATGCAACTCTCTACGGTGACATGAATGGCGGCTTCAACCCGGTGAAAGATCTCTACAAGACCGAGATTTATCGCCTCGGCCGACTGCGCAATCGGTGGAAACCGATCGGAGTACTCGGACCCGACGGCTCGATCATCCCGCAACGGATCTTCACCAAAGCGCCCTCAGCAGAACTGAAAGAGAATCAGAAGGACCAGGACACGTTGCCTCCCTACGATGCGCTCGATCAGATCCTGGAGCGCCTCGTCGAAGGCGAGCAGTCGGTGCACGAAATCGCCGCAGCCGGCTTCGACATGGAAACCGTCCGGCGCGTGGAGAAAATGCTGCACCTCGCCGAGTATAAGCGCCGGCAGGCCTGCCCGGGCGTGAAGGTGACTTTGAAGAATTTCGGCCGAGACCGGCGCTATCCGATCACCAACCGATTCCGCGATCCGGGCACGAAGCCGGCCGCGCCTGATCCGCTGCTGGCGCAGGGTGCCGTTCCCTCGCGCAGCGAGGCGGTCGACTACTAACGTTCGGGCGCACAGACCCGGTCCGCGTCATGGCCGAGACAACAAACCCGGCCGTGACTACTTAGAGTCACCGCACCGGGTAGAACTGCGGGCCGACCGTGCGCACCTTCCGGTCACCGGGCACCGTTGCCGGCGGCGGCTCTTCCTTTGCGGCTGCCTGCGGCTGCTGCTCCGCGGGAAGCGTGTTGGCCGTCGGCTGGCCCTTGCCTTTCTGCTGGCCGCCAATCGGACGGGGTTGCGACATCTGCCGGGCGCGCTGTTCGGTGACAAGAATATCGCCCTGCTGCAGCGTCTCGTCGCGTGTGACGCCTAGCGCGTCCGCCCAGCTCTGACCCGCCGCGCGGCATGAGCACGAAGCATTGAAGGCTGTCCGGTACTTGAACGCACTCGGCAGCTGCGTGTAGGGCGTGCCGTTGATAGAGACGGCCTGATCGACCTCCTCGCCAGGATTCCGGTGGGCGAACAACATCGTCTCCGCAGCGGGACAAAGCCGCTTGCACGTGTGCTCGTCCTCGCCGAAGCGAGCCGGGATGGTCGCAAAACTGATCGGGAAGAAGAATCCGTCGCAGGTGCGCACGCACAAGGTCCGATAGGTGTTGCCTCCTGGCAGGTCCAGCGGGCTTGCCTCGACGGTGCTTTCCTCGCGCCACCCGCCTCCGCCGAACAGCGTCTCGAGCAGGCCGCGCTGGCGCTGCGGCTGCGGGGCCGCCTGCCGGTACTGCGGGCCGCAATTGTTCTGTGCGAGCTGATTGATCAGTTGGCGCCGTTGCAGATCGCGGTTGAGATCGGTGCCAGCGCCGCGCAACGTACCGAGCTCGGAAATCATGCGATCGAGATTGGCGCGCATGCGCCCGATCTGATCGTTGAGGCGATCACACTGCGGGGGGCGCTGCGGCCCGAAGATGAAAAAACTATTCCCGCTGTCGCAGCCGAGGCGGCGTGCCTGTACGATCGTCTGATCGAGCTCGAAACGCTGGCGGTTGATCGCCTCCTCGTAGCGGCGAACCTGCTCCGGGTCGATATTCGGCGACGCCGATACCGAGTCGAGTTGCGCGAGCGCGCTCTCAAGGCGAACGCACGCGGCACGGTCGGTCGGGCCGTACAAAGGCCGCGGGCCTTGCACGCCGGGTGGTGCTCCGCCGGGCACGTTCTGCGGCGGCAGGAGCTGCGCGCCGGCCGCGCCCAAAAGGGCAGCGAGCGAGAGCGCTGCGAGGCTCGCGATGCCGGCGAGGCGGGGCGGGGTCATCGGCCGGTCCGACTCCTCAAGAATTGAGCAAGGCCAAGAAAACGCAGCAAAACGTGTCTGATTTGTGTTGTAAAGCCGCTCATTAAGCCGCGTCCGGCTGTGCTTCTGGCGCGGCCGCCGCGAAAGCCGGGTGCTGGCGGGCCGCCGCGTCAACCGCGACGATTTTAGGAAAGTCGTCGAGCGGCACGTGGTAGCGGCGGGCATTGTAGACCTGCGGCACGATGCAGATGTCGGCGAGCGTGACGGCGTCGCCGAAAGCATACGGCCCGGGCTCGAGCAGCCGGTCCACCGCAGCAAAGCCTTCGCGGATCCAGTATGCCGTCCAGTCCTGCAGCGCCTTTTCGTCCGCGCCAAACATTCCGGTCAGGAGCTGACGCGTACCCGTGTTGTTCAGCGGATGAATGTCGCTGCTGATGATCTGCGAGACGGCGCGGATGCGCGCCCGCGCGAGAGGGTCCTTCGGAAGTAGCGCCGGCTCCGGATGCGTCTCCTCGAGATATTCTATGATGGCGAGCGACTGAATCAGCGCCTGCCCCTTGCCGATATCGAGGGCGGGCACGCGCCGCTGGGGATTGGTCTTGCGGAAAGCCTCGGTGCGGTGGGCGTTGTCCGCAAATTTGATCGAGACCGTTTCGTAGGCGAGGCCTTTAAGGGCGAGGGCGATGCGCACCCGATAGGACGCCGACGAGCGGAAAAACGAATAGAGTTTCATACCGGCGTCCCCAGGGCGCGAGTTCCGCTCACTCGATAGCACCGAATTCGGCGTGCCGAAGGCCGGACTACCTGCTTCGCGGTGGGGTTCTTCGCTCGTGCCGGGTCGCTTGCGGGCCGACACGAGATCGGTCACCCTATGCGACTTTAGTCGAATAGGCGGCGCGACGCATCGCGTCCGTCACGTTGGGGGAAATCCATGACGACGCCTTCGTCGCGGCTCTACGTATCGAGCCTCGCTGGTATTTATGGTTCCTGGTCGCCCCTCGCTGAATGGCTGCTGCGCGGCGGCGTCGGCATCATTCTGCTCGTCCACGGCGCCCAGAAATTTCTTGGCTCGTTTGGCGGCGCGGGCATGGACGGGTTCATCGGCGCGCTCGCGAAGTTCGGCTACCCATCGCCGACCGCGCTCGGCTACTTCGTGGCGACTGTTGAGACCCTGATCGGTCTTATGTTCGTAATCGGATTCCTTGTCCGGCCGGCCGCACTTGCGCTCGCGATCTTCATGCTGTTCGCCGTCCACTACACATGGACGACGGGCGCGCATCCGTTCGTCTGGTTCAGGGGAGGGAGTGAACTGTCGATCGTGTACCTGCTGATCGGAGTCTTTTTTCTGATCCACGGCGCCGGTCCGTGGTCGATCGACAGAAAGCAACCGAAGGAATTCTGACCAACGCGCGTCTGCAGAGGCGCCTTTCACGTCATTTGCACGTTTCACACAGGGGAAGGAAAATGGCGGACCGACCTACGCGCCTGATTTTTCCGGGACTCGGTAGCTTGTATGGCTCTTGCTCGGACTACGCTGAGCTGCTCCTGCGCGTTGTCGCGGGCCTGATCCTGCCACTGCTGCACGGCCTGCCGAAAATCGGCATCCTCGGTTCCGGCAGTCCAGCGGGCGTCGCAGGCGGTCTCGAGAAGGCCGGCTACGTTCCCGGACTCTTTTGGGCCTACGTCATCATCCTTGCGGAGATCGTGGGCGGTGCGTTTCTGGCACTTGGTTTGTTCACGCGCCTGGCCGCAGCGGTTCTCATCATCGAGTTCGTCAACGTTGTGCATGTCGACTACGCCGCGAGAGGAGTAGCCGGTGCGAGATACTCCTTCGTTCTGTTGATCATCTACATCTTCTTCGCGATCCGCGGCGGCGGGCCGTATTCGCTCGATCGCAAGATGGGTCGCGAATTCTGACGGGAGGACAATTCCAGCCGGACGGCGCAAACGCCGTCCAAACCAAGGGGGTCAAGTAAATGCCAGCACCAAAATCTTCGCGTCTGTATGTGCCCGCGCTCGCGGGTCTCTATGAATCGCTCTGGGAATGGGTCTGGCTCGTGCTGCGGCTCGCCTCCGGTCTCATGCTGGCGGCGCACGGGCTTTGGAAGTTCGGCTATCTCGGCGGCCCCGGTCTAACCGGCGTCGCGGGGTTTTTCGACAAGACAGGCTACGCGCCGGGCTCGGTCTGGGCCCCGACACTCGCCACCTTCGAGGTGATCGGCGGTCTCCTTCTGGCGGTCGGGCTGTTCACGCGCCCGGTGGCCTTGGTCGGTCTCATCCAGATGCTGCTCGTCACCCATTACCACACCCGTTATGGCTTCTGGCACAATGTGCAGGGGGCCGGCGTCGAGTATCCGATTATGTGGGCTGCCATGATGCTGCTTTTCACAATCCGGGGCGGCGGATCGATGTCGGTCGATGCACGCATGAGCAAGGAAATCTGAGCGAGTTCCGCTCAGGTTCTGGAGGAAGATGAAAAATCGGGGCGCGCACCGCTGGGTGCGCGCCCTTTTGTCGGGTTCCATGACGGTGGCCCGGCCACGTTCTCGCCGCTATCGGCGTTCAATCGCGGGACCTTCCCTCAAGCCGCGCCGGGTGTCGACGCATG
>DATBJU010000064.1:0-5455 GCA_036556265.1 Xanthobacteraceae bacterium | reverse complement strand
GTCGATCGAATGGACGAGTGCCGCAGCGAACAGAACATATGCGACCACGCGGTGATCGAACTGAACCGTCATCACGTTCTCGAAGAAATTGCGCCACAACGGAATGATCGTGAACAATTGATCGAACGGAGGGATGAAGCGACCATCGATCAGCGGCCAGGTGTTGAACGTCAGTCCGGCGCTCGTCTTCGCCACCAGCGCGCCAAGAAAAATCTGCAGCAAGATGAGAAGAAGAATGAACCAGGCGCCCGCCCGGACGCGCCCGGGCGCAGACTCTCGCATCCCGCGCAGCGCGGTTGCGACCGCGACGATTGCCGAAAGAATGATACATGCGAGCGTCAGGTGCACGGCGAGCCGGTACTGACTCACGTCGGCGCGCTCGCTGAGCCCGGAGGCCACCATCCACCAGCCGATCGCGCCCTGAGCTCCACCCAAAACGAACAGGCCGCCAAGCTTCCAGGCCAACGCGCGGTCGATCACACCGCGGACCCAGAACACGCTAAAGGGCACGATAAACGCGACGCCGATCAGCCGCCCGAGCATGCGGTGGGTCCATTCCCACCAGTAGATGAACTTGAAACCCGCGAGCGTCATCTCGCGGTTGAGCGCGAGGAACTGCGGAATCGCCCGATACTTGTCGAACTCAGCCTGCCACGCAGCCTCGCCAAGGGGCGGAAAAACGCCGGTGATCGGCCGCCACTCGGTAATCGAAAGGCCCGAACCGGTGAGCCGCGTGGCACCGCCGATGATCGCCGTCGCTGCGACGAGCGCCGCCACCGTCCAGAGCCAGACCCGTACCGATCGCATGCGATCGGCTTCATGGCGCTGCGACATCGCTCCTCGCCTGCTGGTGTTCCCTGCTCACTATGCGAGGGATATAGAGCGTGGCGCAAACGGGCAACCGGATCCCTCGCCGCGCCCCAGGCCCGCCGAAATCAATGATGCGTATGCGCACCCGCAAGCTGATCGGCGCCGTTGGGCTGATCGCGCTGGTCGCGTTCTGGCCGCTGTTCATGCTCGCGTTTGGTCACACGACCATCTCGCGCTACTACGCGCCAGCGCAACTCATCTTCTTCCTGGTGTTCGGATTGATCTGGCTCGTGCCTGCGGCCTTCCTCATCCGCTGGATGCAACGCCCCGATCGCGGCTGACGGCGACTATGCCGCGGCGGCCTGGTCCTGCCGGTGAAGCGCAAACGGCACGCCCGAGACGAGTACGTCCATGTAGCGCAGCGCCTGGAATCTGCCGTTGACTGAGATACGCGGCAACGCCGTCAGGTGGTCGCGATGCCGCGGTCGAAGCACGCCGGGCGTCGTCGTGACGGCCGTCTTGAAACCAAGATCGCCGACAATCGCGAATTCACGCCGACCCGCATCGCCATACGGGTAGGCGAAATGTTCCGGTCTTTTGCCGAGCGACGCTGCGATGATCTCGGCGCTCCGCTGAATCTCCCCGCGCGCAATCCTATCGGCGACTTTGCTGAGAAAGCAGTGGCTGATCGTGTGCGCACCGATCGTGCACAGCGGATCCGCCGCAAGTTGCGCGATCTCTGCCCAGTCCATGCACAGCTCGGCACCGGGCGCCTTCAGGTCGACGCCGTAGCGCGCACAGATATCCCTTACTGTACGCCGGAAGGTATCCTCATCCGGGATCGACCGCAGCCACCAGTATACTTCATGAAATGCTCTGTACTTCCGGGACGTATCGGGACATTCGATAAAGCGCGTGGTGTCGTTGATCCCGAGAACCAACCGGTCCGTCTTCGCCACCACGCGCTCAAGGGCGGCCCACCACAGCTCGCCGAGCCGGTCCGGAAAGCTCGTCGCGATGTAGAGCGCGAAGGGAACCTGATGCTTGCGCAAGATCGGCCAGGCATGTTCGAGGTTGTCGCGGTAGCCGTCGTCGAACGTAAACGCCACGAACTGCCGCCCGAAGTCGCGCTCGACGAGCCGGCGCCATACTTCGTCGATGCTGATGATCTCGAATCCGCGATCGCGCAGGCGCACGATCATTCGTTCGAGGAACTGCGGCGAGATTTGCAGGATGGCGTTAGGTTGAAACGACCCCTCGCGCGGAGGGCGTACATGATGCAGCGTCAGGACCGTGCCGATGCCGCTGAATAATGCGCGCAGCACGTGGTGCGCGCCGGAAAAGTACAGGGTCTCGAGCCCCGCCCGATAGGCGGCGTAGCGCAGGTTCGACATTGCCTCGTCGGTGGGTTTGCGTGCGGAGATCTATCTGCCGACATATTAAGATTTCTTTGTCTGCGCAACGACTGATTGGCTCACGCGGCGGCGCGTGGGACGTCCTCTGGCGGCGTGGCTTCGCTAACAGTGGCGACCGCAACGTTTGCGAAGCCGCGCGAACGCAACGCATCCGACGCGGCAGCAGCCAAGCTCTCGCTCCCTTCTGCGGCAATGAGCACGACCCCGCGTGAGAACCGGGCGAGTCGCGCTCCGCCCGCGAGCGTGGAAAGCGCGGGTACAAACAACACAACGTGATCGTAGGTCTGCGACAGCGCACCGAGTGCGATTGCGAGGCGCTCGCCGGCGAGAAGCGCCGCCACACCGCGAGAGCCGCGTCCCGCCGGGATAACGTGAATGGTCGAGACCGAATCTCGCTGGATCACCTCTCCGAAATTAGCGACGCCGAACAGGAGATCTGAGACGCCGAGACCGCCCGGTTCCCTGACACCGCGCGCACGCTCCAAGTCGAAATCCATGAACAGCACACGCTCTCCTTCCCGTCCAATCTCCCGCGCGAGATCGATCGCCGCGGACCATGCGCGTTCGCCGCCCTCCTCCGAAGTCACGACAAAAATCCCGCGTCCGAGCCTGCACGCGTGCTCGGCGAGCGTAGCGAGATCTCTTGTCGGCGACTTCGCCCCCGTCCGGCGCGTCTCGGCGTCGCTCGCCGCACCAATCCATACAGGCTCCGAGTATGCGAGTTCCGCAGGCAATACCCGCTCTGCCGGCATCCTTGCGGCGCGCAGCGGATCGCCGGACAACAGCTCGCCGAGGCAGATGAGCGTCACCGCGGACATCATGGCCGCAAACGTGACGATCAGCACGAGTGCTTCCGAACGGAAGATCGGCGTTGTCAGCGTGACGAAGATGGCGGCCGCCCCGGCTGCGAGCGCAGTCGGTATGATGATCCATCGCTTGCGGCGCCAGAGCGCGCGCCCGAGCGCGGCGAGATCGAATTGGCTGTCTGCCGGCCCCGTGGACGGCGCTGCAATGACGTTAGTGATGTCGCGCCGCATAAATAACCCCACGCACGAGACCGTGTCGCCCGCGCTGCCGCACCGCGCGCATAAGAAATCATTAAGGTTGCCATCGCGTTAACCCGCCTTCTGCATTGCCCGGCGTCGCCGATCCGTCCAACGTGCCCTTCTGGCTACGCGACGTCACAATGTCGGAACGCCCTATCTCGACCGCTTTCTCGTGACGGCGTTCCTTGGTCTCGAGTTCACCGGCGTCTACACTTTCTTCTGGGAGATCGGCGGGTCGGAAAAATCGCTAGCGTCCCGAGTCCCGCTCATTCCCGCGCAAGCGGGAAGGTGGATTCACATTTGAAGTGCAACACTTCGGAGAAGGTCTCTGCGGGTGTCTTGAAGTCAAGACACTTTCGCGGAGTGTTGTTGTAGGCGCCGAGCAAGGCATGGAAACGGCGGTTCGAGAGTGTGGAAAGGTCGGATTTGCGCGGCAGGAAGCGGCGCATGCGGCCGATGGCGTTCTCGATCCCGCCCTTCTGCCAAGGCGCATGCGGTTTGCAGAAGAAGGTCCGCATGGAGAGCCGGTGCAGCTCGCGATGGCGGGCGAACTCGGTGCCGTTGTCGAAGGTGATGGTCTGGCGCAGCAGCGGCGGCAGGGGAGCAAGGAGCGCCAACAGGTTTTTCGCCACGCCGTCGGCCGCCTTGCTGGGCGGGCGGGCGGCAAGCAGGAGGCGGGAGTGGCGCTCGTGCACGGTGACGTATCTAGTGAACAGCATGAGGTCGGCTTCCCAATGGCCAGGCGTCTTGCGATCGGCGGCCTCAAGCGGACGTTCGGACACGGGAATGCGGCCTTCGATGAAGCTTGCCGCGCTTCCGCCCCTTCGGCCGCGGAAGCCGCGTTTGCTCTTGGCGCGCGGCAGGTAGTGACGCCAGTCGTAGTTCTTGGTGCGGGGGATCTGCGCGTAGATGAAGCGGTAGATGCTCTCGTAGCTGATGCGAAGCACGCCCTCGCATCGCAGGCGGCCGGCGACCTGCTCGGGCGACCAGCCGCGGGCCAGCCCCAGCAGAACGGCGTCGCGCAGTTCAGAATCGCGCTCGAGACGAGAGCCTTTCCAGCGCCGCGCTCTGGCCTGCTGGTGCGCGTAGCTCGGCTTGTATCCGATCTCGACGCTGCGATTGCGCTTCAGTTCTCGAGCAATCGTCGATGGCGTGCGATCCAGAGCTGCCGCAATTTGCCGGATCGAGCGCCCCTCGGCTTGAAGGCGGGCAACCTCACACCGGTCCTCCAATGACAGCTGCCTGTAGCCCCGTCCCATTGCAACACCCCCTGAAGAAGGTGTTGCACTTCGTTTGTGAACTCAGGGAATCCAGTTTGGATCCCCGCTTGCGCGGGGACGAGCGAAAGAAACGCTCTGCAAAAGACGCTCGGCGTTGCATCACTGCCGCGCCATTCCTATAGTCCGCGCGGGTCGGAGCGTGGCGCAGCCCGGTTAGCGCACCTGTCTGGGGGACAGGGGGTCGCCAGTTCAAATCTGGCCGCTCCGACCAGTTCGACTTGATCGCTCAACGCGACGACTGTCGCCGTCTACCGCGCTTTCGCTTTGCCGCCCTTCGGCTCGGCAGCCCCGCCGGGCCGAGATGAGCTTTTCTGCTTTTGAACGTCACTCACGGTGCTTATTCCGCTGACTGCAACGTAGGTTCCGGCACCAACGAATGTCGCGGTCGAGAGCCACATACACACGACGCTCGCGCAACAAACAGTCGGCGCCCACAAGTCGATCCCAAGTATTTTCCCCTTCGGCGGATCCATGTTGTGGAGCTGGTGCACCAAAGAACATCTGCGGCGCAGATCGTTGTGAATGATGGCCAGCACTACCCCGAACATCATGAGCAGCAGTCCAATCAGTATCGCCTGTGCAAGCGGCTCAAATCCCTCTCGGTCGAGCACGGGCGGCAGCACGGCGAGCATTGCGACAGCGCCGCCGCCGTTTGCGACGAGCAATGCGCGTGCCGTCTCCGTGTCCATCCGCGCTCTGATCTCGAGCTGATCTGACATGCCTTCCCTCCGTAGAGCAGAGACTTGCCGGCCAACCTTGGGATGAATGTCAATTGCCGCGACGCGATCGCGGGAAAATAGCAGCGATCAGAAAATCTCAGCTCGGCTCGCCGCGCCCGGAGTCGAGCAAACGGCGGCATTCACCGAGTTCGAACAGCGTCGCCTTCAGCAGGCGGATTGCCTCG
>DATBJU010000063.1:0-10989 GCA_036556265.1 Xanthobacteraceae bacterium | reverse complement strand
GCTGGATCTCTCCGGCGGAACGCCACTCTTCCCGGCGCATGATCTCCGCGACGGATATCTGCGTGCGGATCCCGGCGACCCCGCTGCCGTGCTGCGCGCGGCGTTGAAGGCGGGCGATCTCGTCGGCACGTTCGACAAGCCGCGCTACGTGAATTTCACCGAGCATCTTTGCGCGCACTCCCGCTCGCGCATCGTCGGCTGCCGGCGCTGCCTCGACCTCTGCCCGACGGGCGCGATCACGCCGAACGGCGATCACGTCAAGATCGACGAGCACATCTGCGCGGGCTGCGGCGCGTGCGCGGCCGTGTGCCCGACGGGCGCGGCTTCCTACGCAATGCCGCCCGCCGATGCATTGATGCGGCAGTTGCGCGTCCTGCTCTCCACCTACCGCGACGCTGGTGGCAAGGAACCGATCGTGCTCCTGCACGACGCAACACACGGCGAGGAGCTGATCGACGCGCTTGCGCGGCATGGGGACGGCCTGCCCGCAAACGTACTTCCGCACGCGGTGAACGAAGTGACGCAAGTCGGGCTCGAAGCAGTTGCGGGCGCGTTCGCTTATGGAGCGGCCGCCGTGCGCCTGCTGCTGCGCACGAAACCCAAGCACGACGTGAGCGGAATCGCGCGGACGATCTCCTATCTCGAGCCGATGCTCGTCGGCCTTGGCTTCGGAGCGGGGCTCGTCGCGACGGTCGAAACCGACGATCCGGACCAGCTCGGCGCGGCGCTCCGCGCGATCGAGCCGGGGGCTCCGGTCAAGGCTCCCGCGAGCTTCCAGGCCGTTGGCGCAAAACGCGACGTGATGAAGCTCGCGTTGCGCGAACTGCACCGCGCGGCGCCGGCGCCCGTCGATGTGATCGCGCTCCCGGCCGGCGCGCCGTTCGGCAAGATCGAGGTGAATGTCGAGGGCTGCACGCTCTGCCTTTCGTGCGTATCCGCGTGCCCTACCGGCGCGATAATGGACAACCCCGAGCAACCGATGCTGCGCTTCGCGGAGGACGCGTGCGTGCAGTGTGGCCTCTGTCAGGCGACGTGCCCGGAGAAGGTGATCAGCCTCGTTCCGCAAATGGATTTCACCGCGGTGACGGCGCCCGCGCGTGTGCTGAAGCAGGAAGAGCCGTTCCACTGCATCAAGTGCGGCAAGCCGTTCGGAACGAAGAGTACGATCGAGCGCGTCACGGCGAAACTCGAGGGCAGGCACTGGATGTTCAAGGGCAAGCCGCAGCGGCTCGACGTGCTCAAGATGTGCGAGGACTGTCGCGTGATCGCGATGACTGAGGATTCGGTTGATCCCTACGGCGCGCCGGAGCGGCCGAAGGTGCGCACGACCGAGGATTATCTCCGCGAGCGCGAGGAGCAGGAGCGGAAGGCGTAGGGTGCGTCGAGCGACGCGAAACGCGCCTCAAAACGGACAACGCTTGATCTCGGTATCCTTTCTGACCGTGTTGTCGAACACGATCTGCGCGAGCTGCTTCGGCGGAAGCCGCTTGAAGAACCAGAAATTCCGGCTACGGCAGTTGTTGACGTCGTAATAGTCGCAGACCGCGGAACTCGCCATCCCGCGATAGGGGACCAGCGTCATGTGGAACGTTATGGCTGCCGCGAAGCGATATTGCGGCATCGCGTGCTTCGAGTTGTGCCGCGAGATCAGTTGCCGCATCTCGAGCCAGAACTCGCGCTCGTTCTCGGCCCAGTCCGGATTGTCGGTCGCGACGCCCGCGTGAAGTTGCCCGCGCACCTCGGGTACTGAAAGCCGCTCGTTCTTGAAATCGGCGCAAAGGTCGTTGGCCAAGTCTACCGGCACCGGTTCCTGAGCTCGCGACACGAATGAGCAAAGTATCGCCGCCACACAAAGCATTGCCGCGGCAGCGACGAGCCAGACGACACCTCGCTGCATTCCGATGAGTTCCTTGCAGGTTCCCGGGGGAGAGTTGCGTGGAACCTGATACAATTCACAGTTGTGAATGTCCAGCCCCGACGATTGCTTCCTGCAATCCCCGAACTGTATTTTTCCTGCGTGAGCAACCGATTCTCCCTCGCTCGACGTCTGCGCGCCGGCGAGACCATCTATTCGGCATGGTGCCGGCTCGCCATTCCGATGATCGGCGAAGTCCTCGCGCGTTACGGATTCCCCGCGGTCACCTTCGACCTGCAGCACGGCCTGTTCGATTTCGCGACCACGGCCGCGGGCATCGGCGCGGTGCACTCCGTGGGATCGGCGCCGGTCGTCCGCATTCCGGTCGGAGACAACGCCAGCGCGAGCCGGCTGCTCGACGCGGGAGCGGAGGCGGTCATCGCGCCGATGATCAATGCGCCGGAGGACGCATCTTCCTTCGTTTCCTTCATGAAGTATCCACCGGTCGGGGCGCGCAGCTGGGGGCCGCATCGGGCAATTCCGCTATCGGGCCTGAACGACCGCGAGTACCTGGGCTCCGCGAACGAGCTTACGTTGGCCTTTGCCATGATCGAGACCCGTGCCGCATTCCGAAATATCGTCTCGATCGTCGAGACGCCGGGGATCGACGGCGTATTCGTCGGGCCCTCGGACCTTTCGCTCACGCTTTCGAACGGAGCCGTTCAGAACCCGGCACTGCCGGAGGTGAATGCGGCACTCGACGTCATCGCCGACGTCGCGCACAAGAATGGTAAGATTGCCGGAGTCCACTGCGCGACCGCGGAGCGCGCGGTCGAGTTGTCGCGGCGCGGCTACCGCTTCCTCGGTGTCGCGAACGATCTGGCGCTTTTGAGCACGGGTTCAGCGGCGGCTCTGAAGGTGCTGGCGGGGAAGTAGCGGCGCGCAGAAGACACGTCCTACTTCGGCTTCGTCGCTTTCTCGAGAAAATCGACGAGCGCCTTACGGTCGTCGGGCGAGGTGATGCGCTGCTCCGGCATCTTGGTGCCGGGCGTGTATTTCATCGGGCCGACATCGAACAGCGCCGACACCGTCTCCTTGCTCCAGACGATGTCGAGCTTCTTCAGCGCCGGCGAGAAATTGTAGCCGCGCAGCGTCGCGATCCTGCGGCCGAAGATGCCGTGCAGCGTCGGCCCAGCGCGGTTTCCCTCGTCGGGGGAGAGCGTGTGGCAGGCGACGCACGCCTTGTACACCTCGGCGCCGCGATCACCAGCGAACGCCGCGAGAGGGTCTTCTGCCCCGCCCATCGCCACCGTGCCGATATGATCGCCGGTGCGGGCGTCCCAGCGCCGCACCATGCGGTCGGTGCCGCCGGTGAGAATCGTGCGGTTGTCGGAGAAGAACGCGACGGACCAGACGGGCAGCCCCGGCCCGACAAGCGTGCGGGCGAGCTTGCGCTGATCCCGCTCGACGATCCCAACCGAGCCGCGAATGCCCGCTGCGGCGACGAGCGAGCCGTCGTGCGACACTGCGACGGCGATGATCGGCGTCTCGCCGGCGTCGACATTGCCGCGCTGCTCGCCGCCCGGCGACAGGAACCAGACGTTGCGGTCGGCGCCGGCGACGATGATCTCGCCGTCGGGCGCGATCGCAACCGCGTTCAGTGGCGTCGGCAGGGTCACGATTTTGGGCGCGCCGCCGTCGAGCGGCCAGATGCGCACCGTCGCGTCGTAGCCCGCGCTCACGATCGTCTTCCCGTCACGCGCGAAGGCGACGCCGTTGACGTTCTGATTGTGTCCGTTCAGCACCCGCGCCTCGCCGCCGGCAACGGGCCACAGGCGCACGGTGCGGTCCCAGGATGCCGATGCGATCGTCGCGCCGTCCGGCGACACCGCCAGATTGACGATCGGCGCCGTGTGACCTTCGAACGTGCGCGCAGGCGCCGACTCGCCGGCCGCCCAGATCGCGATCTTCCCGTCCTCGCCGCCGGTGACGAAGCGGCCATCGGGCAGGATCGCGACCGCATTCACCGCGCTCTCATGATAGCGCAGCACACGCTCAGCAGAGTTGCGGGTGAGCGACCAGACGATCGCCGAGGTGTCGAAGCTGCCGGTGATCGCGATGGCACCGTCAGGTGCAACGGCAACCGCGCGCACCGGTCCGCCGTGCCCGCGCAATTGCGCATGCGCGGCGCCGGACGAAAGCGCGAGGAGAATGAAAAGTGCGAAGAGGCGGGAGGTCAGGGACATTCAGGTTCCAGAACCACGCAACAACATACTCTGTTCCCGGTCAGGTGCCGGCGGGACGCATGCCGAGCGCCGCGATCTTCTCCCGCACTTCGGGCTCCCGCAACGCCGCGAGAAAGGCCCGCACGGCCGGGCTGTCGCGCCGGGATTCGACGAGCAGAAAGTCATAGTGCTCGGGCGCGAGCGGGAGAAAAGCAAGATCGTAGAGCCACGCGACGGATTGGATCGCGATCCCCCAGTCGGCGCGGCCCTGGCTCACCGCGGCCGCGACGGCGTTGTGCGAGCGCGGCTGGTTGCCGTAGCCGGGTGGCCGCGCGCCGCCGAGCAATTGATCGATCAGCACGCGCGTGCCGGCACCCGCGTTGCGGTTCACCATGAGCGCGGTCGGATCGGCGAGCGCGACCTTCACCGCCTCGGCCGCCTTTCTGCCCTCGAAGCGCGCGTCGCCGCGCCGGTGGACGACGCCCTGCATGCGTTCCCATCCGCGCACGAGCGCAAGGCCGGGCGCGAGCAGATGCTCGTTGTATCTGCCGCTCGCGAGATCGACGAGATGCACGGGCGCGAGATCGCACTCGCCGCGCTTCGCCGCGGCGACGCCGCCCTGGCTGCCGACGGCGATCCGACGCGTCGTGAAGCCCTGCTCGGCGAGCCTGCCGAGCACCACGTCGAGACCGATGCAATGGCTGCCGGTGAGCACGAGATCGGGGACGCGTGCGGATTTGCCGAGCAAAGTGACGGGCGCCTTCGTGCCGGGGCCGAGCGCCCCTGCGAGCGCGTCGACTTCGACGAAACCGTCGGCCTCGGAGAAGGTCGAAACCGCGCCGGAGCCCTTGCCGATCGGGAAGGCGACCGGGCCGCCCTCGCCCGCAACCAGCGCAACGAGGACGAACTCCTTACGCCCCATCTCCGAGGGCACGCGGACTGGAATCGTCGCCTCGGCTGTCTGCACTGCTTCCGGCGGCAGGCCGGCGAACGCGCGCAACACCGGCGCGACGTAGGCGTGAAAGGTGAAGATCGCCGAAGTCGGAAAGCCCGGGAGCACGACGACCGGCTTCTTGCCGACCACGGCGAGGCAGAGGGGCTTCCCTGGCTTGAGCGCGACGCCATGCACGAGGACGCCCGGCTTGCCGAGCCGCGAGACGACCTGATGCGAGAGATCGCCGGCGCCTTTTGACGTGCCGCCGGAGAGCACGACCATGTCGCACGCTGCGAGCGCACGGCGCACTGCCTTCTCGAGCGCCACCGGGTCGTCGGGAAACGCGCCGAAAGGCATCGGGTCGCCGCCGGCTTCGCTCACTGCGGCCGCGATGATCGCACCATTGCTGTCGTATACGGCGCCGGGCCGAAGGGCCTCACCCGGCTCGATCAGCTCGTCGCCGGTGGAGAGCACCGCGACTTTGGGGCGCCGCACGACATCGAAGGAGGCGATTCCGCATGCGGCCAGCATGCCAACCTCGCGCGAGCCGATCCGCGTGCCGCGCCGAAGCAGCATCTCCCCGCGCGCAATGTCGGAGCCGGCGTAGGAAACGAACTGTCCGGGAGCAACGACGCGGCGCAATTCGATCGCGGGGCCTTTTGCGCTCTCCACGAGGTCGGTCCATTCGATCATCACGATCGCGTCGGCGCCGCGCGGCAGCATGCCGCCCGTCGCGATCGCGGTCGCCGTTCCGGGCGCCACCGTGAGCTTCGGCGCCGTGCCGCAGGTGAGCACTTCCGCGTTGAGCAGCAGGCGGCGCGGGCTCGCGTCGCTTGCGCCCACCGTATCGGCGGCACTGACCGCGAAGCCATCGACGTTCGACCGATCGAACGGCGGCGTGTCGATGGGTGCGGCGATATCCTGCGCTAGGACCCGCCCGAGCGCGTCGGTGAGTGACACCGTTTCTGAAGGGAGCGGATTGAGATCGAGATGGCGTTCGAAGCGCGCTTTCGCTTCCTCCGGAGAGACGACCTCGAGAAACTGCTCCTGGCGCGCGGCGGCGCGCACCGCGTCGAGCAACTCGCCCGGCGGGAGGGGAAATTTCTCGGTGCGGTCGCTGCTCACGGCAGCGACCTCATTTCAATGGTGGCGCCTGCGGCAAAGCCTTCGCTGTCGGGCGGCACGAGGGTCCAGCCGTCGGCGCGGGCGAGCGCACTCCACGTGAAGAGCGTGGACGCGAGCGGCTCGGCGCCGTCCGGCACGCGGTGCAGAAGAACGACCTCGGCGAGGCCCACTGTCGATGTGATTTTCCTCGTGAGCTTCACCGGTGTTCCGCAGTCATCGCCGCTTTGTCCGGCGAGGCGGGCGATGAGGCGGCGGCCGACGACGAGGAACGCCGCGAGTGCGGCGTCGAGACGGCCGGGCAACATGAGTACCGGCCGCCCATCGACCGCGCCAAGCGCAGCCGTCTCGCCCGGTGCGATGCCGAACCCGTGGATTTCCACGCGGCCGACACGTGCGAGGGTCTTCACGCTGGCGTCGCGGCGTCCGCTGCCGGTGCCGCCGATCGTGATCGTTGCGTCGCTGGCGCGGTCGAGCAGCGCGGATTCGAGCGAGGCGGCCTGCGCGACTTCAGCGAGGCCGCCTTCGGCCTCGACGGCGCGCGCGATCATCGGCGAAATGCTGTCCTTCGGGCCGCGCGACGGCACGCCGACGCTGAAAATCCTGATGCGCGGCGCACGGACGGATACGGACGCAATGCCGGCAGCGCGGAGAACCGCGGCGTCGCTCGGCCGAAGGCGCTCGCCGGCGCGGCGCAGAATGCCGCCTTTCGTTGCGTCGGCGCCCGCGGCAATCACGCCATCGCCCGGCGCCGCCGATGCGTGGGCTTCGGTGCCCGACGTCGTGACGGTCACCGCATCAAGCGGCAGCACCGCATCGGTGCCCCCTGGCATCGGCGCGCCGGTTTCTACCCAGGCCGGCGCGGGCGACAAAGGAGCGGGCGCGTAAGGTCCCGCATCGGAGACGAGATCGGCGCTGACCGCCCAGCCGTCGCGCAGCGCCGTCGGCGCGGCGGGCCAGGCGGCATTGGCGGCGACATTAGCGGCGAGCGTCGCCCCTACCGCGGCGGCGGGCTCCAGGTTTTTCGGGGCGATCGGCCGTGCCAAAGCGTCGAGCCGAGCGAACAGCTCCGGCAGCGGCGCTAGCCGCGAGATGCGCTGCAAACCTTCGGTCGGCGGGCTCATTTGGGGTCCATGTCTAGCCGATGCCGCCACCCCATTCATCCCTCCCCCTGAAGCGGGGGAGAGGGTACGAGCCTGTAGCCCGGATGGAGCGCAGCGAAATCCGGGGTTTCCGCGCCAGATGCCACTGCCACCCGCATTTCGCTTCGCTCCATGCGGGCTACGGGGAGGGATGAAGAGGCTCCCCGCTTCGGCTAAGACATTCCCTGCGATGGCCGAGACCAGTCTGAACCTGCGCGGGCTGAAGTGCCCGCTCCCCGCCCTCAAGACCCGCAAGGCGCTCGCCCGCCTCGGCCCGGGAGACGAACTCGTGGTGGAATGCACCGACCCGCTCGCCGGCGTCGACATTCCCAACTTGTTGCGGGAGACCGGGGACGCATTGCTGCACATCCGGAAGAAGCCGGACTTGATCGTGTTTCGGATTCGAAAGAAATAGCGGAACACCGGAGGTCTTCAGTGAGGACAGTTCTTTCGTTCTGCTTCGCCCTAGCCGTGGCTTCGCTCCCCGCGAACGCGCAAGAGCGGATTCCGATCTTCGACGCGCACCTGCACTACAACTGGGAGCCGACGCCTTACCGATCGCCCGAGGAGACGCTCGACATCTTCCGCAAGATCGGCGTGACCGGGGTGCTCGCGACAAGCCGGCCGAACGACGGGACGCGCGCGCTCGTCGACGCCAAGGCGAAGGACATCTGGGTCGTTCCGTTTCTCCGGCCCTACCGCGAACGCGCCGACATCCAGACATGGTTCAACGATCCCGCGATCTACGAGCTCGTGGTGAACGAGTACAAGCGCGGCTACTACCGCGGCATCGGCGAGTTCCACATCTACGGGAATTCGGCCGCGAGCGAGATCGCCGGCAAGATCGTCCGCTTCGCGATCGAGCGCGACCTGTTCCTGCACGCGCATTGCGACGAGCAGGCGCTCGAGTTGCTGCTCGCGCACGACAAGAACGCGAAGCTGATCTGGGCGCATACGGGGTTCTCGACGGCGCCGGAGCGAGTCGCAGAGCTGTTCGAGAAATATCCGCGCCTCGTGGGGGAGCTCTCGTTCCGCGGCGGGATCACGGACGGGGCAGGCAAGCTCACGCCTGAATGGCGCGATCTGTTCGCGCGCTACTCCGACCGATTCCTGCTCGGCTCCGACACCTGGATCCACGCGCGCTGGTTCCAGTACGACAACATTATGAACGAGTATCGCGGCTGGCTCGCGCAGCTCCCTGCCGACCAGGCGCGCCGTATCGCGCACGAGAATGCCGCGCGGCTGTTCGGGCCGCGCCGCGTCGATTGAGGGACCGCCGTTGCTTGACGCAAAGCACCCATCGCCGGGCAAAGAGACCGACGTGAAGCGGCCGGAAAGGGCCGCGGGCGTCTGGGTGCCGGCCGCGACCCCCTTCAAGGCCAACCTTGCGATCGATTTCGACCGCTACATTGAGCACTGTATCAAGCTGCTCGACGACGGCGCGCACGGCCTCGCCGTTCTCGGCACCACGAGCGAAGCTAACTCACTCGATCTCGGTGAGCGCGAGATCGTGCTCGACCGGCTCGTGAAGGCCGGAATTTCGCCGCCGCAGCTCTTGCCCGGCACCGGCGCGCCTTCCATCGGCGACACGGTGCGCCTCACGCGCCACGCGCTCGCGCATGGCGTGCGCGGCGTGTTGCTGCTCCCGCCCTACTACTACAAGAACGTGACGGACGAGGGCCTCTACGCGTTCGTCGCCGAGGTGATCCGCCGCATCAACGACAAGCGGCTCGCGATCTATCTCTACAATTTCCCGCAGATGACGACGATCAGTTGGTCGCCGGTGCTCGTTGGGCTGCTGATCCAGGATTTTCCCGACACCGTGCTCGGACTGAAAGACAGCTCCGGGCAGGTGCACTACATGGAGACGCTGCTCGAGCAGTATCCGGGCTTCGCCGTCTTCCCGTCGAGCGAGTCGCTCCTGCTGCGCGCGATGCGAAAGGGCGCCGCGGGCTGCATCTCCGCCACAGCCAATACGCATGTGACGGGGATCCGCTGGCTCTATGACGGCTGGCAGGGGCCGGACGCGGCTGCGTTCCACGACATGGTGTCGGGCATCCGCGAGGCGGTGCAGCCGTTCGGCTGGATTCCGGCGGTGAAGGCGATCCTCGCCGCGCGCGAGGGCAAGCCGGACTGGGCGCGCGTGCGCCCGCCGCTCGACGCGCTTACCGAGGAACAGACGAAGGAGTTGCTCGCGGCGGTCGCCAAGGCCGGCGGGTGATCCCGCACCGCCTTCTCCAACTCAGACGGGTCGGCCGATCTATGCCCGCGACGGGACTTCACCGCTGCGGGTCGCCAACCCGGCCTGTGCGCGCAGCAGCGAGACGCCGAACCAGGCGAGCCATAGGCACATCACCAGCGACGACACGACCCAGATCGGCCCGCCGATGGCGATGTTCAGCCACCCGCCCAGCACCCAGCCGACGAACGACGCGGCACCCGCCGCGGCGGCTATCCACGCCGCCCATGACGGGGTCGCGGCGCGCGACGTCAATGCCTCCTTGCCGGCGATCACGGTGAAGGCCAACGCCATGGCACCGAAGCCATTGGCCATTCCCTCTGCAAGTTCCCACCACGTTTCGAAGACCGCCCTGTTTCCCGAGGTCGCGGCATCGAAGATCACGGTGGCCTCGGTCACGGCCGTAATCGTCGTCCACAGCGCGCCGATAGGCAGCACGGCCCAGGCGGACAAGGTCCACCAATCCTGCGTGAGACGGGATCCCGCCGTCAGCGCAATGAGACTCGCAATAGCAAACGACGACAAAGAGGCTGCGGCAGCCCAATGCACAATGGACCATCGCCGGGACCCGTCCGCAATGAGCTCCATCTGCACGTTGAGATCCGGCGACGGCGGTCCGTGAAAAACGAGCGCGGCGGCCAATAGAATGGCCGCAAGCGCAAGCCAGGCGCCCACGACTCGCATCGCTGTATCGGCATGTGACATGGCTTCCTCCTGGGTTTACTGCGGCCAGAAATACCTGCCCGCACGGCATCGTCGGCGCCGTACGGAACGCGTTTACTTCGTCCCGAGGCCGATGTTGATCGGGTTGGTCAGGACAGCTGGTCCATCACCCCGGGCGCGGTCGCGGACCAGACCGTCCAGCCGGCGCCGGACCGTATCTTTCTCGCCGTCCGTCAGATCGAGATGACCGAGCACCTCGCCAGCGAGGGGATTGCTCGAGATGATCCAGTCCCAAAGCTCCTCACCCGTCTGGAAGGACGTGCGCTCGGTGATCGTCTCTACGCTGACCTCCCTCAGTTTTGCCTGGGCCAGTTCGCGGCGCAGCCTCTCCGGGTCGCTGAGCTGGAACGGAAGCGGCAACGGGTCCATCGGCGGCCCATCGAAATCCGGGCGCACGGCTTGAACGGCCCGGCTCAGGAATTCGAGAAAATTGATCTGGTGCGGGTCACCGTAGGCGATCACCACCACGCGCCCGCCCGGCTTGACGACACGCGCCATCTCGCGGATGCCTTTCGGCATGTCGGGAAACAGCATGACGCCGAACTGCGATCCCGCCATGTCGAAGCGATTGTCGTCGAACTCGAGGGCGTGGCCGTCCATGACCCGCGTTTCGATGCTTAGCACTTCCGTGCGCGCGCGCAGGTCGAGCAGATCCAGCATGACCGGCGACTGATCGGTGGCGAGCACGTCAGCGCCAAGGCGCGCCGCCGGTACGCTGAGCGCCCCGCTGCCCGCCGCAACATCGAGAA
>DATBJU010000062.1:0-15508 GCA_036556265.1 Xanthobacteraceae bacterium | reverse complement strand
ACCGGCATTCTGCAAGCGACAGGGCTGAGCTTTGCGCTCACGTTGCTGCTCGTGAAACTCGGTGGCAGCAACCTCGTGCTACTGCTCGTCATCGCGGCACTGCTTTGCATTGTGCTGGGCATGGGCATGCCGACGATCGGTGTCTACGTGCTGCTCGCCGTCCTCGTCGCACCGTCGCTCGTCGAGCTCGGATTCTCGAAGCTCTCTTCGCACATGTTCATCCTCTATCTCGGCATGATGTCGATGGTGACGCCGCCGGTCGCGATCGGGGCCTACTTCGCGGCAAGTCTCGCAGGCGCGGACCCGTTGCGGACGTGCTTCATCGCCATGCGGTTCGGTTGGACCGCCTATATCGTGCCGTTCCTGTTCATGTTCTCGCCGGCGCTTCTGATTCTCGAAAGTCCCTCGGCGAGCGAGACGGCGATTGCGATCGTATCGGCGATCGCGGGAGTGTGGCTGATATCGATCGGCATGGTCGGTTATCTGTTCAGGCCGCTGCCGCTATGGCTGCGTCCGGCGTTCTTCATTTCCGGCATCTGCCTGATGATCCCCGACCAGATCGCGTGGTGGGCCGCCGGCACCGACGTCGCGGGCGCTATTATTGGGGCGCTTCTCATCGGCTATGAATTCGTCCTGCGCCGGCGGCAGACTGCGGCAGCCACGGCGGGTTCCTGAGTTCCTTTGCAGGCAACAGAATATTACGCGGCGCCGCCCGCCTCGGTCGCAATGAAGTCACGGTGCGCGGAATTTTTGCCCCAGTCGCAAATCTTTGATCGGGCATCGACAAAAGCCCCGTGCCGAGCCGATTGCGAACGCGTTTCGCGACTTTAGCCTGATCGACGAATGGCCCGAATCCACGCTAGAAGACGTGCGGGGGACGACGAATCCGGGCTGGTGCGCAAATGCACATTTGCTGCATTGCAGAAATCGCTTGGGATCAACGCGCCTCGCGCGTGGGCGAGGCGTAGATGAAACCCACGGACATCGCCGCGCCTGACTACTTTCATAAGGTTGTGGACTGTCAGTGGGCATGTCCTGCGCACACGCCTGTGCCCGAATACATCCGTTTGATCGCGGCGGGTCGCTACAGCGACGCCTACATGGTCAATTGGAAATCCAATGTGTTCCCGGGGATTCTCGGGCGCACGTGCGATCGCCCTTGCGAGCCGGCGTGCCGTCGCGGCCGCGTGGAAAAGGAGCCGGTCGCGATCTGCCGGCTGAAGCGCGTGGCGGCCGACTACAAGGACGACATACGCTCGTTGCTGCCGAAGCCCAACGGCAAGAAGAACGGCAAGCGCATCGCGTGCATCGGCGCGGGGCCCGCGTCGCTCACGGTTGCACGCGATCTCGCCCCACTCGGCTACGAAGTCGTCGTTCTCGACCAGGACTCTCTTGCCGGCGGGATGATGCGCACACAGATCCCCAAATTCCGTCTGCCGGAAACGGTGCTCGACGAGGAATGCAATTACGTCCTCGACCTCGGCATCAGGTTCGTGGGCGGCCGCAAGATCGACAGCATGAAGGCGCTGCTCGCCGAAGGCTGGGATGCGATCTTTGTCGGGTGCGGAGCTCCGCGCGGACGCAACCTCGACATTCCGGGTCGCGCGGAAGCAGCGAAGAACATTCACATTGGCATCGACTGGCTCGCGAGCGTCTCGTTTGGACACACGAGCAAAATCGGCAGGCGCGTCGTCGTTCTGGGCGGAGGCAACACCGCGATGGATTGCTGCCGCTCCTCGCTCCGCCTGGGCGGAGAGGATGTTCAGGTGGTGGTGCGATCCGGCTTCGAGGAGATGAAGGCCTCGCCGTGGGAGAAAGAAGACGCGATGCACGAGGGGATTCCGATTCACAACTACCTCGTGCCCAAGGAGTTCACGCACGAGAACGGCAAGCTCACGGGCGTCCTGTTCGAGAAGGTTAAGGCGGAGCGGGACGCCAAAGGACGGCGCAAGCTCGTACCTTCGGGCGAGCCGGATCGGCATTTCCCGTGCGACGACGTGTTGATCGCCGTCGGCCAGGAAAATGCGTTCCCATGGCTCGAGCGCGATATCGGCATCGAATTCGACGAATGGGGAATGCCGCGGATCGATCCGCAAACGATGCGTTCAAGTCACCCGAAAATCTTCTTCGGTGGCGACGCCGCGTTCGGGCCGAAGAACATCATCTGGGCGGTCGCACACGGCCACGAGGCGGCCGTGTCGATCGACAAGCTGTGCAATGACGAAGACATCGGACATCGTCCGATTCCCGCCGTCGAGATCATCAGCCAGAAGATGGGCATCCACGAGTGGAGCTACGACAACGACGTCGCGCCCGATAAGCGTTATCGCGTGCCGCTACGCGACAAGGTCGTCGCACTGCGCGACATCCGTACCGAAGTGGAGCTCGGCTACGACGATGCGCTTGCCTTCAAGGAAGCGCAGCGCTGCCTCAACTGCGATGTGCAGACGGTATTCACCTCATCGCTCTGCATCGAGTGCGACGCGTGTGTCGACATCTGCCCGATGGATTGCATCACCTTCACGCAGAATGGCGATGAGCCGGACCTGCGGCAGCGGCTGACAGCGCCGGCGAACGATCTCACTCAGGACCTTTATGTCGCGAACGACCTGAAGACCGGCCGCGTCATGGTGAAGGACGAAGACGTCTGTCTGCATTGCGGCCTGTGCGCCGAACGTTGTCCGACCGGCGCCTGGGACATGCAAAAATACCTCATCGAAACCACCTACGCGGGACACGCATGCCGATCGAAAGCGTAAACGACTTCGTCGTCCGGTTCGCCAATGTGAACGGCTCAGGCTCGGCCAGCGCGAACGAGCTGTTCGCGCGCGCGGTTCTGCGCATGGGAGTGCCGGTCGCGCCGCGCAACATCTTTCCGTCCAACATTCAGGGGCTGCCGACCTGGTACGAGGTTCGCGTGTCCGGCTCCGGCTATCTCGGCGCGCGCGGCGGTGTCGACCTCATGGTCGCGATGAACCCGCAGACCTGGGACAAGGACGTCGCCTCGATCGAGCCCGGAGGATATCTCTTCTATGATTCCACGAAACCGCTGCCGGCATCGAAGTTCCGCGACGACGTCACGGTGATCGGCGTGCCGCTTACCGAGATCTGTAATCGGCAGTACACGGATCCGCGCCAGCGGCAGCTATTCAAGAACATCATCTATGTGGGTGCGCTGTCGGCATTACTCGACATGGACGTGCAGGAAATCGAGAAGCTGATCGGCGAACAATTTCGAACCAAGGACAAGCTGATTGCCCCGAATGTACATGCGCTGCACCTCGGCCGTGACTACGCGCTCAAGAACCTGACGTGTCCGATTGGGCTCCGGCTGAAGCGCAGCGAGGCGGTCGGCAACCGCATCTTCGTAGAGGGCAACTCCGCGGCGGCACTCGGCGCCGTCTATGGCGGCGCCACGGTATGCGCGTGGTACCCGATCACGCCCTCCTCATCGCTGGCGGAAGCGTTTTCGCGGCATTGCGCCCGCCACCGGGTGGATCCGGAAACCAAACAAAATCGCTTCGCAATCGTCCAGGCCGAGGACGAGCTTGCGGCGATCGGCATCGTCGTCGGCGCAGCGTGGAACGGTGCGCGTGCCTTCACGACAACGTCGGGTCCCGGCATCTCCTTGATGCAGGAGTTCCTGGGCCTCGCGTATTTCGCCGAGATCCCTGCGGTCGTCATCGACGTGCAGCGCGGCGGCCCGTCGACGGGCATGCCTACGCGTACACAACAGTCGGACATCGTGTTGTGCGCGTATGCCTCGCACGGCGACACCAAGCACGTGTTGCTGTTCCCCGAGGATCCGGCCGAGGCTTTCGAGTTTTCGGCGCTAGCCTTCGACCTGGCGGACAGGCTGCAGACTCCGATTTTTGTCATGCTCGATCTTGATATCGGCATGAACCACCGGCTGACGCGGCCGCTCACGTGGGACGACGCGAGACGTTACGACCGCGGCAAGGTAATGACCGCGGCCGAGCTTGAGGCCGGCAAGGACTTCGGCCGCTATCTGGATGTGGATGGCGACGGCATTCCCTACCGGACCTACCCGGGCACGCATCCAACAAAGGGCTCATTTTTCACGCGCGGCTCAACTCGCGACCGCTATGCGCGTTACACCGAGGAGGGCGGGCCGTACGTCGACAACATGCAGCGGCTCCTCAGGAAGTTCGAGACCGCGAAAGGGTTGGTGCCAAAGCCAGTCCGGTGCAACGCCGAGAAACCCACGCGCTACGGCGTGATTTATTTCGGTTCCACGAGCCCGGCGATGGACGAAGCGCATGAGATGCTGGCGGCGAATGGCATTGCGCTCGATCTTCTCCGCGTTCGCGCCTTCCCATTCCCCCACGACGTCGCGGATTTCGTGACCGGGCACGACCAGGTATTCGTGGTCGAGCAGAACCGCGACGGACAGCTGCGCGCGCTCCTCGTCAACGAGGCGAGCCTCGACCCGGCGCGGCTCGTACCGATCCTGCATTTCGACGGCACGCCGATTACCGCGCGATTCATCGCGCGCGCGATCGGCGAGCATCTTGATGCCCGCAAAGTCACGCCGCTCCGTAAGGTGGTGTCATGACCTACATCGTCAAGCCGAAATTCCATCACCCCGAACTGCCCAAGAACTCGCTTGGCTACACTCATCGCGACTACGAGGGGTCGATTTCCACCCTGTGCGCGGGCTGTGGCCACGACTCGATCTCGTCGGCGATCGTCCAGGCGTGCTTCGAGCTGAACATCGAGCCGCACCGGGTCGCCAAGCTTTCCGGTATCGGCTGCTCATCGAAAACGCCCACTTACTTTCTTGGCAATTCTCACGGGTTCAACTCGGTGCATGGCCGCATGCCTTCGGTCATGACCGGGGCGAACCTCGCCAATCGCGATCTCATCTATCTCGGCGTATCAGGCGATGGCGACTCAGCGTCGATCGGCCTCGGACAATTCGCGCATCTCATCCGGCGCGGCGTCAACATGACCTACATCGTCGAGAACAATGGCGTATATGGCCTGACCAAGGGCCAGTTCTCCGCCACCGCGGATCGCGGCTCGAAATCGAAGCGTGGGGCTGTGAATAACGACGCGTCGATCGACCTTGTGGCGATGGCCCTGCAACTTGGAGCGACGTTCGTCGCACGCAGCTTCTCCGGCGACAAGACGCAACTCGTTCCGCTGATCAAGGCTGCGATTGAGCACACGGGCTCGGCGTTCCTCGACGTGATCAGCCCGTGCGTCGCGTTCAACAATCATCCGGGCTCGACCAAGAGCTTCGACTATGTGCGCGAGCACAACGAAGCGGTGAACCGACTCGACTTCATTACCGGCCGCACGCCGATCCAGATCGACTACGAACCCGGGACGGTCGAGATCGTGGAGCAGCACGACGGCTCGCGCGTCGCGCTGCGCAAGCTCGCCACCGAATACGACGTGCATGACCGGCGCGCCGCGACAAACTATCTGATGGAGCGGCAGGCGGCAGGCGAAGTGGTGACAGGCCTTCTCTACGTGGAGAGCGAGAACGAGGATCTGCACAAGCACCTCGCAACCGTGCAGCGGCCACTCAATTCCCTGGGCGAACGAGAGCTCTGCCCGGGATCGGCCGCGCTCGATAAGTTCAACGCGAGTTTGCGCTAGGCGGCGGCAGTTCGTGTCGCGGCGTTGAGCGCCGGTAGGACTTTCTCAGCCATCAGGGTCATCGACCGGCGCGCGAGCGTGCGGTCCCGCCAGTCCTTTCCGGCATAGAGAAGTGTTCCGAAGTCGCCGACGCGCTCGCGGAACGCGAGGAGTTCGTCGACGACCTTGTTGGGCGAGCCGTAGATCATGAGTTCATCGCACACTTTGTCGAGCGTCACCTCGTGATCGGGCTGATCGCGTCGCGTCTTGAACAGGTCGATGCGGCCGCTGTGCACGAGCTTCGTCAGCAGCTGCTTGTAATAGTAACGATACGGCCCGTTCTCGGCTGTCGCGTACTCGCGGGCGGTCCAGTCGTCGTCCGCAACGAAGATGCTTTTTGCGACGCGCCAATTCGCGGGGTTGGCCGGACGTCCGGCACGCTCGCAACCTTCGACGTACTTCGGCCAGTGGCTTTTCACCCATTCCGGCATGAGGAAGTTCGCGGAAATCGGCTCCCAGCCGCGCGCCGCCGCTTCCGTCACGCCCTTGGAGAAGGGCGCGACCACGGTCACGACGATCGGCGGATGCGGCCGCTGCAGCGGCCGCGGCAGGATCCCCTGCCCCACGTCGCGCAACAGATGCCGGACGACCGAGACGTTCCAGAACTTTCCTTTCAGATCGTAGGGCGGCTCGCCTGCCCAGATGGCGAGCACTTGATTGATTGCCTCGAGGAACATCGCATTGCGATCGGCGTCGAGATTGCCGAACGCTTCGGCATCGGAAAGCAGACCGCCCGGGCTGATGCCGAAGATGAAACGTCCATCGAGCAGGTGGTCGAGCATCGCGATCTGTGAGGCGACCGCTACGGGATGGCTGTTCGGCAGATTCACGGTGCCTGTGCCGAGCTTGATCCGCTTCGTCGCCTCGATCAGCGTGGCAATGAACATCGTACACGATGTGATGTTCTCCGCCTGATCGGTGGCGTGCTCGCCAACGTAGCCTTCGGCGAACGCCAATTCGTCGGCAAGAATGAACGCTTCGCGATCCTCGCGCAGCGACTGGCGCCAGTCCTTGTCCAGCGGATGGACCGGCATCGTGAAGAAGCCGAGCTTCATTGAATGTCCAACTCTCCCCGGTACCGCCGTCAGCATAGAATCGATCCCGGCGGCACGCGAGATCGACGTTCGGTGAGCGCTCACTCGGCGCCCGACTTCGTCAGCCTCCGCCGCAACGGCAACAGGACTAAATCGTAGCGCGCCGCAACATAGCCCCAGATCCCCTGCGGCGCGAACAGCATGACGAAGATGGCAAGCGCGCCGAGCAGGATCAGATACCAGGAGCCGAAATCGGCGAGGTATGTCTGCATGAGGTAAAATATGATGACGCCGACGATCGGTCCTTCGATCGTGCCGATACCTCCGATCACCACAATGAAGATCACGTAGGCAGTCCAGTCGAGGACGGAAAAGGCGGCATCAGGGGAAATGCGTGCGGTTTGCAGGTAAATCAGCGCGCCAATCATGCCCGTGCCTGTTGCCGTCAAGGCGTAGACCCATAGCTTCGCATAGAAGCTGTCGACGCCGACGCTTTCCGCGGCGATCTCCGAGTCGCGGATCGCCGCGAGCGCGAGTCCGCGGCGCGAGCGGAGAATGAAGTAGACCGCGAACAGCGTGCCAACAACGAGAGCGAACGCGGTCCAATACATCACCATGTCGCGGGCGATCGAGGTGCGCACATCGAGGATCGCCTTGAGCCATTCGATGCCAAACACACCGTTCGTGACGGCGACGGGCAGCGACGTGCCCGTTCCGCCGCCGAGATCCTTCACCTGGGCGGCGATCAGGCGATAGACCTCGGCCACCACCCATGTCCCGATCGCAAAGTAGGCGCCGCGCAAGCGGAATACGACGAGCGCGGTCGGGAACGCAAACACAAAGGCGATCAGGCCGGCGAGCGGGATCGCGAGCAATGCGTTGATCTCGCCGAAGACGGTGAGCGCAAACAGGAGATAGCCGCCGAGGCCGACGAATGCCTGCTGCCCGACCGACACGAGGCCTGCGTAGCCCGCGAGCAGGTTCCACAGCTGCGCGAGCGCGAGCATGTAGAAGACGAAAATCAACTCCTGCACGAGGCCGCGTGACGCATAGAACGGCACGAGAAAAAGTAGAATGAGAAAAAGCACGCCGGCAAACGTCACGTAGCGCGAGGCGATGGTCGCGATCTCGATGCGGTAGGCCGGTTCCGCCATCGGTGTCCTCAATCGATCGAGCGCGGGAACAGGCCGCGCGGGCGGAACACGAGAACCACAAGAAACGCCAGGTGACCGGCGAGAATCTGCCATTCAGGATTGACATGCGCGCCGAGCGTCTGCGCCACGCCGATGATGATGCCGCCGGCAAGCGTGCCCCACAGGCTACCCAAGCCGCCGATGATGACGGCCTCGAAAGCGTAAAGAAGTCGGGCCGGGCCGATCGAGGGGTCAAAGTTCGCGCGAATGCCGAGGTAAAGCGCGGCAATTGTCGTAACGACCAGGGCAACGCCCATGGCGATGGCGAAGATCCGGCGATTGTCGATTCCCATGAGTTGGGCGACCTCCGGATCATCGGACGTGGCGCGGAACGCGCGGCCGAGCGGAAGACGGTAGAAAAGGATGTTGAGAGCGAAGATCACCGCTACCGCCGAAAGAAATACGAGCAGCGGCATGACACCGACAGCGAGGCCGTTCCCGAGTGCGATCGACTCGGTCTCAAGCACCCCTCCGCTCAAGCGCCGGCTGTCCGCCGAGAATGCCTCGAGCAGGCCGTTCTGGATGATGATCGAGAGACCAAAGGTGACGAGAAGCGGCGGCAGGATGTCCCGCCCCAGTGTCCGATTGAGCACGACGTATTGCAGCAGGAAGCCGACGACAAACATGAGCGGCGCCGCGACCAGCACCGCTGCGAACGCCTCAATGCCGAGGGCATGAACCAACGCAAGAATAACGTACGCGGCGAGCACAATGAGATCGCCGTGCGCGAGATTGACGAGCCGCATGATCCCGAAGATGAGCGACAGGCCGACTGCAAACAGCGCGTAAAGCCCGCCTAGCATCACGCCCTGAATAATGCTGTCGACCAGCCCGGTCATCGCGCAGTCCCGAAATAGGCAGCGTGGATCTCCTCCCGGCTGAAGGCCGATGGCCCGCCGGCAAGGGAAATGCGACCCTCCTGAAAGCAGTAAAGGCGGTCGGCGACTTTCATCGCCTGCTGGATGTCCTGCTCCACGATGATCACGCTCGTGCCTTCGGCCTTGATCCGCGGAAGCGCCTGATAGATGTCGCGAATGATGATCGGCGCGAGGCCGAGGCTGATCTCGTCGCACAGGAGCACGCGCGGGTTCGACATCAGCGCACGGCCAATAGCAGCCATCTGCTGCTCACCGCCCGAGAGCGTCGTGGTCGGCTGGTCGCGCCGCATCTTGAGATGGGGAAACAACGAGTACACGCCGTCCAGGGTCCAGCCGCCGGCCTTCTCGCGACCGTAGCGGCCGATCAGAAGGTTCTCCTCAACGGTCATGGACGGAAACAATCGTCGCCCTTCCGGCACGAGCGCGATTCCCCGTTGCATGATCTCGTAGGCCGGGAGCGCACCGATCGGCTCGCCGTCGAAGACGACGCTCCAGGGCTGGCCGTGGATCAAGCCGCTGACTGCCTTCAAGTAGGTGGATTTACCCGCACCGTTGGCGCCGATGATCGCGAGCGTGTCGCCTTGCTCCAGCCGGGTGTTGACGCCGAACAGCGCCTGGAAGTCGCGGTAGTGAGCGGTAAGGTCGCGAGTTTCCAGCAACGACATCGACGGATCCTCAGGCTTCGATGCCGGTGTAGATCTCGCGGACTTCCTGCGAGTGCATGACGGTCTGCGGATCGCCTTCCGCGATCTTGCGGCCGAAATTCAGCACCACGAGCCGACGCACGACCGCGAGCAGGGCATGGACAACGTGCTCGATCCAGATGATCGTCGTCCCACCCGCGTTGATCGCACGCACCGTCTCAATCAGTTCCTGGCATTCCGCCTCGGTGAGGCCGCCTGCAATCTCGTCGAGCAGCAAGAGCTGCGGATCAGTGGCGAGTGCGCGCCCGAGTTCGAGGCGTTTGCGCTCGAGCAGCGTGAGCGACCCGGCGCGTGCGTTTGCCCTGTGCATCAGGCGAGTGCGCGCGAGAATGTCGGCGCAGTGGTCGGCTGCCTCGTTTTCCCGCCTGCCCTGCCCGTACACCGCTCCAACAAGCAAGTTCTCGAACACCGTGAGATTCTCGAACGGCTGCGGAACCTGATAGGAGCGCGCAATGCCTGACCAGCAGCGCTCGTGCGGAGTTTTTTTCGTGATGTCGACGCCGTTCAGGCGAATGTGACCCGCGTCAGGCTTCAGGTCGCCGGTGATCAGGTTGAACACGGTCGACTTGCCGGCGCCGTTCGGTCCGACGATGCCGACTGCTTCGCCGGAGCGGACGGCGAGCAGCACGCTGTCAGCCGCGCGCACGGAGCCGAAGGACTTGGTGAGCCCGGCAACTTCAAGAATTGTGCGGGGGTGAGAGGGCCGAAGGGAAGGCTCGGGCATGGTTTGGTTTTACAACGTCGCGCCCGCGCTTGCAGTCTTTATGGGCGGGCATTGTAAACGCTGCGCGCCGCACTGGTGTCCGTCGCGAACTGCGCGTTCCCCCGGGCCGCCGGCCTTCGTTGCGGCCCGGGGAGACGTCGTGATCTCAGGTGATCGGCTCCATTTTGCCGCCGAGCGGAATACTCGGCGCCAACTTGTTGTCGACGATCACCATGTCGAAACGCTTGCCGTCTTTGGTGCGCCACTGGCCGCCCACAAGCGGAGTCTTGGTGACGTTCTTCGCGGCAAACGGCGGCACACCCTTGCCGTTCCACTGCACCTTGCCGACGACGGTGTCGAGATTGGTCTCGGCGATCGCCTTCGCCGTCGCCTTGGCGTTTCCGATCTCCGCCGTACGCTTCAGCACGTCGAGCCCGACTTCGTACAGCGAATGCGCGAAGCCTACCGGCTGCGACCATTGCTGCTTCGTTGCCGATTCAAACGCGTCGGCGAGCTGCTTCGCGGTCATGCCGTTAATCGAAGACTTGAACGGATGGCTCGGAGTCCACCAAACTTCCGTTGAGATGTTATGGCCGTCCTTGCCTAGCGCCTCGACCGACGACGGGAATAACAGCGCCTTGCCGACCGAAGCTGCCTTCGGCTTGAAGCCCTGTTGCAGCGCCTGCTTCCAGAAGGTCGTGTAGTCCGGCGGCAGCACGACGCCAGTGACGATCTCGGCCTTGGCGTTCTTGAAGGCCGCGATCTGGGCGGAGAAGTTGTCCGTCAGATTCTGATAGCGACCGGGATCGAACAATTTGTAACCGAGCTTCTCGAGCACGGGCGGGAATCCGACCTGCTTGTCACCCCAGGCGTTGCCGTCACCGTCATTCGGGAACAGCGCGCCGACAACCTTGTTCGTGTTCAGCTGGCCCCACATGTTCGTGAAGACGCCGATCACATCTTCGAGGCCCCAGAAGTAGTGATAGGCGTAGTTGAAGGGCTTCCACGCCGGCGGCCCGCCAGCGGGGTTCGCCTGCTGGCCGATGAACCAGGGTTGCCACGGAGCAAGCGAGGATACGCACGCAACTTCCTCGATCTCGCACTGCGTGCACACGGGGTTCGTCGTCTCCGGCGTATTGCCGACGAGCATGAGATCGACCTTGTCCTGTACGATGAGGTCCTTCGCGACCTGCGCGGCACGGTTCGGATTCGATTGGCTGTCCTTGAGGATCACTTCGATCGGGCGCATCGCGTTGCCGACCTTCAATCCCGCCTTGGTCGCCTGCCGGAACTGGTTGAGCATGAACTGGTCGGCGGCCGCGAACGGAGCGAGCGGTCCGGTCGCGGGGCTGACATAGCCGATCTTGATTGGTTTCGCCTGCGCGATCGCCGGCGCATAGACCGATCCGGAGGCGAGCGCCGCGCCTGTTGCGGCGGAGTACTTGAGCAGCGTACGGCGGTTGATGCCGCCGCGATTTCCGTTGCGCGTCATTGGATGTCCTCCCGCGGGTCCGAGTTGTCGAAACTGCGGACCCCTGAATGGCTCGAAGCTGGATTTTTCTTCGCGTTTTCGGCCGCGCAAATTGTCGGGGAGAGCCCATCTGGTGTCAACGCTCGCCGACGCTCAATCGCGCGGCGGCTCCGGGGCCTTGCCCAACAACGATATCCGTCTGGTACACCAGGTCGGCGTGGCGTAACAAACCCGGGATTTCATGGCACGGTCGATCTCGGGCCAGGATCCTGATTGATGCCGCCATCGTGCCCGCACGTGACGATGCGCGCCGATTAGCCGAGAAAGGGTGGCTTCCGGAATTCCGTTGCCTTCATAGACCCGAGTTCGTATCGTCACCTCAAACTACAAAGCCGGCCCCGAATATCCAGCGCTGTCAACCGATTACGCGCGCGTCATTCGGCGCAATCCGGCGTCACAGGGAGGATGAGAGCGATGTCGAAAGCTGCGACGCGAGCGGATGCGGATGCGGTTGCGGTTGCGTATGCGAAGCGTCCTGAATCGACGGGGAAGGTACGCTTTACGCGTCCGATGAACGGGAACGAGTATCTCGACTCGCTGCGCGACGATCGCGAGATTTACATTTACGGGGAGCGGGTGAAGGACGTGACGACGCACCCTGCGTTTCGCAACACGGCGCGGATGGTGGCGCGGCTTTATGATGCGATGCACGACCCGAAGCACCGCGACAAGCTGATGGTGCCGACGGACACGGGGAACGGGGGTGTGACGCAGGCGTACTTCAAGGCGCCGAAGACGCCGGAGGAGCTTATCAAGGGTCGCGACGCGATCGCGGAGTGGGCGAAGATCTGTTACGGCTGGCTCGGACGGGCGCCGGACTACAAGGGGTCGTTTCTGGCGACCTTGGGGGCGACGGTCGACTTCTACGCGCCGTACCAGGAGAACGCGAAGCGCTGGTACCAGTTCAGCCAGGAGCGGGTTCCGTTCGTCAATCACGCGATCATCCACCCGCCGGTGGACCGCAACCTGCCGCCGGAGAAGGTGGGGGACGTGTATGTGCACGTGGAGAAGGAGACGGACGCGGGGCTGATCATGTCGGGCGCCAAGGTGGTGGCGACGGGCTCGGCGCTGACGAACTACACGTTCATTGCGCACCATGGTCTGATCCCGGTGGGGGACAAGAACTTCGCGGCGATCTTCATGATCCCGACCGGCGCGCCGGGGGTGAAGTTCATCTGCCGCACGTCGTACGAGATGACGTCGACGGCGATGGGGAGCGCGTTCGACTATCCCTTGTCGTCGCGACTGGACGAGAACGACGCGGTGCTGATCCTGGATAAGGTGCTGGTGCCGTGGGAGAACGTGTTCGTCTATGGCGACATGGACAAGGCGAACAACTTCTTTCCGCGCACCGGGTTCCTGCCGCGGCTGTTCGTGCACGCGTGCACGCGGCTTGCGATCAAGCTCGACTTCATCGCCGGGCTGCTCTTGAAGGCGACGGAAGCCGCCGGCACCAAGGACTACAGGGGCGTGCAGGCGAACGTGGGCGAGGTCCTGGTGTGGCGCAACATGTTCTGGGGGCTGACGGAAGCGATGGTGAAGAACCCGAAACCGTGGACCGGGGATTATCTCTTACCCGACATCGAGCCGGGCAGCGCCTACCACGTGCTCTCCAACATGGCCTACACCAAGGTGAAGTACATCATCGAGTCGACGGTGGCGTCGGGGTTGATCTTCCTCACCTCATCGAACCGCGACTTCAAGAGTCCGGAGATCCGGCCCTACATCGACAAGTACATGCGCGGCTCGAACGGGTACACGGCGGTGGACCGGGCGAAGCTGTTGAAGCTTCTCTGGGATGCGATCGGGACCGAGTTCGGCGGCCGGCACGAGCTCTATGAGATCAACTACGGCGGCTCCTCGGAGGAGATCCGCCGCTATGTGCTGTTCGGGGCGCAGGCGAGCGGGCGCGCGGCAGAGCTCACCGGCTTCGCCGAGCAGTGCATGGCCGAATACGACATCGACGGCTGGAAAGTTCCGGACCTGAAAGACCCCGACGAACTCAGCTATCACGTGATGCGCAAGAGCTAGTAGCCGCCCTCAAGACTGGCCGGTGGGGCGGACCGTCGGATTGACGAATCCTCCCGAGTCCTTTGCGCTTTCGGGGTGACGAGCGGCGGCTTGGCGCGTCTCTTGCGCGGCAGGCGCACTCTTCGCGGGTGAAATTGAGCGGGCAAACGGGTTGTAGAACCCACCACCCGAGCCATTGATGCTATCGACGCGACGTTCCATTGGAGCCTCACTCTTTTTGGCGACGGCCGCCGCGGCGGTCTTTCCAGTCGCCGTTGCGGGCTGCGCCCCTACCGAACGCGCGGCCGGATTGTAGAAGCCGCCCGCGCTCACTGGTGTTTCGACTTGAATTGCCATCGGACGTTCACTCTCTAAACCCAGGTACGCTTGCTGAATGACCTTGTCTTCCTCGATCTCCGCAGGCGAACCCGACTTTACAATGCGGCCGTTCTCCAGAACGTGGACCTGGTCCGCGAGCCGCAGGCTTTGATGGACGTTCTGCTCGACCAGAACCACCGCCTGCCCGCCCCGCGTAATAGTACGCAGAACTGAAAACAAATCCTTAACCAAACGAGGGCTGAGGCCAAGCGAAGGCTCGTCCAGCAGAAGAATTTTCGGCTCGGACATCAACGCACGCGCGATCGCGAGCATCTGCTGCTCGCCGCCGCTCATGGTCTTGGCAAGCTGGCTCCGGCGCTCTGCCAAGCGCGGGAAAAGGTCCAGCATGCGCTCGAGCTGCGCCGCTTCGTCCGCGCGCGCATGCTCGGTGTATGCACCGAGACGCAGGTTCTCGACCACGGTCATCTCGCCAAACAGCCGGCGGCCCTCGGGCACGAGCGCGATGCCGGAAGCGACGATCCTGTGCGGGGGGACGTTCTCAATCGATTGCCCGTTGAACATGATGCGGCCGCCCGGCTGCGGCCGGACGAGACCCGCGATCGTCTTCAGCAGTGTCGTCTTGCCCGCGCCGTTCGCGCCCAGGATGACCGTCGTCCGGCCGGCTTCCGCCTCAAGCGAGACGTCATGCAGCGCTTCGTGCTTTCCATAAGCGACGCTGATGTGTTCAAGCCGCAGCATCGTCGGCTCCGAGGTAGGCGTGCATCACGCCGGCATCGGACAACACGGCTTCCGGCGTCCCTTCGGCGATCTTTTCACCCGCGTTCATGACAACCACCCTATCACAAAGCGCACGGATGGCCTCCATGACGTGCTCTATCATCACTATGGTTATCCCTTCCCTACGAATCTGGCGAATCAACTCGATTCCGATGCGCAGCTCCGTTGGATTGAGCCCGGCAAGCCATTCGTCGAGAAGCAGCAGTTGCGGGCGCGTGGCGAGCGCGCGCGCGAGCTCGACTCTCTTTTGATCGATGTAGGTCAACTGCGAGGCAAAGAGACCTGCGCGGCCCGCCATGCCGACGCGCTCAAGCAGGAGGTCGGCATCGCGCCCTGCGTGGGCGGGCGTCGTCGGATCAGATCCGAACATGCGACCGAGCATGACGTTCTCGCGCATGGTCATGTGGGGCAGTACGCGCACGAGTTGGAAGGTGCGCGCGATGCGTGCGCGACAAACCTGAAACGACTGCGTGCCAAGGATCTCGCGCCCCTCGAATCGTACCGATCCCGCATCCGCAGTCAGCTCGGCGGTGACCAGGTTGAGCACTGTCGTCTTGCCCGAGCCGTTCGGACCGATCAGTCCCATGATCGATCCCTCCGGAATATCGAATGAGATGTCGCGTACGGCTACGAGCCCGCCGAACGCCTTGCGCAGTCCGCGGATGCTGAGGA
>DATBJU010000061.1:0-4527 GCA_036556265.1 Xanthobacteraceae bacterium | reverse complement strand
CTCAACGGCTGCAGTGTGATCGTGTTGTTGGAACCGCCGATCAAAGCGTTTGCTCCAACGCCGAGGCCGGCGGCCGCGTCCGCGGAGACGCCCGCGTAGGTTCCCGCAAGCTCGCCGGGACCGAGCTGCCGCGTCGGCGCGAACACGCCCCACAAGACTGCGGCGCCGGCCTGCACCCCGAGATCGATGCCGACGCGTGCCCGCGTGCCGGAGTAGTACTGCTCGCGGCCTTGCGCCGGCTTGAAGACGCAATTCATCGTGCGCACCGAGCCGATGATCGCGCCGAAAGTCGGATTGGACAGACACTCGAGCACGCCGGTTTGCACGCGCTGCTGGGCGCCGACCGGCGTGGCGAACAAGGCGGCGACCATCGCAAGCAATGTCAAGCGAATCATAAGTCTGCCCCCGATCACAGCCAGCATGATAGCCGGTTGACGTTTCTGGTGACAGCGACTTCGGCGAACGGTGTTTATCCTGTGTCATCCCGGCCGAGCGACGCCGCAGCAATACAATCCCTTGTCATCCCGGCCGAGCTGCGCGTAGCGCGGCGAGAGCCGGGATCCAGGAACACAGAATCAAAGAAGGCTGGCCGCCAAGTCCCGCCAATCAGGGTTCAACTTTTCGATTAACTCGATCTTCCAGGTACGGTGCCAGCGCTTGATCCGCCTCTCCGCTGCAATCGCGTCCTCAACGCGCTGAAATTCTTCAACGAAAACCAGGCGTGTCACGTCGTACCGCGCAGTGAAACTACCTAGCTCGCCGGACTTGTGTTGCGCTACGCGCAGGGAAAGGTCGGACGTGACGCCGACATAGAGCGTCCCCTTCGGTCCGCTTGCCATGATGTAAAGATAGTAGGGCATTGAATGTCGTGTTCCTGGATCCCGGGTCTCGCTCCGCTTGCGCGGCGCTCGCCCGGGATGACAGGGATTTTAGCGCTACGCGCGGCTCGGCCGGGATGACAAGGATTGCATTGCTACGCGGCGCTCGCCCGGGATGACAGGGATTTTATTGCTGCGCGCGGGAAGCCTCGACGGCTGGCGAATCGCTATATGTTCCGCCACCCGATTCGTCGGGGTTGAGGAAATCCCATGGACAAATCAATGAAGCGGTATCTTGCGGAATGCATTGGTACGGCCGTGCTCGTTATCGTCGGCTGCGGCGCTGTCGCGATCGGTGGCCTGAGTGGGAATCCAGTCATCAACGTCGCTGCGATCGGTCTTGCTTTCGGCCTCGCCGTAACGGCAGTCGCCTACGGCCTCGGTCCGATCTCCGGCGCGCACATCAATCCGGCGGTGACAGTGGCCATGGTCACGGCCGGGCGCATGAAGTCCGACGAAGCGATCGGATACATCATCGCGCAACTTGCCGGAGCGTTAATCGGAGCGCTGCTGCTGGCGGCGATCCTCTCCGGAAAGACCGGCGGCCACAGCATTGCGACTTTGGGCCTCGGCCAAAACGGCTACGCGCAGTACAACGTTACAAGCGCCATGCTCGCGGAGTTGATCGCAACACTGATCTTCACCGTGGTCATTCTCGGGGTCACTGCGGGGCGTGGCGGTAATCCGGTCGCCGGACTCGTAATCGGGCTCACCCTGTTCGCGTTGCACCTGCCGTTCTTCGCCGTTACGGGCCTGTCGGTGAATCCGGCGCGCAGCTTCGGGCCGGCCGTGGTGCTCGTCGGATTCACCGGCGCGACCGCAGTGACGCAGTTGTGGCTATTCCTGGTCGTGCCAACCATCGCAGGTGCGATTGCAGGCTGGCTGTTTCGGCAGAAGATTTTGAGCGCGTAACAGGGATCAGGGATCAGATGTCAGAAATCAGGAACGTACGCCTCCTGAGTGATCTGACTTCTGGTTCCTGACTTCTGACGCCTGACATCACCACCGCAACAATCGCGCGCCGAGAGCGCTTCCGATCGACGTGACGATCGCGATCGCCAGCGTGTACCAGGTCGCTAGGAAGAACGCCGAATCCTCGACGCAGTACGAAGCGTAAACGGCCGCGCCGAGGCCGCCGGCGAGCAGTCCGGCGGCAGCGCCGGCGAGCGCCGGGCGCGTAGGTGCTCCGTGACGCAATGCGATCAACGCAGCGAACAGGATCGGAGCGGAAAGCAGCGGAACGAATGTAAGGCAGGATCGCCAGGTCGTCCCGACGAGCTTCGCGGTCCGCATGGCGGGTGCCACTTGCGTGAGCTCGGAGGCAACGACGACGGCAAGCAGCAGAGGTGCCGCGACAAGCGCGACGGCAGCGAGCTTCGCGTCGGCGCCCGGCCGAACGAGACGCGTAACGAGGAACGCCGCAGTCAGCGCGAGCGTGAGTGTGAAGGCAAACTTGAACCAGAATCCGAACGTACCCGATGCGATCGCGATGTCGGCGCGCGGACCGAGCATCGCCGCAAAGAGAGCGGCCGACACCGCGGTCGCAGCGAGCAGCGAAATCAGCAGCCAGCGTTCGACCGACGCAATGCGTGTCGCGTTGTCGGCGGCAATGGCGCGGATCAGATCGTTCGTTCTCATGTCAGGTTTCTCATCAAAGATCCCGCCTGTATCCTTTTGCGATCATGGCCAACCCGCGATGCAGAGCAACGCGCACCGCGCCTTCGCTGATCTTCAGCCGCACGGCGGTCTCGCGAATGGAAATGTCCTCCTTCAGGATGCATTGGACGACGTCACGCTGGCGGACGGGCAACTTGGCGAGATAAGGCTCGACATCGCGCGTCTCGACGGGCGGCGTGTTGGTCTCCGCCGGCAAGATTTCCTCGAAGCCATCGATCGGAACATCCGCACGGGCGCCGCTGCGGCGCCGGAGATGGTCGATCAGCTTGTTGCGCGCAATTGCACGGACCCACGGGCCGATGGGCCGGGCGGCATCCCACGTATGTCGCTTAAGATGAATCGCGAGCAAGGTTTCCTGCACGACGTCCTCTGAATCTCCTTCACCGGCTCCCGCGCGCGCGAGCCCACGGCGCGCACTCGCCCGCAACACCGGCGCGAGCGAGTTCAGGAGGCGCCGATAAGCGCCTTCGTCGCCGGCCAGGGCTGCCCGCATGAGACCGGCCCATTCCGCTTCTCGGTCCTGCACGCGTGTTTCCGCCTCTCAATTCGAGCGAATCCGCCACATTGTTACAGCGCTGCGGACGTTCACGCGCCCGTGACGCTGGCGGTACCCCCAAGCTGCCGGACGCGTAACACGTGCGTCAATCGGCACGAAACGGGCTTTGCGAGGCCGCAATAAAGCGCTCGTAGCCCGCATGGAGCGAAGCGAAATGCGGGAGGGATAGTGCGAGTCGACGAGTAATCCCGGATTTCGCTTCGCTCCATCCGGGCTACATCGGCGCCTTCTCGGGGTCGGTGGAAAGAATGAATTGGCGTGACCTGTCGCATGAGACAACACCGGTGCACGCCGCATTGACTCGTTGCGCTCATCGCCCGCGTGCCGATCGCCGGTGTGTTCTGGTACTCAAGCCGCACAAAGGTCGACGGCTGGAATATTTTTCAGGTCAACGAGAGCGCGCTGCTCCTGTCTGAGAATGAATTCCGCGTGCCGCTGCTCAACCCCGCGCTCGCGGCGCATCTCGCGGCGCTCGCCGAGCATGTGTTTCGCGTACTGATAGTACTCGGGCTGGCCGCGCGCGATGTGGCGCCCCATTGCTATTGTGACAACGTGATTCGGCCGTTCGTCTTCCCGGACGCATGGTGGACGCGCCGAACGTGGGCACGCGAGGGGCCCTGGGGCCGTGTCGATCGACCATTGGCTCGCACAACGGCTCGGCTGGCTCGTTGGGGCCGTCCAAAGAATCATTTTTTGTGGGAATTCCCGCCGGTTCCCCCCTTGAGTACCTCCCCACCATTGGGTACCCGGGGAGGCAGCCGCATCGGTTCACAATGCGTGCCCCCGGTGCACTCGCAGCGACGGTGTCGGCCGCCTTCAAGCCATTGATATTGAATGAAAAAAGGCTCTGGCGGGGCCGCGTTGTCTTTGTGCAACAGGATTCGGAAAAGCGCGCCGGAGCCGGTTGATAAGGCCTTGCGGCATTGGATCGTTAGGGGGGCTTGGCTAAGGTGTGTGCAGCGACGGCAGGGGGACCCCGAGGGGGATAGACCTTCAGTCGCAGCCGTTCGGTTCGAAGTTACGGTTCTTTCGAGGGCTGGCAAGTTCGATCCGGTCGGATGGTCTCACGGGGATCTTGGGGACTTTCTCAAGGCGCAAGCCTTCGACAGAACCCGCTCCCCCTCAACGAGAGAGAATCTTGGAGGTCACGATGAAAGTAACCAAGAGCCTTCTCCTCGGCGCCGCGGCGGGTCTCGTCGCGTTGTCGGGGGCACAGGCGGCGGACCTTCCCGTAAAGGCCAAGCCGGTCGAATACGTGAAGATCTGTTCCGCTTACGGGGCGGGGTTCTATTACATCCCCGGCACCGACATCTGCCTGCGCGTCGGTGGCTACGTCTTCGCCGAATTCGGCGCCAAGGCGACCGCCGCGAATGCAAGCATCTACTCGGCGGCGGGAACTGCCGCGGTGATCGACGA
>DATBJU010000060.1:0-10891 GCA_036556265.1 Xanthobacteraceae bacterium | reverse complement strand
GACCTCCTCCTGGTCCTTGCACATGATCTGGAACGAGATCGCCTCACTGAACTTGAACTGTGGGCCGCCGTTCAGCCCCAGGAATTTCAACCCGTCGATCTCGAACTCGGCGGTCATCACAGTTCCGGCCTTGCGGCCGTGGGTCTCGAAACCTTCCTTCCCGTAACGGCTGATCGCGCCGAGCTTCGAGTTTTTGAAGACGGAAACGTAGAACTTGGCCGCCTCCTCGGCTTCGTTGTCGAACCACAAACAGGGCATGATCTTCTGTGCAACAATGGACATGACTTCCCTCACTCGGTTTTTGCTGGGTTGCGATGCTCGCGCCTCACATGCCGTCGGGCTGCAGCATGCTGACGCGATTGCGTTCGGTGTCGAAGAACGAGACGTAGCGGCCGACGCCCGGGATCTGCATCGGCTCCCCGAGCACCTCGCCGCCTTCCTTACCCACGCGCTGCATCGCAGACTCGAGGTCATCCACGCCGATGACGATCGACGGGTATTGCGCGGGCCAGTCGGGCTTCTTCGGAAAGAACCCGCCGTTGATCGCGCCTGCGGGCGCACCAGACTTCACGTCCTTCTCGGCCGTGGTGACGAGCACGTAGTCGCCCATTTCCGGGCCGAGCATTTGCGTCTTCCAGCCGAAGACCTTCTCGTAGAACGACGCCATGCGCTTTCTGTCGTCGGCCGGCATTTCGAAGTGAACAACAGGGCTCATCCTGATCATGACGGTCCTCCTGCGCGGTACTTGCCGACGTCCTACCCCAAGGACGAAGCAGCCCCTCCCGTTCCGACCATCAGGTCAGATTTTTTCAGGACAAAAATTATATTGAATTTGCGGAGACTTAGCGGGCGCCCGTGCGCCGTCAGACGGGCAGGCTGTCCTTCATTAGCCGATCGAGATGCATGCGGATATGCGCGGCTTCCGCCGGCGTGTTCGCGAGCGCGATCGCGCGGTCGAAGGCGACGCGCGCTTCCTCGGCGCGTCCGAGCTGCATGAGGAGTGCGCCCCGCACGCCGAAAAAATGAAAATACCCGGATAGGTGGTCGGCGAGCGGCTCGATCATCGCGAGCGCGTCCGCGGGCCCGCGCACCTTGGCGACGGCAACAGCACGATTCAGCGTGACGACCGGCGACGGCTGCAGGCGTTCCAGTGCGGCGTAAAGCTGGTCGATTTCCGCCCAGTCGGTGTCCGCGGCGCGGCGCGCGCGGGCGTGCAACGCCGCGATTGCGGCCTGGACCTGATAGGGACCGGGCCGGCGATGCCGCATCGCCTTGTCGACGAGCGCGAGCGCTTCGTCGATCATGTTGCGGTCCCAGCGGCTGCGGTCCTGCTCCTCCAGCAGCACGATCTCTCCTTCGGCATCAAGCCGCGCTGGCGCGCGCGCGTGCTGAAGCATGAGGAGCGCTGCGAGCCCCATGATCTCGGGCTCGCTCGGGAACAAGCGCAACAGCAAGCGCGCGAGCCGGATCGCCTCCTCGCAGAGCGACGCGCGGATGTGCCCGGAGCCGCCGGTTGCCGAATAGCCCTCGTTGAACAGGAGATAAATCATCGCCGCGACGGCGCCGACGCGCTCGGCGCGTTCTAAGGCGCCCGGCGTCTCGAACGGAACGTCGGCCTCCGCCACGCGGCGTTTCGCCCGCGTGATGCGCTGCTCCATCGCCTTCTCGTTCACGAGGAAGGCGCGCGCGATCTCCTTTACGGAAAGACCGGAAACGATGCGGAGCGCGAGCGCGATCTGCTGGGTCGCCGGCAGATCGGGGTGACAACAGATGAAGAGAAGCCGCAGCACGTCGTCGCGATAGTTCGAGCTGTCGAGGCGCTCGACGATGGTCTCTTCCGCGTCCTCCAGATTCGAGATCTTTTCCTCATCCGGCAGCGCATCCTGGCGTTTGCGGCGGCGCAGCTCGTCGAGCGTGTAGTTGCGCCCGACCATGATGAGCCAGGCAGCCGGATCGCGCGGCGGGCCATTCGTTGGCCAGCTCTTCAGCGCGCGCAGACAGGCTTCGTGAAACGCCTCCTCCGCCTGGTCGAGATCGCGGAAATAGCGCAAGAGCGCCGCAACGGCTTGCGGACGCGCCGAGGTGAGCGCGGCGTCGATCCAGGCAATGTCGGTCACTTCCGCTCGCTCCGCGGCTTGAACATCTCGCTCGGCGGAATGAAGCTGCGCAGCGGTCGGATCTCGAAGGCGCCGGTTTCCTCGCGGCCGAGGGCGCGGGCGGCGTCGATCGCCTCCTCGAGACTCGCGCAATCAACGAGATAGAAGCCGAGCAGCTGCTCCTTGGTCTCGGCGAACGGCCCGTCGATCACGAGTGGCTCGCGGCCGGAACGCACCGTCGTGGCGGCGGTCGTTGGCATCAGCCGCGCCACGGGCCCGAGCTTTCCGGCGGCGGCGAGCTTGTCGGTGATCTTGTGGCGCTTGGCGAGGACGGCGTCGTCCTGCTGCTTCGTCCAGGAATTGACCACGGCTTCGTCGTGGTAGCAGAGGATGGCGTAGAGCATGCATTCTTCCTTCTCTGTCACCCCCAAGGACGAACGAGTATGCCCGATCCCGACATCCCCTGCACAATTGAGGGCCTCTGAGAAATGTTCGCCGGCGCGAATCCTTCGGACCTCCACGGACGTCTAGGACGTGACTGGCAAGGGAGACCCCAATGAAACAGATGCTCGTGCGATACAAGACGAAGCCCGATCGGACCGAGGAAAACCAACGCCTGATCCAGGGCGTCTTTCGCGAGTTGCAGGTGAAATCGCCGGAAGGAGTTCGATATCTGGCGTTGAAGCTCAATGACGGCAGCTTCGTGCACTTCGTCGCGACAGAGACGAAGGACGGCACCAGTCCGATCCCCGCGTTGGAAGCCTTCAAGGCGTTTCAGCAAGGCATCAAGGAGCGCTGCATCGAGCCGCCACAATCCGGGGACGTGACGGTGGTCGGGAACTATCGCATGCTCGCCGACTAGCTACGCGCAAGATGACCGAAGTCTCCCGCGCGGACGACACCTTCGAACGGCTGCTCCGCGAGCTGCGGCCGCGGCTGCACCGCTATTGCGCACGCATGACCGGCTCGGTCATCGATGGCGAGGACGTGCTTCAGGAAGCGATCGCGAAGGCGATCGACGCCCTTCCGGGCGCCGGGAAAATCGCGAACCCGGAAGGATGGCTGTTCCGCATCGCCCACAACGCCGTACTCGACTTTCTCCGCCGCCGCGCGCGGCATGACGCCAGGCACGGCGAAGAGGATCCGGACATGATCGCCGATCCCAGAACCGAAGTGGACGCACGGCAGGCGGCGGAGGCAAGCCTGCGGACGTTCATGCGGCTGCCGATCACGCAACGAAGCAGTGTTATTCTCATGGACGTGCTTGGCTACTCGCTCGAAGAGATCGCGAGCGTCACGGAAACGGGCGTTCCCTCGGTGAAGGCCGCATTGCATCGCGGTCGCGCGCGACTGCGGGCGCTTGCGCAGAAGCCCGACGACCAGCCTTTGCCAGCCTTGAGTGAAACCGAGCGTGCGCTCCTTGCCACCTACGTTGACCGCTTCAACGCGCGCGACTTCGATGCGATCCGCGACATGCTGGCGGACGAGGTGCGGCTCGAACTCGTCAACCGCACGCGACTGAAGGGGCGCCGGGAAGTCGGGACGTACGTCAATAATTACAGTCAGGTACGCGACTGGCGGCTGGTGCCCGGGCGCGTGGAAGGACGCCCCGCAATCATTGTGCGCGATCCCGCCGACGCGTCGGGCTGCCCGGCGTACTTTGTTCTGCTCGAGTGGCGTGACGGCAGGGTCGCCTACATTCGGGATTTTCGCTACGCGCGCTACGTGGTCGACGGCGCGGAATTTCGAGTATTGGACTGACTTCAGAGCCGGAGCTGCGGCCGTGGCGGTTGGCCGAGCGGATCGTCCGCGGGTAGTCTCGCGCGCGGAGGAACCATGGCAGCGAACCGCCAGATGAAGCTCGGGGCATTCTTCCACCCCACGGGCCATCACATCGCCTCGTGGCGGTATCCGGACGCCTACGCCGGTGCGGCCGTCGACTTCGCACATTATACGCAGCTCGCGCAGACCGCGGAGCGCGGCAAGTTCGACCTCCTGTTCCTCGCAGACTCGCCCGCGATGCGCAACTGGCCGCCCGAACGGCAGAGCCGCGTCGCCACCTACATCGCCGGCTTCGAACCGATCACTCTATTGTCGGCACTCGCGGCCGTGACCAAGCACATCGGCCTCGTCGCCACCGCCACCACCACCTACAACGAACCGCTGCACATTGCGCGTAAATTCGCCTCGCTCGATCACATCAGCGGCGGCCGCGCGGGCTGGAACCTCGTCACATCGACGAACCCGAAGGAAGCGCTCAACTTCAGCAAGGAGGCGCACCTCGCCCACGATGACCGCTACGACCGCGCGCGGGAGTTCGCGCAGGTCGTGCTCGGTTTGTGGGACTCCTGGGACGACGACGCGTTCGTGCGCGACAAGGCGTCGGGCCGTTACTTCGATCCAGGGAAGCTGCACGTGCTCGACCACAAGGGCGAGCATTTCTCGGTGCGCGGGCCGCTCAACGTGCCGCGGCCGCCGCAAGGACATCCGGTGATCGTGCAGGCCGGCTCCTCCGACGTCGGCAAGGAGCTCGCGGCGGAGATCGCGGAGGTCGTGTTCACCGCGCATCAGACGCTCGCGAACGCGAAGACATTCTACGACGACCTCAAGGGACGCCTCGCGAAATACGGGCGCGCGCCCGACGACATCAAGATCATGCCGGGCGTCTCTCCGGTGGTCGGCCGCACGCAGGAAGAGGCCGACGAGAAATTCGCGAAGCTCCAATCGCTCGTGCACCCGGAGATCGGGCTTGCGCTCTTGGGCGAGCTCCTCGGCAACATCGATCTCTCCCCCTACCCGCTCGACGGCCCGTTGCCGGAAATCGCCAAATCGGATTCGAGCCAGCATGTCCTTAAGATGTTCACCGACATGGCGAAGAACGAGCAGCTCACGATCCGCGAGCTCTATCTCCGTATCGTCGTGCGCGGGCACTGGATCATCTGCGGCACACCGCAGACGATCGCCGATCACCTCGAGGACTGGTTCAGGAACGGGGGCGCCGATGGCTACAACGTGATGCCGCCGTATCTGCCGGGCGGGCTCGACGATTTCGTCGACCAGGTGATCCCGGAGCTACAAAGGCGAGGAGTCCTCAGGAAGGAATACGAGGGTCGGACGCTGCGGGAAAATCTTGGACTGCGCCGGCCAGTGAACCGCCTTGCCGGCTCGGGAGCAAAGCGCAACGTGAGCTGAATTCACGGCCGCAAGGCGCGACGTCGTGCGCGCCAATGCAGTGAGTCAGCGCAACGAAGCCGGTTGTCGAACTTCGCTTGGCTCCGGGAGCCAAATCGCGCGCATCACGATCGCGATCACGTAGCCGATCTGCAATGTCACAAGGCCTGTCACAGACCACAAGGCGGCGATCAAGTATCCCTCACCGCCCCCAGTGCCGGAAAGGAAAGCAGCAGGCACCGTGAGCAGCGCGACAAACACCAACGCGCGTACATTGGCGATCATGCCAATAAGCAGCCCGGCAAATCCGCAAACGACCCCAACAAACAACATAGGCAACCTCGTCTCAGTAGGTCCCCGACCTGCAGACCAAACGCATTGACCTCCACACCCGGTTCCCAATCAGTTAAGGCCGCCGGGCTTCTTGTGAAATCCCGTGATCAGATGAGGACTTAGAGGTCATTCGCGGCCTGCGCAGGGCGGTCGTTCGGCAATTTTCTGCACTGATCGGTGGATGCTGCGGACATGCGACATAACGAATCATACTTTTGTCGCAATTAATTCATGATTAATTGGAGCTTACCAGCGGGGGGAGGTCCACCGAGGTTAAAAACTTGTTAAGAAGTTGAAATAGTGGGGGACACAATAGCGACCGTTTCCCCCTAATAGGGTTGTGTTCTCGTGACGTATCGCGTGAGTGGCACCACGGGCGGAGAACAACTGGCCGGGATGGCGATGGCCCGGCCGTGGGTGCATTTGGCACCGCCGGTCGTCAAGACGATCGTCGCAGTCTGGGATCTGACGCTCGTCATCCTGAGCTTCGTCGGCGCCGACATCGTTTATCACGTCTTCGTTCGCGGCACGGAAATCGGGCTCGGAGACGCGCTGGTCGTCTCAGTGTTGGCCGGCGCGCTGATCATCGGGACGATTGCGCTCAAGGATGGCTACAACCTTGTGCGTCTCGGCGACCTGAGATTTCAGCGTCGCGTGGCGTTTCTCGGCTGGATGGTCGGCTTCTTCGTCGTCGGGTGGCTCGCCTTCCTTACAAAATCCACGGCAGAGTTCTCGCGTATCGCGATAACGGGTGGCTTCCTGTTCGGTCTCGTCGTCCTGCTGACGGCGCGTCAGGCGCTACTCATGTACCTCGCGCGCTTGATGGCCGCCGGCTACCTGACGATGCAATCCGCGTACGTAATCTTCGCTGGAGCGCTGGCGGATCGCTGGCAACGACTCGCCCAAATGGCACGAGAGGGCACTACCGTCTTCGGGGCGAGTGATCTGTCCCTTGACGAGAACGATCCAACGGCCCGGCAATCGGCCCTCGCTTCCATCGTCAACGACATCAAGTCCGTTCTCGAAACGCGGCGCTGCGATGCGGTCTATCTGTTCATGCCGTGGTCGTGCCTGCACTTGATTGATGAGTTCAAAATCCAGTTCGTGCGGCTGCCCGTTCCCGTCTATTTGTTCGCGGACAACAGCGTCGACAAGATCCTTTCCGGTTGCGGAATTACCATCTCCGCAACGCCCACGTTCGAAATCCAGCGCGCACCGCTGACCATGCTCGAGCGCGGATTGAAGCGCGGATTCGATCTCACCGTCGCACTCGGTCTTCTTCTGATGCTCTCACCTCTCCTTGCCATGACGGCGGTCCTGATCCGATTGAGCTCCACCGGGCAGGTTCTCTTCCGTCAGCCGCGGCGCGGGTTCGGGGGCAGGCAGTTCGAAATTTTGAAATTCAGAACCATGTCGGTTCAATCGCCCGAGGCGAGTTATGCGCAGGCGACACGCAACGACCCTCGCGTGACGCCGCTCGGTCGTGTGCTCCGTCGGACCAGCGTCGACGAACTACCCCAGCTGTGGAACGTGGTGCGCGGGGAGATGTCGCTTGTGGGGCCGAGACCTCATCCGGTCGCGCTCGACAATCGATACGACGAATTGATCGCCAACTACGCCGACCGAAACCACGTCAAGCCGGGGATCACGGGCTGGGCGCAGGTCAACGGATATCGCGGCGAGACACCCAATGTGGCCAGCATGGAAGCACGCGTCATGCGCGATCTCTGGTACATAAACAATTGGTCGATCTGGCTCGACATCCGCATTCTCGCTTGGACGATCATGGTCGTCCCGTTCGACACCAAGGCATATTGAGTCGATTCTGGGCGAATTCGGTCGAGACGTGCTACGCTTGCGAAGAAACTTCGAGGCGCGGCGCGATGAGATGGCTTTCGGCCCACAGCGTCGGAACCCGCCGGAGCCCGCGAGACTCTGTCGGCGTCACGAAGGAGCGCTGGCTGAGCCACACGTTCTCATGGCTTCTGCCCGACGCGAGGCAGCGCAACGACTACCCGGCGGCTCCTGAAGGCACCCTAATCTACGCAGTCGGCGACATCCACGGCCGGATCGACCTGCTGGAGGAGCTTTGCGCTCGCATAGACCACGACATGCGGGCTGAACGAGCTAACAAGGTGCTCGAAGTCTACCTCGGAGACTATGTCGATCGCGGACCTGCCTCGGCAAAGGTGGTCGACCGGCTCATCCAACGCGGAAAGGAACGCAAGACAGCCTTCTTGCGCGGCAATCACGAGAAAATCCTTGAAAGCTTTCTGAATGGTGAGGCTGCCCTTGATCACTGGCGCCCAATCGGCGGGTTCGAGACGTTGATATCGTATGGAATCAATCCGGATTTACTGCGTTATCCGACCGATGACGATGCAATTCGTGCCGCGCTGGTCGCAAGGATGCCCGATACTCACCGTTCATTCCTGAGTGATTTGCAGATTCACTTTAGCGCTGGCGCTTATTTTTTCGTGCACGCGGGCGTGCGACCTGGTGTTGCTTTGAATAAGCAGGGCGAAAGCGATTGCCTATGCATAAGGGAGGAGTTCCTGGAGTCCGAAGATGACTTCGGTTGCGTTGTGGTGCACGGGCATTCACCGGTATCAGTACCCGAGCTGTTACCGAACCGAATTAATCTCGATACGGCAGCGTACGCTACGGGCCGGCTGTCGTGTTTGAAAATTTCGCAGCAGGGCGCGAGCCTGCTCGAGACCGACCTTTGAAGATCATCACCGCTGAGTGGATCGCGATTAATAGTTGATCCGACAACGGGCCGGTACAATCGCGCCGTTCAGTATAATTCGCTCTATACCCGGTTGCCACGCGGAGGCGAGGCCTCTTTCACGTCTCCCCTAGCGTCGGCACCCCTGTTTTCTCGATTTTTCTTCGGCGCCCTGAATAGCAATATTGCGACGCTGCTCGAAGCCGAACAAGCGGCATCAACGGCTAAGTCCGCACAGCGGAACATGAATCCGGTTATGCCGGTGGAATGTCGAGGTCGATCCAGACGGGAACGTGGTCTGACGGTCGTTCGCCACCCCGCATTCCGTGGCGATCCCTCCTGCCCTTACCAAAAGAGCCCGCCGACGCCGGAAATTTTGTTTTCCGCTTCAGAGCACTAGGAAGTCGCACCTGACGCCGAGCTTCCGCGTGTGATCCTCGATCTCGGTCTTGTAGGTCGGATTCGTAATGATGAGCAGGTCTGGTTTGTACTCGACCATGAACTCCGGCGCGACGACCTTCTGCCCTGTTCCCGGAAGATACTTTCCGACGCGGCTGGGGTTGATATCGACGATGAACGGCATCTGCTGCTGAATGTTGAGAATGTTCACAAAACCGATCCCGTGCTCTCCCGCTCCCCACGGAATGGCCCGTACGCCATCGTTCGTCATCCGCTCGAGTCGCTGGTTCCATTCCGAAACTTCACGCTCGAAACGCGACGAGAGTGATTTCAAATCGTCCGCGAGCCGAGCGGCTACCGTTTTCGAGACGGGTTTCGCGTTCACTGCGGCCCGCGGCGCCGCGACAGATTCAATTCCCAGGTAGTCTCCGCTGTGAACGGGAGCGACAGACTTCACCTCGAAGCCGCACAATTCGAAGAACAGACGGAATGACTCGGGAAAAAACCATGAACCGTGTTCGTAGCCGACTTTCCACGGTGCGAACTTCTGAAGTCGACGTTCCGGGTTAGGCACTTCGAAATATACGACGGTGCCGTTCCGCTCACCGATCGCGCGCCGCACCATCTTAAGAAATGCTTTCGGACTTCCAAGATGGTCGATGACCTGCCGGCAGCACACGAGATCACCGTGGTATGAAGCGTAACGCTCGGAGTAGTAGTCCTGAATGAAGCGCGTATCCGGCGACTTGCCGCTATTCGCCGAGAGATCCGTGTAACTCGGGTCGAAGCCCACGCCGCGATTTTCCCCTAGCGCACAGATGGTTCTGAGGAAGTATCCGTTGCCGCATCCGATATCGAGCACCGTCTTGTTTCTGATGCCGTGACGATCGATTAGATCGGTGGCCAGATCCTTGATGAACTTCTGATATAGCGGCGAATATTCCGCCGACACATTGTATCCGGTGAACTTCAGGAGCTCTGGCTCGAAGGTCCGGTTCCCCGCGAAGCTGCAGTTGAGGCACAGGCTGAGAGTAATATTTCCTTTTGGTGCTATCGCGGCCTGAGCTTGGGTCGGCCACAGGACTCCGTCCTGCGCCGGGATCCCCTCGATCTCAAGGAAGTCGACGAATTCATCGGCTCCGCAAACAGTGCAGATGCCGTCGCCCCACAACGTCCCGTTGTTGTCGCTCGGCGCGATATCATGCATTTCCGCGAGATCCGACAGGCTGCTTGGAGAAATAGTGGCTCTGCTCCGCGAAGAGCGCATCGCAGAAACGCGCCTCCGGAAGCTCCACGTCGGCGAATGTGATCGGTTCGTCTTTGAGGATATCGCGCTTGATCCGGGCGCCCTCCGATAGCCCCATCGAAAGAAGATTCTCCTCGTTAAAAATGCCTGTGTTTTCGACCACACCATAGGTCGTGAAGCCGCCGACGCCATCAAGTATGTCGCCGGCTTTGAGATCCTTCTTTGCGAACGTGGCCACGCTGCATACCGGTGCGCCCAGGGGCGAAACGGTGGCATCGCCCAGTAGCGCGGCGCGCGCGATGGTTGCCGCGATCTGAATGTGCGGCAGGTGATAAGGTGTATAGAAAACGTACAGCGGACCGTCGCCCATCTTGAAGTAGCCCAAGTTCCGCCTCTTGGCCGGATGTTCCTCGTGAACCACCACGAATGCGCCCGAATGCGGCGCGGCGCCGAGCGCGTAGTCAACGAGTCCGCCGGAGAGGAGCTGTTCCATGGGGAGGTGATTGACGATCTCATTCACGTGGTCGCAACGCTTGCCGTACATTCCTCGTTTGCCCACCTTGAATCCAGTTGCGTTGGCAAGCACGGCGGCTTCCATCGACAATTTGGTCCCGTCGGCGAATGACGTGACGATTCGGGGATTCATCGAGTATTTTTCGGCGAAACCGCGCTGCGTCTCGGGTGTCCGGTACAGATCCACCAGCCCTTTGAGATTTCCCGTCGCCACCGGCTTGAGCCCGATCGACTCGAGATAGCGGAGGAGAGTCATCGCAACCCCTGGCTCGTCTCCATCGGTGTTGGTGACGATCACGCCGGCCCGGTCTGCGTGCACCTTGAGAATGGGACCTAAGGTCGAATCGAGCTCGGTATTGATCAGCACGACGTGCTTGCGACTCTCGAACGCGCGCATCGCTAGCT
>DATBJU010000059.1:0-22995 GCA_036556265.1 Xanthobacteraceae bacterium | reverse complement strand
ACCCTCACCGCGGGCGCCATCAACGTTGGCCGCGAGGGGATGACGCCGCCAATGTGAACGACGAACTAGAGATCTTTGTCTCCTTGTTCGCCGTAGCGTCGGCGAATGCGGCGTACGATCAGCGCGACAAGGAGGACGACGATCGGCACCGAGATCGCGGTGCCGATCGTTGGGTCGATGGGCGAACCTGCGTCCTTGGCGCCCTTCAAAATGTAGTTGATCAGGCCGACGGTGTAGTAGCTGATCGCGGCGACGGACAGACCCTCGACGGTCTGTTGCAGTCGCAACTGCAGCCGCGCACGCCGGTTCATTGCCGTCAGCAGGTCACGGTTCTGCTGTTCGACTGCCACGTCGACACGTGTGCGCAGAAGGTTCGTGGTGCGCGACAGTTTGCGCGCAAGATTTTCCTGACGTTCTTCCATCGCTTGGCACGTGCGCATCGCCGGCGCCATGCGCCGCAACAGGAACGACGACCAGGTCGGCAGGCCGCCAACTTTGTGCTCACCGATCGCTTGCACGCGCCCCTGCACGATCTCGTAGTATGCGCGCGTCGCGCCGAACCGGAACAAGCTCGCAGCCGAGTCCGCCTCAAGTTCCGATGCAAGCGTGGTCAGCTCATCGAGCAGCCGGTTATTGTCGGTAAGGCCAGTGGTCCGGCGCATCGCGTCCGTCACTTCCGCCAGGCGTTTTTCGATGCGGTTGACAGAAGGGGAGAGCCGCTGGGCCTCGGGAAGTCCGAGCAGGGCGAGGGTGCGGTAGGTTTCGAGTTCCAGAACGCGCTGAACAAGCGCGCCGGCGCGCTCCGGACCAAGCCCGCGGTCGGCGACGATAATCCGCACAAAGCCGTCCGCTCCCGGCTGGAAGTCGGTGGCAAACAATCCGGTCCCGTCCGAATTTTCCGCGGCGGCCAGGCTTGATCGGTCGAAGATCTGCTCCAGCGCGATTGCGCGGTCGGGGTCGGCGATGAGATGCAAGTCGATCGCGACGAGCAGCGCGCCACGCGGCGCGGCCCGCGCCATCGGTACCTCGATCGATGATGTTGGCGGCTCAAAAGGCGTCGTTCCGGTCGCGGCGAGCTCCCAGCGATAAGTCGAGAATTCGCTGTGGCTCTCCCACCGCATCGTGCCCCCGTTGAACGGGCTGCGGTGGTATTTGGCGTCAGCGGGCGGCGCGGCGATGCCGTGCACACGGCACAGTTCGAGGAGGGTGGCGCGATCGGATTGGGCGCCGCCCGCGATGAAGCCGAAATGCAGAACGCGCGCGGGCGTTCGGATCGGGGTGAATGGCCGCGCGTGTAGCTCGCCGAGCACCGCGGCTCGCAGCGGATGCGCGGATAGCGTTCCGTCACTGCCTGCGGTCACGTCGGTCATGTCGTTCACTGCCACAAGGTGCGAGCCGCACGTTCCCGAACGGCTTTTAGGTCGAATAAATGCCAACGGCACGACAATGTATAGGTATTGCCAAATGGGAAATTTTGTTCGGGCGCGAGCGCCTTTCACCACGCTTGCACGCGTCTCTACCATCGGCCAAATTGCGCGGGTACGCGTCGGCGCCGGTGCGTTGTGCCGCCGGGCGAGGGAGTAAACCGCATGACCGCCGCGACCGGCTCGCGCCCGCGCGTCGGGCTCTTTGTCACGTGCCTCGTCGATCTGATCCGTCCGCGCATCGGCTTCGCCGCCGTGAAGCTGCTGGAAGACGCCGGCTGCATGGTCGAAGTTCCGGCGCAGACCTGCTGCGGCCAGCCCGCCTACAATTCAGGTGACCGAGCGACGACACGCGCGATCGCGGAGCAAGTGATCGCGGCGTTCGAGCCTTACGATTACGTGGTCGCTCCCTCCGGCTCATGCGCGGGAATGATCAAGGTCCACTATCCCGGGCTGTTCTCGGGTGACACCGACTGGCTGCGCCGGGTCGATGCGCTCTGCGCGCGCACCCATGAGCTTGTCAGTTTTCTCGTCGACGTGATGAAGGTGCAGCGTGTCGAAGCGATCTACGACGGAACCGTCACCTATCATGATGCCTGCTCGGGCCTGCGCGAGCTCGGTGTCAGGGATCAGCCGCGCAAGCTGCTCGGCTCCGTGGCAGGCCTGCACATCGCGGAAATGAAGGACTCCGACGTCTGCTGCGGTTTTGGCGGCACCTTTTGCGTGAAGTATCCCGAGGTATCCAACGCCATCGTCGAGAAGAAGGCGGCGAACGCGGCGGCGACGGGCGCGCCCATGCTGCTCGCCGGCGATCTTGGCTGCCTGATGAACATGGCCGGCAAGCTTCAGCGCATGGGGAAACCGGTTGCCGTGCGCCACGTCGCCGAAGTGCTGGCCGGGATGGCGAGCGAGCCGGCGATCGGCGCGCCGCCGAAAGTGAATGGTTCATGAGCAGGCCCGCCGCACAGTCTCCCAAGTACTTCGCCCGTCCCGCCCGCCGCGAGGACGCGGCCGAGATTGCGCGTATCTACAACGAGGGCATCGAGGATCGGGTAGCCACGTTCGAAACTGAATTGCGCACCGAACGCGATGTGCTGCGCTGGTTCGAAGAAGGCCGCACCATGATCGTGGTGGAAGGCGACGGGCGGGTCTACGCATACGCCACCGCTTTCTCCTACCGCCCGCGCAGCTGCTATGACGGCGTGCGCGAATTTTCCGTGTATGTCTCACGCGATGCACGCGGCCGTGGGCTCGGTCGCATCGCACTTGGTGCGCTGATCGACGCAGCCCGCGCCCGCGGCGATTGGAAATTGCTGTCACGCGTGTTCCCGGAGAATGAGGCGAGCCTTCGTCTGCTCTCCTCGCTCGGCTTTCGCCAAGTCGGCACCTACGTGCGTCACGCCAAGCTCGACGGTGAATGGCGCGACGTGGTCATCGTCGAGAAGCTGATCGACGAATTCGAAGGCAAGGCATGACCGTCCAAGTCACGTCCCCGAATTTCAAGCGCAATGCGACCGCCGCGCTCAAGGATGCGCAGCTTCAGCGTGCGCTCGCCAAGGTCGAGGCCGGATTCATCGGCAGGCGCCAACAGGTCACCAGCCGCTTGCCGGAGTTCGAGGCGTTGCGCGATGCGGCCCGCGACGTCAAGGACCACACGCTCGCGCATCTTGATCTTTACCTCGAAGCCTACGAGCGGCGCGTAACCGAACTCGGCGGGAAGGTGCATTGGGCGGCCACGGCCGAGGACGCGCGCAAGATCGTGCTCGACATTTGCAAGCGCCGGCGTGCCAGGACCGTCACCAAGGGTAAGAGCATGGTCGCCGAGGAGATCGGCCTCAACGATCATCTCGAGGCAAACAAGATTGCGCCAGTGGAAACGGATCTCGGCGAATACATCATCCAGATCCGCCATGAGGCGCCCTCGCACATCATCGCACCCGCGATTCACCTGAATAAGGATCAGATCGAGGCGGACTTCCGCCGAGTGCACGAGGGGCTTCCTGCATCCCGCAATCTCGAGGAGCCGGTGGCGCTCCTGGCGGAGGCGCGTGCGGTCCTGCGCGAAAAGTTCCTGGCCGCCGACGTCGGGATCACCGGAGCGAACTTTCTGATTGCCGAGACCGGCACCTCCGTGATCGTCACGAACGAGGGCAACGGCGACCTCACGCAGACGCTCCCCAAGGTCCACATCGTCCTTGCCTCGATCGAGAAGGTCGTGCCGACGCTCGAGGACGTCACGACGATGCTGCGCGTGCTTGCACGCTCGGCCACCGGCCAGGAGATGTCGGTCTACACGACGTTCTCCACCGGCCCGCGCCGCCCGGGCGATCTCGACGGGCCGGAGGAGTATCACGTGGTCATCCTCGACAATGGCCGCTCCTCGATACTCGGCGGCGCCTTCCGCGAGATGCTTCGGTGCGTTCGCTGCGGCGCCTGCATGAATCATTGCCCGGTATACGGAGCCGTCGGCGGCCATGCTTACGGCTGGGTCTACCCGGGACCGATGGGAGCGGTGCTGACTCCGGCCCTCATCGGCATCGAAAACGCGGCGCATCTGCCGAACGCGTCGACATTCTGCGGCCGTTGCGAAGAAGTCTGCCCCGTGCGCATTCCGCTGCCGAAACTGATGCGCCATTGGCGTGAGCGCGAATTCGAGCGGCATCTGTCGCCAGCGACGGTCCGCTGGGGCCTCGGCTTCTGGGCGGCCTTCGCGCGGCGGACCTGGCTGTACCGGCCGACGACGCGCCTCGCGATCAAGCTGCTCTCCGTCCTCGGCACGGGCAGAGGACGCTTCCGCTGGCTGCCGCTCGCCGGCGGCTGGACCAGGCATCGTGATTTTCCCGTGCCCCAAGGGGACACATTCCAGGGTTTGTGGAAGCGGGAGATGAAGGGACGCGCGCGGCTCGCCGCCGAGGCGCAAGCGGAGGGGACCGAGTGAGCGCGCGCGATGTCGTCCTGAACTCGATCCGCCGCTCACTTGGCGTAAGCGGCGGTGAAGCGCCGCGACGGACTGCGACCGACGAGCGCATCGCGCGGCATCCGCGCGGGCTCGTGCCGCAGCGTGGCAGCGAGCCGGCGAAGAAGCGGCTCAAGCAGTTCACCGACATGGTCGCCGAGGCACACGGCACGGTGCAGGAGCTTGTCTCGCCCGAAGAGGTGCCCGGAGCCGTCTCCGCCTATCTCCGGTCGAAGAACCTTCCGATGAGTGTGCGACGTGGAAGCGATCCGCGCCTCAACGAAATCCCTTGGCAGAACGAGGGGACACTTGAAGTCACGGTGGGCCCGTCCGACGGCAAGCAACTCGCGTCCGTCTCGCATGCGTTCGGCGCCGTCGCCGAGACAGGAACGATCGTGCTTGTTTCCGGACCCGAGAACCCGACAACGTTGAATTTTCTGCCCGAGCATCATCTTGTGGTCGTCGCCGCCAAGGACATTGCCGGCAACTACGAATCTGTCTGGGACGCGCTCCGTAAGAAAGGCGCGCAATGGCCCCGCACCGTGAATTGGATCACGGGTCCTTCGCGTTCGGCGGACATCGAGCAGGTGCACCTGCACGGCGCACACGGACCGCGCAGCTTGCACGTCCTGATCGTCGGCAAGGCCTGAATCTGGATCGGACGAATGACACCTAAGGTCGTCACGAAGCGGGACGTGATCTTCGTATGCGGCTACGAGATTTCGCGCCCCGAGGGTCATCACCGCCGCTTCGAGAAGGAGTTGCCGACGTTCGAGGCTGCCTGGAACGTGAAGACCGAGCTTTCGCCGCCCGCCGTCGATACGAGAACCAATATTGCGCGCTGGAGATTGAGGACAAGGGGCCCGAATTGGGACGTCACGACCGACTATCACATGCTGTGGTGGGGCGACATCATCGCACCGGATTTCGAATTGAGTGAAACGCGCCGCCTTCTTGTCGGGCTGCGCGCGCTGTTCGACTTCGTCTTCTCGGGAGCGATTGTCGAGTACTTCCGCGCCAACTGGCGCTACGCGCTGTTCTTTCTCTACCCGTTTGTCCTGATGGCACTTGCCGGGTTTGGTGGTTTCTACGTGTCGTGGAAGCTGATGGGCGGTGCAGTGCCTTATGCCGGCGCGATCGCGGTGTTCATCGGCATTGCCTGCGTGTTCGCTCTGCTCAAGCTGCCGCCGAAACCGCTCTACATCGGCTATCTTCTCAACGACTGGTACTTCGCGAGCGACCTCGTGCATCACCGGCGCAAGGCGCTGGACGATCGGTTTGATGGCTTCGCGCGTGAGTTGGTCGACCTGTGCCGCAATTCCAAGGCCGACGAGATCGTGCTGGTGGGTCACAGCCTGGGCGCGGTACAGGCGGTCGACGTCGTCGCACGCGCAAGGCGGCTCGATCCCGAATTCGGCACGCATGGCGTGCCGGTGCGCCTGCTCACGATCGGATCATCGCTCTTGAAAATCGGGCTGCATCCGGCAGCGACAGGTCTGCGCGAAGCGGTGGCAGCGGTCGCGAACGACGCACGCATTTATTGGGCGGAATTCCAGGCGATCTCCGACATCGTCAATTTCTACAAGTCGAATCCGGTGACCGATCTCGGCTTGCCGCCGGTAGAACGGCCGATCGTGCAGATCGTGCGAGTGAAGCACATGCTGAGGCCCGCGACCTACGCCGGCCTGAAGCGCGATTTCTTTCGCGTGCATCGCCAGTTCGTCATGGCCAACGAGCAGCGCTATTTCTACGACTACTATATGATCGTCGGCGGACCGGTCCCGTTGCCGCAGCGGGTCCTCTATCACGACGGGGCGGTCAACGCGTTCGCCGCCGACGGCACGTTCGACGCGAACTCGGTCGCGACCGGATCGCAATCTGGATCCACGCCCAGCAAGAAAAGCAGGGCATCTTCATGACTCCGATGATCGCGAAATATCTCTGGCTCGGATGCGTAATAGCCTGGTGGCTCATCCGTTATCCATACGAGCGCAGGGCAAAGAAAGCGGCGGTCAGGACAAGTCAACGCGACGCACGTGAGCTGACGCTGCTCGGCGTCTCGCTCACCGGGCTAGGCATCATTCCGATCGCGTACGTGTTCACCGGTTTTCCGGCGGTTGCCGATCGGCCCTTTATCGCGGCGGTCGCCTGGGCCGGCGTCGTGCCGGCGCTCGCCTCGCTCTGGCTGTTCTGGCGTACGCATCTGGACCTTGGTCGCAACTGGTCCGTGTCGTTGGAGTTGCGGGACAAGCACGCACTGATCACCAATGGCGTCTACCGCTACGTCCGCCATCCCATGTACTCGGCCTTTTTCCTCTGGGCCGTCGCACAAATCCTGTTGCTGCCAAATTGGGCGGCGGGATTTTCCGGCATCGTCGGGTTCGGGATTCTCTATTTCCTCCGTGTCGCCCGAGAAGAACGGCTTATGTTGGAGGCATTCGGCGAGCAGTACCGCGCTTACATGGCCCGCACGGCGCGAATCGTGCCGTGGATTCTTTGACTTGCGCGCGGACCTTGCTGGCTTGGCGGAACTGTTTCAGTGACAAATTCGCAACATCTTTGCCCGAAACTCGCCGCCACAACTGCGTGGACTAGCCGCAATTCGCGGCGGTGCATATAAGTGAGTGAAAGGGCCCCTGAGTGCCGGAATCGCTCACCGCAGGCCCTGCACGGACTCCAGCCACGTTGGAAAGCGGGACGAGATCATGCGGTTCTTGCAAGTTGTTGCGGCGGCAGTAGCCGTCATCCTGTCGGCGGGCGTTGCCGCGGCCCAGGACGCGCCTTCAAAGGCGAAGGCCGGCGCGGCTCCTCGTAATGTCGGTACGCACGTCTACTTGCTCCGCGGGTTCATGGACATTTTCTCCACCGGCATGGACGATCTCGGCGAAAAGCTGAACCGCCGAGGCATCCGCGCTTCTGTTCACGGCCACGCCGAGTATCCGAGTCTCGCTGACGCAATCATTGATCGTTATCGTCGGGGCATCCGTGAGAACGTCGTGATTATTGGCCACTCGCTCGGCGCTAACGCTGCCTTCGAGATGGCCGAGCACCTCGGCAAGATTCCTGTCCCGCTGATCATCACCTACGACCCGACTGCGCCGATGACAGTCGGCGCCAATGTCGCGCGCGTCGTGAACTTCTATTCGTCGACGAACGGTTGGGGCACGGCGATCGGCCGCGGTACCGGCTTCCGCGGGAGCCTGAGCAACGTCGACCTGTCGCGGCGCGGTGAGGTCGGGCACACCGACATCGACAAGTCACCGTCGCTCCACGCCCAGTCGATCAGCCACATCCTGTCGATTGGCGGCGCCCAGCCGACGTCCACCACCGAGCGGCCGAAGACTGAGCCGAAGGGCAACGAGAGCAAGTCGACGGCACCGGCCACGCCGGTGAACCACTCGCCGCCGGAAACGGCGCCGCAGAACGCCTCGTTTGCAGCGCCGGCGACCAGTAACTAGCGCCTCCAGACCTGTCCCGGGTGCAAGCGCAGTGCGCTTGCGCCTGCACACTTTTGTCGGCATCTACGATCTCCAGCCTTGGAGCCGTTCGCGATATGGCCGACGGACAAGCGGCCGTGATCGATTTCCTCGCCGATCCGCGCACGCATGATCTTGCAGCAGATGCGGTACGGCGCATCGATACCCACGGCGCCGTCGTCTTCCTCGCCGGTCCGCGCGCCTACAAGATCAAGCGAGCGGTGAAACTTCCGTACCTGGATTTCTCCACGCTCGAGAAGCGCAAGGCCGCGCTCGAAGCTGAAATCGTCGCGAACCGACCATTCGCCCCTGAGCTCTACGAAGGATTGGTCCCAATCACGCTTACCGGGCAGGGAAAGCTCGCACTACGGGGAAAGGGCCAGGTGGCGGAATGGGCGCTTCTGATGCGCCGCTTCGATGAGAATGCGACGCTTGATCGTCTTGCCGAGCGCGGCGGTATCGACGACACGCTCGCCCGTGCGCTGGGTGAGGCAGTCGCCTTGGCTCACGCCAAGGCGCCGCGGTTCGAGTCGGCCTTTTGGATCGAGGCCCTCGGCCGCTTCGTCGACGATGAAACGACTGCGATCTTCGCCGAGCCGGACATCGTGCCTCGATCGCAGGCTATGGAACTCGGCGAGCGGCTCCGTGCAGGGCTCGCACGCATCGCGCCGCTCCTGTTCACGCGCGGTGATGCCGGCCACATTCGCCGCGGTCACGGCGATCTTCATTTGCGCAATGTGGCGCTCATCGACGGCAAGCCGGTCTTGTTCGACGCCCTCGAATTCGATCCGGTCGTTGCGGCCGGCGATGTGCTTTACGACCTTGCCTTTCTGCTGATGGACCTGCTCGCGCGCAAGCTCGATCGCGCATCCAACATTGTCTTCAATCGTTACCTGCTCGCGGCGAAAATTGATCAACATCTCGACGCGCTGACGGCGCTGCCATTCTTCCTTGCGCTGCGCGCGGCGATCCGCGCCCGCGTCGCGCTCGACAAGGGAAAGCTCGTGCAGGGACGCGACCGGCTTGCTTGCGGAAGTGAAGCACGTGACTACGTCACCGTTGCGCTCGAACTGGCCGCCCCGCCAACGGCGAGGCTTGTGGCCGTCGGTGGATTGTCTGGCACCGGAAAGACATCCGTCGCCACGGGTCTTGCCCCCGCAATCTTACCTGCACCCGGTGCCGTGCATTTGCGTTCCGATGTCGAACGCAAGCGGCTTGCGAACGTCGGAGAATTCGAGCGGCTGCCCGCATCCGCCTACACCGAGGAGGCAAGCGCGCGGACGTACGCGACGCTCAATGATCTGGCGAGGCACGCGCTCGCCGCCGGCCACTCCGTGCTTGTCGATGCGGTATTCGCGCGGTCAGGGGAGCGCACGGCCATCGAGGCAGTGGCAAGAGAAACCGGGGTGAAGTTCGAAGGTGTCTGGCTCGACCTCTCGCTGCAGGAGCGGGTCAACCGCGTCGGCGCGCGCAGAAATGATGCCTCCGACGCGGATGCGGAAATCGTGCGCACCCAGGAGCGCTATGATCTTGGCGAGATTCGATGGCATCGGATCGATGCCGCCGGTACGCCGGAGGCGGTCGTGAAAAGGGCCCGTGGGGCATTGGCTCATTGAGCGCCGCAATCTGCTAGAATTACCTTGGAGAGATTTCATGGTCGCCATGCCCGCCCTCGACCAGTCCGTGCTCGCACGCCGCGCCGAGATCGTGGCCGCGCTGCGCGCGATTGTGCCGGGTGAGGGGGTGATCGATACCGAAGTCGGCATGCGCCCGTATGAATCGGATGGCCTGACCGCGTACCGCCAGCTTCCGATGGTCGTCGTGTTGCCGGACACGACCGCACAGGTTTCGCGAATACTCCGTTACTGCCATGAGCATGGCGTCAGAGTTGTGCCGCGCGGGGCGGGCACGTCACTTTCCGGCGGCGCGCTTCCGCTGGGCGACGGCGTACTTCTCGGCCTCGCCAAGTTCAACCGCATCCTGGAGATCGACTACGACAATCGCGTCGCTGTGGCGCAGCCCGGCGTGACCAATCTCGGCATATCGAACGCCGTCGGGGAGCGCGGCTTCTACTATGCGCCCGATCCGTCTTCGCAGATTGCCTGCACGATCGGGGGCAATGTCGCGGAAAATTCCGGCGGCGTGCATTGCCTGAAGTACGGGATGACCTCAAACAACATCCTTGGGCTCGAAGTCGTGCTGATCAACGGGGAGGTGCTCCGCATGGGCGGCAAGCACCTTGACTCCGGTGGCTACGATTGGCTCGCGCTCCTCTGCGGCTCCGAAGGGCTGCTCGGCGTCGTCACCGAAGTGACCGTCCGCCTCCTCAAGAAGCCGGCCACCGCGCGCGCGGCGCTGATCGGATTTCCTTCCTCGGAGGCGGCCGGAGACTGCGTGGCCAGGATCATCGGCGCAGGAATTATTCCCGGTGGCATGGAAATGATGGATCGCCCGGCGATCCACGCCGCCGAGGCGTTCGTCCATGCCGGCTATCCGCTTGACGTGGAGGCGTTGTTGATTGTCGAACTCGATGGCCCCGAGGCGGAGGTCGATCAGTTGCTCGATCGCGTCGGTGAAATCGCGAAGTCCTGCGGCGCGAGTGTCTTGCGTGCGTCAACCTCGGAGGAAGAGCGTCTGAAGTTCTGGGCCGGCCGCAAGGCCGCGTTCCCGGCGGTCGGCCGAATCGCGCCCGACTACTACTGCATGGACGGCACGATCCCGCGCGCCCGTCTGCCGCAAGTGCTCGCCCGCATCCGCGAACTGTCGGAGAAGTATCGGCTGCAGGTCGCGAACGTCTTCCATGCCGGCGACGGCAACCTGCATCCGCTCATTCTCTACGACGCCAACAAGGCGGACGAGCTGGAACGGGCCGAGAAATTCGGCGCCGATATCCTCCGTTGCTGCGTGGAGGTGGGCGGCGTGCTGACTGGCGAGCACGGCGTCGGCGTCGAGAAGCGCGATCTCATGCCTACGATGTTCTCGGAAGCAGATCTCGCGCAACAGCAACGCGTAAAATGCGCCTTCGACGACAAGGGCCTGCTCAATCCCGGCAAGGTCTTCCCCACGCTGCACCGCTGCGCCGAGCTAGGTCGCATGCATGTGCACGCGGGCAAGGTACCGTTTCCCGATCTGCCGCGATTCTAATGACCGACACCCTCAAGCCGCGCGACGAGACTGATGTCGTCGAGGCGCTCACCTGGGCCGTGTCGAACGGCAAGACGCTCGAAGTGATCGGCCACGGCAGCAAGCGCGCAATCGGCCGCGCCGCGCAGACCGATCTCACCCTCGACGTCTCCGGTATCTCGGGAGTCGTGCTCTACGAACCGAACGAACTGATCCTGTCCGCGAAGGCGGGCACCCCCGCGGCCGACATCGAGAAGACGCTCGCCGACCATCATCAGGAGCTCGCCTTCGAGCCGATGGATTGCGGCCCGTTGCTCAGTGCACCTTCGGGGCGCGGAACGCTCGGCGGTGTGATCTCGGCAAATCTATCCGGCCCACGCCGCCTGAAAGCGGGCGCCGCCCGTGACTATTCTCTCGGCGTGCGGGCGGTTTCCGGCCGCGGCGAGCGGTTCAAGGCCGGCGGGCGCGTCGTGAAGAATGTCACCGGCTACGATCTCTCCAAGCTGGTCGCGGGTTCATGGGGCACGCTCGCCGTTCTCACCGAGCTCACCATTAAGGTAGTGCCGCGTGCCGAGGATGTCTCAACGATGCTTGTGCACGGCCTTGATGACGAACGCGCGCGAGAAGCGATAACGGCGGCGATGGACTCGCCTGGCGAAGTGTCTGCTGCTGCGCACTTGCCGAAGCGCGCGGCGAGCCGGATGCCTGTTGCGAGCGTCGCCGGCGCGGGCGGGGCGCTGACGGCCCTCCGCCTTGAAGGCATTTCCGTCTCGGTCGCGTTCCGGCGGAAGAAGCTCGAGGAGATCTTGCATCGGTTCGGTCCCCTCGCGACACTGGGCGTGGAGGACTCGCGCGCCTTCTGGCGTGGGATTCGTGACGTGATTCCCTTTGCGGACGGCGCGGAGCGCGCAGTCTGGCGCATTTCGGTTGCCCCTACCGACGGGCCGAAGATTGGTGCCGCACTGACGGCCGCGACCGAGGCCGAAGTCTTCTACGACTGGGCCGGCGGCCTCATCTGGGCCGAGATGCCGACCGCGATCGCCGAGGAGGCGGCCGTACGCGTCGCGCTCGGTGGCCGAGGGCATGCGCTGCTTATTCGCGCCGAGCCCGCGGTGCGAGCGAGTGCCCACGTGTTCGAACCGCCTGATCGAGCGCTGGCTGCTCTGTCGAAGCGCCTGAAAGAGAGCTTCGACCCCAAAGGCATTCTCAACCCCGGGCGCATGCACGCAGGGATATGAACTTGAAGAGCTTTCCCAGGGAAACCGTGTAGCCCGCGGCGTCGACATCTCAGGTTCGCGCGCCAAACGCATGAAATGAATCGCGATTTGCAGGTGGAAGAAGTGAATACGGCAAGTTCAATCAAAGTCTGAGGCAATGCAGACGAACTTCTCGCTCGCGCAGCTCGCCGACCCGAACATCTCCGAGGCCGACAAGATCCTCAGAGCGTGCGTGCACTGCGGATTCTGCACTGCCACGTGCCCCACATACGTTCTGCTCGGGGACGAACTCGACAGCCCGCGCGGCCGCATCTATCTCATCAAGGAGATGCTGGAGCAGGGCCGGGCGGCGACAGCGGAAGACACGCTGCACATCGACCGCTGCCTCTCGTGCCTCGCCTGCATGACCACGTGCCCGTCCGGTGTCCACTACATGCACCTGGTCGATCATGCCCGCGCGCATATCGAGCAGACTTTCCGCCGCCCGCTGCTCGATCGTCTTCGCCGGGAATTTCTCGCCTGGCTCATGCCGCATCCCGCGCGCTTTCGTCTCTCGCTCTATGCAGCCATGCTTGCGAAGCCGCTCAGGCCGATCCTTTCGGCCATCGGACTAAAGCGCCTTGCGGCAATGCTTGTGCTCGCCCCGTGGCTGCCGCCACGGCCGTCGCAGAACCGGGAGGCGGGCATCGTTCCTGCCCAAGGACCTCGCAAGGGCCGGGTCATGCTCATGTCCGGGTGCGTCGATCAGGTCGTGGCGCCGCACGTTCGTGATTCCGCAATTCGCCTGCTGTCGCGTCACGGTATTGAAGTCGTGCTCGCGTCCGGTGAGGCGTGTTGCGGCTCGCTCTCGCATCACCTGGGTCGCGAGCACGAAGCGCTCGCATTCGTCAAGAATAACGTCGATGCCTGGACGCGCGAGATCGAAGGAGAAGGCATCGACGCCATTCTGATCACCGCGTCCGGTTGCGGCACAACGGTGAAGGACTATGGCTTCATGCTGCGCACCGACGCGGCGTATGCCGAGAAGGCTGCCAGCGTGTCCGCGCTTGCCCGCGACATTTCCGAGTACCTGGCGACGCTGGACCTCGCCGCGCCGGTCAGGCAGCGCAAGCTGCGCATCGCCTACCACTCGGCCTGCTCCATGCAGCACGGCCAGAAAGTCACGCTCGAGCCGAAGGATCTCCTCTCCCGAGTTGGTTTCGACGTGCGGGACGTGCCGGAAGGGCATCTCTGCTGCGGATCCGCGGGTACCTACAACATGCTGCAGCCCGAGATCGCCGCCCGCCTGCGCGATCGCAAAGTAAAGAACATCGAAAGCATACGGCCGCAGCTGATCGCCACCGGCAATATCGGATGTCTTACCCAGATCGGGTCTGGCACGACGATCCCCGTGTTGCACACCGTGGAGTTGCTGGACTGGGCGACCGGCGGCCCGACCCCTGCTGCAATTCGAAGCAGCGTGTTGGCCTAATGTCGCGTGGCGGCCGCGTCGTTACCTGATAGAACGCGCCCCGAAACGAGGTGCCGGTGTGAACGTTGGAACGGGGCATGCTTCCCCCTTCCGCGGGCTTGCTGAAGCATTGGAGATGGGAGTCGGGTGATGGCGAAGCGGGCGAGAAAATCGGCCAAGCGGACGGCGAAGAAGCGGAAGCAGCTCGCGCGGCGGCCCGCCAGGAAGTCGTCCCGGAAGCCGGCCAAGAAATCCGCCCGCAAAGCAGGATCGCGCGGTGCCGCGCGCAGGTCTCCTGCGAAGTCGATGAAGAAGGCCGCCGTCGTTCCCGTGTCGGGCGTCGCGATCAAGGGACCCCTCGGTCCACGCTATAAGGAGATCCTGACCGAGGACGCGCTTGCGTTCGTCGCCGAGCTGCACCGAAACTTCAACACGAAACGCCGCGATCTTCTGGCGCGCCGCGCCGACATACAGCATCGATTCGACGGCGGCGCGCTGCCCGACTTTCTGCCCGAGACGCGCGCGGTGCGCGAAGGCACTTGGCGGATCGGATCGTTGCCGAAGGACCTGCTCGATCGCCGCGTCGAAATCACCGGGCCCGTCGACCGGAAGATGGTGATCAACGCGTTGAATTCCGGCGCTAACGTTTTCATGGCGGACTTCGAGGACGCCTGCTCGCCCTATTGGTCGAATATCGTCGAGGGTCAGATCAATCTGAAGGATCGCTGGGAGAACAAGCTCACCTTCGTCGATCCGGAATCGAAGAAGCCCTACGCGCTCGGCGAGAAACCTGCGGTGCTGGTCGTCAGGCCGCGCGGTTGGCATCTGAACGAGGAGCATGTGCAGGTTGATGGCCGATCCGTCTCGGGCTCGCTGTTTGATTTCGGCCTCTACTTCTTTCACAACGCCAGGAAGACGATCGCGGCCGGCTCCGGCCCGTATTTCTATCTGCCGAAACTCGAGACCCACCGCGAGGCCCGGTTGTGGAATGACGTCTTCGTCTTCGCGCAGGAGCAACTTGGACTGCCGCGCGGCACGATCAAGGCAACGGTGCTGATCGAAACGCTGCCCGCTGCTTTCGAGATGGACGAGATCCTGTTCGAGTTGCGCGAGCACATCACGGGACTTAACGCCGGGCGCTGGGACTACATCTTCTCCTTCATCAAGCGGCTGGGCAAGAACAAGCGGTTCCTCACGCCAGACCGCGCCGCGATGACGATGGACAAAGCCTTCTTGCTTGCCTACGCGAAACTGCTCGTGAAGACTTGTCACCGCCGCGGCGCATTCGCCATGGGCGGCATGGCCGCGCAGATTCCCGCGCGCGGCAATCCGCAGGTGAATGAAGCCGCCTTCGCGAAGGTCCGCGCCGACAAGGAACGCGAGGCTGGGCTGGGCCACGACGGTACCTGGGTCGCACATCCCGACCTGGTGCCCGTCGCAAAGGAGGTGTTTGATCGCCTTATGCAGGGCCCGAACCAATTGAAAAAGTTGCGCGACGACGTAGCGGTGACGCGCGATGATCTGCTCGCCGTGCATCAGGCGGAGCGTACCGAAGCGGGATTGCGTGAGAATATTCGTGTGGGAATTCAGTACATCGAGGCATGGCTCGAGGGACGCGGCGCTGTGCCCCTCTACAATCTCATGGAGGACGCGGCGACAGCTGAGATTTCCCGCGCACAGATTTGGCAGTGGCTTTATCATCGCGCGCGCCTCAGCGACGGTCGCGAGGTCACTCCCGAATTTTTCCAGAGCGTGCTTGCCGATGAGATGGCGAAAGTGCGCGCCGCCGTCGGTCCGACGACCTATGACGCGGGCCGTTTCGAGGACGCGACCGAACTCTTTACCGAGATGTCACTCGACCTGGAATTCGAGGAGTTTCTGACCGTTCCGGCCTACCGACTAATCGTGAAGGCGTAGTCAATTGTCGCAGGGGAAGTGCCTGCGATTCGGGCGTTCTTTCGCCACAAGATGGTAAACAGGCGCGCCTCGCGCGGCCATGCCTTACATTCTTCGCATCGACATCCCATATACTGACCGTCCGCCATTTTCGTCCTGATGCCGTTTGAGGTTGTGATGCCGAGGTTTGATTACGACGCGCCCGCGGAATTGTTCACCGGGCGTAGCATTCGTGGCTCCCGTGCCGTGCGCTATCATCGTTTCGATAGCGGCGCGGAAGCGTTGCGTTTTGCGATGGAAACGTTGCCGCGCGAACATTTGCTGGCGGCCGTCCTCAAAGTGAATGAAGAGCGCTACCGCCACGGAGAGATTCAGCGCTTCTACGAGGCGAAAGGCTACCCGCTTCCGCGCAAAAGTGCGGCCGCGCCGGTTTCAGAGCGCAAGCCCGCCCGCGAACGCAAGGGTGCACCTGCGCACGCAACGGCGCGCGGATAAAATTTGCGGGAACGGGTTCCCGCATAGATCGCGGTTCCTAAACCTAATCTCACTACTTTTTGGCAGGTTCGTTCGAAACGGCCGGAACCGACCGCGCCGTTCGTCGTTCGCCCCATACGGGGCGAGCCCGAAGGTGTCTCATGGGCGAGCCGACGAGAGATTATGTGGAGTGGGGACCGGACCTAGAGCGACCGAAGCGACCGCCGTTCCAGGACCCCAAAATCGATGAACCTGCCGCACGGGCACGAATTGGTGAGCAGATCGCCAAGTTGATTGCAAAGGCCCGCGCGCATCGAGTGCAACGTCCACGCCAAGATAGATCCTGAGCTTCGGAAACGAGGCTACGCGTTCACGTCCTCCGCCACGCCCGCGAGTCGCGTCGTGCTGCGGAACTCTTGCCCGCACCCATCGCACAGCCAAGTGTGTTCGATGCGCCCTAGCCCGAGATACGTCGACGTCTGCGGCCCGATCAGCAATTCCCCGCAGCTCGGACAGGGCGACAGATCGGTCAAACGCGATGCATCCGGCTCTTGCGTGCCCACGGCAAATGCCCTCATGCCGCTTGCTCCTCTCCTCCGGCGCGAATTCAGTGGCGCCTGCGCGTGTCTCTACGCTCACTCCGCGACGTTTTTGCGACTTGGTCCGGATACTCGGCGACGACCCGCCACCCGTCGCGCTGCAGTACGAACACCTCGGCGTGCTCTCCGCCGGTTCCCAGCCGGCGCGCCGAGTCAATCGCGAAATCCGTTGCTTCGGTCTCGTTTCGGTACGGCCCGTATTCTCCGTCCTCGAACTTGACCAGCCACGCATCCGCGTGCGGAACCACATAATAGACGCAGGTCATCTCCCCCTCGCGTCGTCGTGATTGATTGTTTCATCCTCAATGTCGGCGCATGCGTTTCAGTTCCGCCGCGCCAGGCAATTCGACAAGAAAATTCCTTTCGATCATCGCAGAAAAATCAAATTGCGTGCTCACGCTTCAGGTAGCTGATCCGAAAGAGCGCACGTCGAGGTCGTATCGGCCAACGCAATTGCGGCGGGGCGATTTATCCGCATTTGCCGCGCATGCCGGAAATCCGACCCGACCAACCACCAAGAGGGAGGCCAATATGAAAGAAAGCACCACATTCGATCCGTTTCAGATCATGACACGGGCGTTTCCGCCCTCGCCGGGACTGGCGGCCGCAGCGAAGCAGAACGCTTCGACCTTCTGGGACAGTCAGGACAAGCTTCTCGACAGCATGGAAGAACTCATGAATGGCTGGTTCGAGCGCCGGCACGTCGGCGCTCAGGAAGCGCTGGCGACGGCCCGCCAGATGTGCGAGGCCGAGTCCCCGTTCGACGCGATGCGTGAGTGCCAGAAATGGGCGATCGGCAGCTTCGAGCGCGTGATGCAGGACGGCTTTGCCGCACAGAAGCATCTGCTCGAATTCAGCCGGGTGACGACCCAGCCATTCGCACAGGCCGCGGAAACCGCGCGTTCCGAGGCCGGTGAAGCTGCCCATAAGGCTCAGTCGCGCGCCCGCGCGGCCTGAAGCGGCGAAGCGAGGCAACGATGAACATCGGCGCCCTGGGCGCCGGGCATGCGGCTGCGCCCGGCGTGCATGAGGCGGACCCGGCCTGCACACCAGGTCCGGGGGCCGCGGTCGCGTCCACCCTTGCGGAACGCCGACGATCGCCACGCGCGTCGGCGTTTGACCCACGACCAGATGCCGAAGAGCGGGAGGTCGAATTGCCTCCGTCGAGCGGCCGCTTCGCGGCCCCGCCGTTCAGGCGTTTCTATGAGCCCGATAGCGTGCGCGTCATGACCGACGCTCTGGAGATCGCGACCCACATGTTGCCGACAGCCGGGCGAGGAAACGAGAGCCTGCGCCGAAGGCTCGCCCTGCACATCATGCGGGAGGTGGATGCTGGCGAGCGGGATCCCGCCCGCCTGGCCACGATCGCGGTGCTCTCGATCAGGATGTAGGACGGGGTCTTTCGCTCAGACCCCGCCGGGCGCATGATTTCGACAATTCGATTCGGCAGCCCGGCGAGGGGAGCCCATGCGCTCGTACGGAGTGCGAGTCGCGCTCGCAGTCGCGCTGATGCTTGCGGCCCCCGTGCTCGCTCGAGCGGCGCCGCCCGAAGGCCTTTTTAAGCGCGTGGACGAACTCGTTCGCTGGATCGCCGCGCATTCGGGCTATCCGGCCGAACTCCAGCGCCTTCCACGTGTTGTCTTCCTTTCGCCCGACGCGATCCGACACGGCTTTTCGCGCGCGTCCATGGGCTATAGCGACGACACGAGTTCGGTCCGGGCCGCACAGACGGGCGGGACGATCTATCTCCCGAGCACGTTTACGCTCGGTCGCGACGACTACATTCTCCTGCACGAGCTGGTCCACCATTTGCAGGACGAAAGCGGCAAACCGTTCGAATGTCTCGCCGCTCGCGAGCGCGAGGCCTACGCCCTTCAGACGCAATTCGTCCTGGAGACAGGTGTCGGCGAAACGCCGAACGACATGTTCATGCTGCTATTGCGGTGTGACATCAGGTAGTCGTGAGCCGGCATCCACCTACATCACGACGACTTTGGTCCCCACCTTCACGCGCGCGTAGAGATCGATCACGTCCTCGTTCCGCATGCGGAAACAGCCCGACGACACCGCCTGCCCAATTGTATGCGGTTCATTCGAGCCGTGAATGCGGTAGAGGCTGTCGCCGAGATACATCGCGCGCGCGCCGAGCGGGTTGTCCGGTCCGCCTGCCATGTAGCGCGGCAGGTCGGGACGCCGACGCAGCATGTCCTCCGGCGGGCGCCAGTCCGGCCATTCCTTCATCGCGCTGATGCTCTTCACCCCCGACCATCCGAAGCCGTCGCGGCCGACGCCGACGCCGTAACGTGTGGCCATGCCGCCTTCCTCGACGAGGTAGAGGAACCGCTGTCCGCTATCGATGATGATGGTGCCTGGCGCTTCCTTGCCGTGATACGCGACGTGCTGGCGCTCGAAGCGCGGATCGAATGCCGGCTGGCGCGGCCTGGCTGCGATGTCGGGACGATCCTGCCTCGCCTGGATGACGGGTGCCGTCCCGTAAGAATAGGGGGAGCTTCGCTCGACCTCATATTGCGGGCGGAGATAATGTGAGCGCGGGAGCGCACCCCCCGGATCTGGCTGGGCGACGCGCCCGGTAAACAGAAACTCGATGAAGCCGCCGCCGAAATCGCCCTGATAGGCCGCGGGCGGCGGGCTCGCGAAATCCGGTTGGCTGGCCGGCGCGCGGTCATAATCACGCATGCTGCGGCTCTGACGCGGTGACGTGATGAGGTGCGGGGCGGCCTGCACCACCCTCAGATCCGCCCAAGGGTCCGCCATGGCAGGAGCGGCGGGCAGTGTCACGCTCAGAGCAAACAAAAGCCGCACGAACGCGCGCATGGAAGGACTCGCTACAAACCGTCACCCGGGCGCGAACACATTCGCGCCATTCATAGCCTTAACGCTTCGTCACGACCGAAGCGTAAATCCATTCGCTACAATTCGAGTTCCGCGCCGAGGCGCAGATTTTCGTTGCGAATATGGTTGATGAATTCTTGCGGGGCCGCCGGCGCGGGTCATTCAGCGGGGCTTACGCACGGCAAGGAAGGCAACGAATGAAATAGCGGCCATTCCAGCGATGACCGTCAATGCCGCGATGTCGGAAATCTGCTCCGCCGCAAATGCGATCACGAGAGGGGCAGCCGCCTGGAGCACGAGCGATGGCCCGGCGATGCGGCCGATTACGCCGCCGTAGCCGCTCGGGCCGAACAGCGCGAGCGGCACCGTTCCCCGCGAAATCGTCAGCAGCCCGTTCGCCGCGCCGAACAGAATGGCGAATACCGCAGCGACCGGCGCCGGCACGCCCAACATCGCGAGCAATAGAAAAGCGAAGATAAGGAGCCCGACCGCGAAGCGCGCTATATCAAGCGGATGCAGGTTGCGTGCAAAAATGAACTCGCACAGCCGTGCCGTCACCTGCGATGGTCCGAACAACGTGCCAATGAGGATGACGGTCGCGGCTTCGACCCCCATGCGTTCGAAGATCGCGAGCATGTGCGCCGAGAGCGCCGACGGCACGAAGGCGTAGACCGCGAACGCGGCCGCGACGAGCACGAACGCAAAGCCGCTGGCGGGAATCAGCTTCGGCACCGGCGCACCGGCGTCCTGCTCGTGCGATCTCAGATCGGCGCGCTCGCGCGGCAACGCGAAGAAGTGCAGGGGAGCAGCCACAATGGCGAGCAGGGCCGCATAAATCAGATACGTTCCGCGCCAGCCGAATCCTTCGAGCAGGAAGTAGGTTGTCGGCCAGCTTACCGTCGACGCGAAGCCGCCAATGAAGGTTAGCAGTGTGATCGACTTGCGTGCCTCGCGTCCGAAGATCCGCCCCAGGGTGGCAAAGGCGGGATCATAGAGGGACGCCGCCATCGCCCCGCCCAACAAAGCCCAAATGCTGAGGTAGAGAAGCGGGTCGCTGGCTTGCACGAGTAGTACGAGGCCGATAGCGCCGGCAAGTGAGCCGACTGCCATCACGCGATGCCCGCCGTAGTGGTCGATCAGCCGTCCTATTCTCGGCGCTACGAGCCCGCCGCAAAGCAACCCGAATGAGAACCCGCTCATCGCGAAGGTGAGCGAAAAGCCGCGGTCCGCCGCGAGGAGCGGCAAGGTGAGCACGGGCGGGTAAAACAGCGCGCCCCACGTGAGCACCTGCGTGAGACCAAGGATCGGGACGGCCCGCCAACGTCCGGTGAGGCGGGCTAGGGGGCTCATGAGGCGGGTCCGCGGATTCCAAGTCGAAAAAGAGCAGGGCGCAAGCACCTTCTCGCAGACGAGTCTTCGCACGACAACCGGTTCCGCCACGACTTCCCGCATGAGGACCATGTCTGGTGCGCCATATCCGCCGCAACGCGGAACGGCTAGATTGGCCGACCGACTCGCCCGTAACTCATGTTTACCGACCCGCTTTTTTATCTCGTTGGACTGCCGACGGTGTTCGTCATGTCGATGAGCAAGGGCGCCTTCGGCGGCGGCCTTGCGATCATCGGCGTTCCGTTGCTCTCGCTCGTCATTTCTCCGATCGAGGCGGCGATCGCAGTCGCCCCGCTCGTATCGTTCATGGACGTCTTCGCGCTCGGTTCGTTCGGACCAAAGACATGGTCGAAGCCGGACTTGTCCTGGTTGATGCCGGGACTGCTCGCCGGCATCGCAGCAGGCTACGCGTTCTTTGCGCTGGTCGATCCACGATTGGTGAGCCTCGGCATCGGCGCGGTGACCGTCGCCTTCGTAGCCGATTATTTTCTGCGCGGGCGGCTCGTGCCGGCGAGCCGCGGCCCGACTTCGCCGCCGCTCGCTCTTCTCGCCGGCCTCGCTTCGGGCTTCACCAGTTTCGTGGCACATGCCGGCGGGCCGCCGGCCCAGATGTATTTGTTGAGTCGTGGCCTGAACAAGACGCTTTTCGCAGGGACCAATCTGGCGCTGTTTACCCTTGGCAACTTCGTGAAGCTGTTTCCCTACGGGCTGCTGATGTGGGCGCAGCCGCGCGCTTTCTGGGCGGCGCTGTCTCTTGCGCCCGCTGTCCCGCTCGGCGTGTGGGCTGGCGTCTGGTTGCACGCGCGCCTCGAGCAGCAGCGTCTGTTCTTCTGGTGCTACGTCATTTTGTTATTCGCCGCACTCAAGCTCCTGTTTGACGCGGCGCATGCTTACTTCGGTTAAATCGTTGCGATCGCAGGGCTTTGGTTTCGTGGCGCGGCGTCCGCACTTGACTCGGCGAGGGCTGCCGCCTATCTCCGCGCGCAGCTGGCACTCGTCCATCCTGAGTGCCAGACATCCTCAGGCCGACTTTCCCGCGAGCGGGAGCCGCGCGCCCCCGTGAAAGGACATCCATGAAGACCAGATTTCGTCCGCTGCACGATCGCGTCGTCGTCAAACGCGTCACCGCCGATCAGAAGAGCGCCGGTGGCATCATCATTCCCGACACGGCTCAAGAGAAACCGAGTGAAGGCGAGATCATCGCCGTCGGACCTGGTGGCCGCGACGAGAAGGGCAAGCTCGTGCCGATCGAGCTCAAGGCCGGCGACAAGGTGCTGTTCGGCAAGTGGTCGGGCACCGAGGTGAAGATCGACGGCGAGGATCTCCTCATCATGAAGGAGTCCGACATCATGGGTGTCATCGGCAAGAAATAGTTCATGGCCTCGTCCTGAGGAGGCCGCGCAGCGGCCGTCTCGAAGGACGAGTGGGCTGTCGTATTGCCTCATCCTTCGAGATGGGGGTGCAAATGGAACAGGGAAGTTATGGCCGCCAAGGACGTAAGATTTTCCTCTGACGCGCGTGACCGGATGCTGCGCGGTATCGATATCCTCGCGAATGCAGTTCGTGTGACGCTCGGCCCCAAGGGCCGCAACGTCGTGCTCGACAAGAGCTTCGGCGCGCCGCGCATCACCAAGGACGGTGTCACGGTCGCCAAGGAAATCGAACTCGAGGACAAGTTCGAGAACATGGGCGCGCAGATGGTGCGTGAGGTTGCCCAGAAGACCAACGACAAGGCGGGCGACGGCACGACGACCGCGACCGTGCTCGCGCACGCGATCGTGCGCGAGGGCGCGAAGGCCGTGGCCGCCGGCATGAACCCGATGGATCTGAAGCGCGGGGTCGATCTCGCCGTGGCGAAGGTTGTCGAAGAAATCGGACGGCGCGCTCGCGAAGTGAAGTCCTCGAAGGAAGTCGCGCAGGTCGGCACGATTTCCGCAAACGGCGACGATGCGATCGGTGAGATGATCGCGAACGCCATGCAGAGAGTCGGCAACGAGGGCGTGATCACGGTGGAAGAGGCGAAATCGCTCGAGACCGAGCTCGACGTGGTCGAGGGTATGCAGTTCGATCGCGGTTACATTTCTCCGTACTTCATCACGAATGCCGAAAAGATGATCGCTGAACTCGAGGACGCGTAC
>DATBJU010000058.1:0-24903 GCA_036556265.1 Xanthobacteraceae bacterium | reverse complement strand
ACAGTTCTCGATGCATTTGGCCTGGCCTTCCGGACAGGTGGTGCTCTTTGGCTTCTGCTGTGCCTGAGCGAGCACGTAGTTTGGCGCCGTGCTCAGCGACAGCAGGGCCATCGCTATCGAGGCTAGAACTGGCACGAGTTTGCGCACCTACCCCTCCCCCTTAAGTGACCGAAGACCGCAATAGCGAAGCGCATTCCGCCGCTCGCCGTCAACAGGCAAGCGGCCTTCGATCCTGGCCGTTGCAAGAGAAAAAGGCGGCGCCCGCAGATCGGCTCAATCCTCGCGCCGGCAGCAGGGCGTGAGCACGCCGACCGCGGTCATGTCGCGCGGCGGATATTTTTCTGCCTTCTCTCCGTTGGCCGTGGCGAGTCCAGCGAACGGGAAGAACAGTGCGAGCGGACTGGGAAGCGTCTCTGGTTTCGTCTCGGCTGGCTGCGCCGGACGCGCGGCGTAACGGTTCGGCTGCGCCGCCGGACGCGCCTGCGCGGGCGGCATCGCCGGCGCCTGCGCCGGCTGCGGCGGCTTGACCGCGCCGCGTGGAGTGATCGAGCCGGTCGTCTCCGGCGAAGCGTCGTCCGATTTCGTCGTGTCGATGGCCGCCGCCACTTTCGCGGCAGCGGGTGGTCCGGCGAACTCGAGCCCGACGCGTCCTACGCCCGCGATCGGCCGCGGCGTGAAATCAAATCGGAAAACGGAGGGCGTGTAATCCGTTCTTGTATCTGCCTCCATGTTGGCCGAGGCGAGCAGCGGGATGCGGGCCGGCTCGGCTCCGGCCGGCGGGGGATCCATCTTCGTGTCGTGCACGATGTCGAGGAAGGCGAGCCATTCCATCGCCTGCTCGCGCGACGGCACCGCCGGTGCGAGCGCGGCGACACGCGGCTGCGCCGGTGGCAGCTTCCCGATCACCAGCCATTCGGCGGGCGGCGCTTCCTCGCGCACGAGCGCAGCCACCTCGGCGTTGCTGCCGAACAGCTGGAAGCCGATGAGGATGACCGCGCCCGCCACCGTGACGAGCGCGCCGGTCAGCAAACGAAAATCGAGCATGGTCCGTACCTTCGATGCGCCCAGATGGCGGCTGCCCCAGGCGTCAGCGTCGGCCGGATATGGTTAATGAATGGTTAATGGCTGGCGACGTGTCCCGGATGCGGCGCAGCACGTGACCGCTGGTCGCGTGGTGCGCCGCTGATCCGGGACCCAGGGGTTTCGCCGGAAACGGGTAATCCTCACACCGCCGCGTGGCACACGGCTTCCACGTTGTTGCCGTCCGGATCGAGTACGAAGGCGCCGTAGTAGTTCTTGTGATAGTGCGCGCGCACGCCGGGCTTGCCGTTGTCGCGGCCGCCGGCCGCGAGCGCCGCGCGATGAAACGCGTCAACGGTCGCCCGATCCTTCGCGACGACGGCGACATGCACCGGCTTGTCGATCTTGCCGCCGCCGGCGATCCAGAGATCCGGCTTGCCGTTCGCACCGAAGCCCGCGGCCGGATCACCGGCTACGGTCAGCCCCGCGCCCACCTCCATGACAAGCGCGTATCCGAGCGGCGCGAGCGCGTTCCGATAGAATTCCTTGGCGCGCGCGAAATCGGAGACGGAAAAGCTGACGTGATCTATCATACGAATCTCCCGGCATAGGCTGATACCTTGGGCGGGCGGCGCGCGAAACTTACCCTAGCGCCGTTGCACGAATTTCGCGCGCCAGGCCGCCGGTTCGAACGGCGCGCCGAAATATTCGGTGATGTGTGTGATCCGCCCGTCGCGCAACTGCTGCACCGAGCAGACTTCAAACGGCGCAGAGCCGCCCGCCACCGGATAGTCGAAATGCGCTTCCGATACCCACAAGCTGCCGTCGCCGGTGTGGCTGCGCATCGTGATCTTCGGAAAGGTCGGATGCGCGCGCACCATCACGAGCCAGTTGTACACGCCGACGATATGCTCGCCGGATTGCGGCCAGTCCTCGGTGAATTCGCTGTGCAACTCCTTGGCCGCTGCGTCGAAGTCCTTACGGGCGAGCGCTTGCCAGTAGCGCTCGACCACCTGCCGGTTGTCGTCTGCCATCGCGCGCCTCCGCAGAGAATCCACGCCAAGCCTAGTCCCGCGTTTCGGGCGGAACAATCGCGTGGATGCGGCGGCGCTCCGGCTGGGCGACGAAGGGCGACCCCTACCGTCGCGCGCCGGACAGGAGCGCGGCCTTCTTCGCCTCGTACTCCTCCTTCTGGATGTCGCCGCGCGCGAAACGCTCGCTCAGGATCTGCAACGCTGAATGCGTCGGGTCGCCCCATGAGCGATCGGCCCAGGGCGGCCCCGCGTGCCGGTGCATCCCGCGCGTCATCATAAAAATGATGCACCCGATCACCAATACCCAGAACAGCAACATGAGAAACGGCCCGCCCCACCAGAACGGCCAGCCGTAGCCGTCACCGCCCCACATGTGCCAGGGGCCGGGCCCGTACCACTGCCTCGGTTGCGGTGAATCCTGCTGCGTCTGCGCGATCGCCAGCAGCGGCTCGCCCAGCACGATGAACGCGGCGAGCGGAAGCATTTTCAGTCGGTGCAGCATGATCGTCTCCTGTATCACTTTAATTAGGTTACTCGCGAAGCCGGCTTCCAGTTTTGACCTGCCTCAAGTGCTGCCCGGGCCCTGTCGCTACGGTGCCGCGAACTCGTGAAACCTGTGGGCGCGCGCGCCGTTAGGGAACTGAACCCGGCAAACCCCAGGCGGCCCACGCATCCAATGCCCGGCAACGTCGTCGTCATCCAGGGTCACCCCGACCCCGCGGGCGGGCATCTGTGCCACGCGCTCGCCGACGCCTACGCCGAAGGTGCGACGGCGGCCGGGCACACGGTTGGGCGCGTCGAGATCGCGCGGCTCGACTTCCCGATGTTGCGCACGCCGGACGATTTCGAGAAGGGCGCGCTGCCGGAGAGCCTTATTCCCGCACGCGACGCGATCCTCGCGGCAACCCATATCGTGATAGTGTTCCCGCTCTGGCTCGGCACCATGCCCGCGATCGTCAAGGCGTTCCTCGAGCAGGTGATGCGGCCGGGCGTCGCCTTTGCTTATCAGAAGAGCGGCATGCCGAAGAAGCTGCTCGCGGGCCGCTCGGCGCGCATCGTCGTGACCATGGGGATGCCGGCCCTCGCCTACCGCTGGTATTTCTTCGCCCACGGCCTGCGTGGGCTGGAACGCAATATCCTCGGCTTCGTCGGCATCAAGCCGATCCGCGAAAGCCTCTACGGGATGGTGCACACGGCGAGCGACGCGAAGCGCAAGAAATGGCTCGCGCGGATGCACGCGCTGGGAAAAGAGCTGGCTTAGCCGCACGCGCCGTTGCAACATCCAGCGGTTTCGCATTGAGGGAACATCATGCGTCTGTTGGCAGCGGCATTCGTTTTCGCGGCAGCTTCAACTTTCTCATCCGGCACGCACGCCGATGCCGCGAAGGGCGGCGAGCTCGCACGGCGCTGGTGCGCCGCTTGCCATCTTGTTGCCGCCAATCAGGAGCGCGCGCCCACCGTCGCTCTGCCGTTCGCGACGATCGCCAAGCGCCCGAACTTCGATGCGAAGCAACTCGCGCAATCGATGCTCGCGCCGCACCCGCAGATGCCCGATCGCGCCCTCTCGCGCGAGGAGGCCGACGACATCACGGCGTATATCCGGACGTTGCGGTAAGACCGCCAACTAGCCCGCGAACGTCAGCGGCAATTCTCTGGATTTCACCGCGGCGCCGCCCTTTGCCGAGGCGGGCTGCCCGCCGGTGCAGATACACGTCCCGTGATTTCCGCTCGCAGCCGACACCAGCCTCCCGAAGCCGGAACTCCCGCGCCACGATGCGTCGGCAAATCCCTGCTCTCCGCAGAGCTCGTCGCACCGGTTCTCGCAGAGCGCGCCGTAGCCGAAGTTCGCGACCACGAACGCGGCCGCCACCACGCCCACCCAGACCCAGGCGGGCACGCGTACCCAGACGGGCACGCGGACGCGCGGCGCCTTCGCGCCCCTCCTTTTTCTCGGTGATGCCATCTTCGCTGTAGCCCGAGGACGACGAACGAATCGGCCCCATCCTTCGAGCGCTCCGCCGGAAGAGGTCCGGCGTCGCGCTTCTCAGGATGAGGCGTTCGCTCAGCGGAACGTGATTTCCATTCCGCTGAGATCGAGGTCGAACGAGAGCCCGACCGAGGCGCCCTGGAGCGAGAGGACGACGCCCCTCGCATTGCGCAGTTCGATGATGCGTCCGCCGCCGGCGACGGTGGCGCCTGCGCCGATCGCGGTGTAGGTGCCGGTGATGTCGGAGGCAGCGCGCAGGTTGCGCGCGGTGCCGACGAGCGTTGTCTTCGACGCACCGAAGGTGAGGCCGGCGCTCAGGCCGCCGATGCTGAGCGGATAGGTCCGCCCGGCATAGTTTAGCGTGCCGCTGCCCGCCGAGCCGCCCACAAACCAGCCGGCCTTCACGAACTCGAGCCGCACGCTCCCGCTCTGCGCCTGCGACGGCGTCGACACGCCGGCGAAGGCGAACGCGAGCAACGCAATCACGCCAACACGGATAAACGACGAGAAGCGCATCTGATCCTCCTCTGCACGGCCGCGAAAGCGGCGGGCCGGCGCGCACCTGGAATCGATGGGCGGAATGTCGCCGCTGGCCCGCGGGCCGTCAAGCAACGATCGGCGGCCCTCAATGCCCTGAGCGGCAATGGGTTCCGGTTGCCCCCGCCCCTGCTCCTGCCGATAATCCGCGCGGACGACCGGGAGCGATCATGCACATGACATACAGGTGCCGTTGCCGCGCCGGAATCCTCGTGGCCATCGGTGCCGTGGCGGTGATGCTGTGCGGCGCGGACGCCGTGCGCGCGGCCGCGACGGACGATTGCCGGCAGGATAAAAACATCGATCTCGCGATCTCGGGCTGCACCGAGTGGATCAAGCAGCGGCCTACGAACGCCGACGCATATTTTTACCGCGGGGTCGCGCACAGCCGGAAGAAAAATCCCGATGCAGCCATCGCCGACTACACCAAGGCGATCGAGCTGAACCCGAAGCTCGCCGACGCGCACTACAATCGCGGGCTTCAGCACGAGCGAAAAGGCGACTTCGACCTTGCCATCGCCGACTATTCGCGGGCGATCGCGATCGACCCGAAGCACGCCGACGCCTACAGCAATCGCGGGACGGTCTATCACAACCAAAAGAAGGACTACGATCGCGCCATCGCGGATTACACGAAGCTGATCGCGCTCGAGCCGAAAGCCGCCGACGCCTATACCCACCGCGGCAACAGCTATCGCTGGGCGGGCAAGTACGACCTTGCCATGACCGACCACACGAAGGCGATCGCGCTGGACCCGAAGTACGCCGCTGCCTACCGCGGACGCGCGTTGACGTACCTCATGTCCGGCAAGGCGGCGCAGGGCCTTCCCGACGCCGAGCGCGCGCTGGAGCTCACTCCCAACGCGCCGCTCGCCCTGGAGACGCGCGGGCAGATCTTCGAGTCCCTCGGCAAGCGCGAGGAAGCCATCGCCGACTTCCGCCGTGCGCTTTCGCGCGCGCCGTCGCTGACGGAAGCGAGAGCCGGTCTGAAACGCCTCGGCGCCGAGCCGTGATCGCGGCCTGGACCTACCTGGAATTGCGCTGAGAGAAGGCCGCCGCTGGACCGCCGGGCCACTTTCGTAGCCCGCATGAAAGCCCTCGGGTCGCGCCAAGGACAAACTCCGCGCAATCCCGGGAATCGCCTTCGACGATCCCGCATTTCGCTTCGTTTCCATGCGGGCTATTTGCTAACGTGCCACGAGGAACTCCGCATGGCCATCAGCCAGAAGATCCGGGATGTCATCCTGAACGCCTGGGCCGACGACCACGTGTGCCTGCTCGGCACCGTCGGACCGGACGGACCGAACATCAGCCCCAAGGGCAGCATGATCGTCTTCGACGACGAGCATCTCGCCTATTGGGAGCGCTCCAAGCGCAAGGCGCTCGGGAACCTCGCGCACGATCCGCGCGTCGTCGTGGTCTACTCCGACATGAAGGCGTTCCGCGAGAAGACGCTGCAATCGGCGGTACTGCGCTTCTATGGGACTGCGACGGTGCACGAGAGCGGGCCGGTCAAGGACGCGATCTTCGCGAAGCTCTTGCCGCGCGAGCAGACCCACGACGGCGCGGATCAGGGTTTCGGCGTGCTGATCAAGATCAGCCGTGCCGAGGATCTGCGCGGCCGGCCGCTGGAGTAGCACCTCGCCTCCTCAAGCGTCTCACGTCTGAGGTTCAGTCACTATGCTTTGCGCGCCACTTTGGGCCCGGGCCGCGCATATAGTGAAGCTCGGGGCGATAGGCATCGAAGATATTTTCCAGCAGCGACTGCCAAATCACAGCGATCTTGCCCGACCGAAACGTTGAGCGCCGCGGCAAATACTGGGTGTCCGACATGGCTGTTTCTCTCAATGCGGCTTCCCGATCATGGTTGAGAAGGGCATTGAAAATACTTCCCGGCCCAAATCGTCGGAAACATGCAGGACCCAATTACGCCAATCCTCCAAAGCCGGCGCTGCAATGAGCGTTTGAACAAATCGCTCCGCATATTCACGCAGTTCGGGAAGGTCATCGACCTCGACGACGCTCTGGCTTGAGACGGCGCCCCGCGGAGTCGAGTAATGAAAGAGCACTTGAAGCATTTTCATTTCTCCTCGGACTGAGGAAGCAAAGCGAGCAGCGCACGAATAAGCGTGCGGCGTGCGGCAGGAAATTCAGATATTGCCCCTAAGGGCCGCCCCGTAATCCGACGTGGTTATGAGGCGAAAGAGTCAACAACCGTGGCCCCTATCACTGCACATGAGACGCCATTTTGTGATTGCGCAGCTTAGTACCCCTCCGCCAGACCCCCGCTGCGCGGGTCGGCGACGCCGGCCCAGCCGTCCGTGGTCGCCATGATCGTGTTCGCCGACCTTCCCGCGCCGCCTTGCACGACCGTGTGGCGGCGCTGCTTCAAAGCATCGACGACTTCCGGCGCGACGCCCGCCTCCGCGCTCACCTCGTCCGGCAGCCACTGATGGTGCACGCGCGGCGCCGCGACCGCGGCGCCCGCGTCCATACCGAAGTCGACCGCGTTCACGATCGTCTGCAACACGGCGGTGATGATGCGGCTGCCGCCGGCCGCGCCCGTGACGAGATAAGGCTTCCCATCGCGCACGGCGATCGTCGGCGTCATCGACGACAACGGCCGCTTGTGCGGCGCCGGCGCGTTCGCATCGCCGCCTATGAGCCCGTAGGCATTCGGTGTATTCAGGGCCGCGGCGAAATCGTCGAGCTCGTTGTTGAGCAGCACGCCCGTGGCTTCGGCAACCGCGCCGACGCCGAAGAAGAAATTGAGCGTGTAGGTGTTAGCGACCGCGTTGCCGTCCTTGTCCACCACGGAGAAATGCGTGGTGTGGTCGCTCTCATGCATCGCGGGCGTTCCGGGCCGGATCTCCGCCGCCGGACGCGCACCCTCCCCCGCGATCGCCTTGCGCAGCTCTTCGGCGTAGCGCTTCGACACAAGTCCCTTCACCGGCACCTTGACGAAATCCGGATCGCCGAGAAATTCCGCGCGGTCCGCGTAAGCCAGCTTCATTGCCTCGATCAAGTGGTGCGCAGTCTCCGTGGAGCCGGCGCCGAGCGCGCGCAAATCGTACCCCTCGAGGATGTTCAGCATCTGCACAAGATGCGCGCCGCCCGAGGACGGCGGCGGCATCGAGAAAATTTCATACCCGCGATAACTGCCACGCACCGGCTCGCGCTCCTGCACGCGATAGGCGGCAAGGTCGCGATAGCTCATGCGTCCGCCGGCCGCCTGCACGGCGAGCGCGATCTGCTGGGCCGAGAGCCCCTCATAGAACGCACCGGGCCCGCGCAGGGCAATGATTTGCAGCGTGTTGGCAAGATCATGTTGCACGAGCTTCTCGCCCGCCGCGGGGGCGCTGCCATCCGGCCTCAGGAAGATCTCCGCCGAAGCGGCGTGACGCGCGAGAAGCTTCTGCGCGCGGGCAAGCGAGGCGGCAAGCCTTGCGTCGATTTCGAACCCGTCGCGCGCGAGCGGAATGGCGGGCGCGATCAATTGTGCGAGCGTGAGCTTACCGGAGCCGTATTTCTGGTGCGCATAGGCAAGCCCCGCGACGGTCCCGGGCACGCCGACGGCAAGCCCGGAGAAGCGTGAGCGCTGCGGGTCCGGCTCGCCCTTCTCGTCGAGGAACATGCCGCGCGCCGCCGACGCTGGCGCCGTTTCGCGGTAGTCGATCGCGGCAACCTGATTGCGGTCCGCAAGGCGGATCAGCATGAATCCGCCGCCGCCGAGATTGCCGGATTCGGGGAGCGTCACCGCGAGGGCAAAACCCACGGCCACCGCGGCGTCCACTGCGTTTCCGCCTTGTCTCAGAATATCGACGCCGATCTTCGTCGCGCGCGCTTCCTCGCTCGCCACCATGCCGCTCTTCGCTGTGGCGACCGCCGGCGCCTGTGCGTCCGCGGCCGCGCCGGCGAACGCCAGGAACGCGATCAATGTGACAGCGCGGAGAAGCGGCTTCATTCTCTCAACCACGTAGCACGGTAAGCGTCTCTCCGATTTTCCCCGCGCGCGCCGACGAGCCCTCCTCGGGCTTAACCCAAGCAGCAGGGCGAGTGCCCGGCGCGCGCACTCTAAAGGAAGCCTGCACGCGTCGCGCGAGCGGAATGGTCAATGCATTCACTCAAATTTTCAACGGATTTAGCTCGTCAATGCGGCGCAGATGCGGGCAAAATTTTCACGCCCCAGCGCTAGTTTTTCCGCCGACCCGATGCGGCCGACCGGCACTTTTCAACGTATTGCGAACGAGCGCCTTCCATGCCCGCCACGTCTTCCCTGATCCTCGAAATCGAACGCGCAATTGCATCCGGCACCGTCCGGCAACGGCTGAAGGCGTTGAAATACGTCACCGACATGTTCCTTGCCGGGTCCGGCCGCTACTCCGGAGCGCAAATCGCCATGTTCGACGATGTGCTGTTGCGCCTCGCCGCGGTGATCGAGCTGGAAGCGCGCGCGCGGCTCGCACGCCGCCTCGCGCCCGTCGGCGACGCGCCGCCGAAGATGATCCGGGCCCTCGCCTTCGACGACGCGATCGAAGTGGCCGAGCCGGTGCTCGTCCAGTCCGAGTGTCTCGACGAGCCCTCGCTCGTCGCCAACGCCAGCACCAAGAGCCAGGCCCATCTCTATGCGATCTCGCGCCGCCGCACGCTGAGTCCCGCCGTCACCGACGTGCTGGTCGATCGCGGCGACCGGCGCGTTGTGCACTCGGTGGCGGGCAACGGAGGCGCCCGTTTCTCCGAGAACGGGTTCGGCAAGCTCGTGAACCACGCCGGCAAGGACGAAACGCTTGCCGAAACTCTCGGTGCACGCGGCGACCTGCCCCGGCACCATCTCCTCAAGCTGCTGCAGACCGCCTCGGCTGCGGTACGCGAGAAGCTCGCCGCCGCCCATCCGCGCGCGGCGGCCGACATACGCACGGCCGTGGCGAAGGCGACGCGCGGCATCAGCCAGGAGATGCGTGAATCTTCGCCGGAATTCGTGAAGGCCAAGAAGGCGACGAAGCGGCGCTATTCCACGAAGCAACTCTCCGAGACCGACGTGCATTCGGCCGCGCGGTTGCAGAATTTCGAACGCACGGTGGCGGCGCTCGCGATGCTCGGCCGTTTCCCGGTGGATCTCGTCGAGCGCGCGCTGCTCGACAAGAGTTCCGACATCGTGCTCATCCTCGCGCGCGCCGCGGGCTGCTCGCGCGCCACCGCCAAGTCGCTGCTGCTGATGAGCGTCGCCGACCGCGGCATGTCCCCGCATGACGTCGAGTCCGCGCTGGGGAGCTTCGATCGCCTGGGCGTTTCCACCGCCCGCCGCGTGGTAAACTACTACGTGAAACGTTACGAGGACGGAGCAGACGCCGACGAATTTCGCGCTGCCGCTGCGGACTCGATCGCCGCCGTGGCGTAGCCGAACCAGAGTATCAATTTTTTTTCATCACCGGGACTCGGCGTGCCAAGGCGCCGGCTGATGCCGGCTTGCACGCCGGCCCGGTGATGACTGAAGAAGGAGGTCGCTCAATGTCAGAATCCAAACCCGTGCCCCTCAAGCCCGGCGGCCATCTCCCCGCCGGCCTGCCCTTCTCCGAGGGCATGGCGGTCGGCAATCTCGTGCTGCTCTCCGGCCAGATCGGCACGTTTCCCGGCAAGCGCGAGCTGAACAACACGACACTCGACGCCGAATTCCGCCAGATCATGGACAACATCGTCACGACCCTGAAGGCGAACGGCATGTCGACCCGGAACGTCGTCAAATGCCTCGTGATGCTCGCCGACATGAAGGACTGGGAGGCGTTCAACAAGGTGTACGTGACTTATTTCGAGCCGCCGTATCCGGCACGCTCCGCCTTCGGCGTGAGCGGCCTCGCGTTCGGCGCCCGCGCCGAGGTGGAGTGCGTGGCGGTGCGGTGACGCCCCCGCCGCGGCGCGAGTTGAATCATTTTTTCAAGTTGCGCTGAACTCGCGCCCTCGCCCGCGTGACCGGCGCTGCGTCTGCGCGTTCGGCCGCATACCAATGAATTGACTCGGGATTTCCCTCCGGCGGCTCCCCGTCTCGGGCGGCGCTTGAATCTTGCCTCAATCGCCGCCTGAAGCCCGATTGATCCGATTTGGCAGGGGTTCGGGCACCCTTTTTTCGTTTACCCGGCGCGCCTATATTCGGGGCGTCGGCGCAAGCCGGCTATGGCGATAAAGGCTCGTCGAAATAAACCCTTCGGACCCGGGGGCAGTACCCGGCGGCTCCACCAATTCCAGGGGACAGAAATCAGAGGTCAGTGATCAGAAAAGCCGAAATCCTGATTACTGATGACTGACATCTGATCCCTGATAACGGGGCCGAACTAGGATCGACGAGGGTGTAAAGGGCGCGGCTTTCGCTCGGGATGGTTCCGTCGTTATCGGGCCAAATCATAGTTGCCAATGACAACTATGCTCCGGTTGCTCAGGCCGCGTAACGCGGTTTGAAAGACCGAACTTAAGCCCTGGCGGGTAGCACCGTCAGGCGGGGTTCGGGGGCACCTGGCAACAGAAGCCCCCACTTTCATTTTCCGGCCTATGGAACGAACAAGCGGAATCGGCATACTGCACACGCCATGCCCGTCGACCTGATCCGGTACGACTTGCTCGCCCAGGACGCGTTGCGCGGCGTCGTCAAAAAGGTGCTCGCCGACGTCGCGGCCCGCGGGCTGCCCGGCGATCATCATTTCTTCATTTCCTTCGACACGCGCAGCGACGGCGTGAAGATCTCCGGCCGCCTGCGCGAGAAACATCCCGAGGAAATGACGATCGTGCTTCAGCACCAGTTCTGGGATCTGGTCGTGCACGACGATCGCTTCGACGTTGGCGTCTCCTTCAACGGAATTCCGGAGCGCCTCTCCGTCCCGTTTGCCGCGATCAAGGGCTTCTTCGATCCATCGGTGCAGTTCGGCCTCCAGTTCGAACTCGTCGCCGAGCCGAAGCCGCTCGAAAAGGACGCAGGCCAGGACACCGAGGCCGCACCGCCGAGCGCGCGGCCCAGCCGGCAAGCCCCGCGCGGCGCCGCCTCCGAGCCAGAGGAAACCCGGCCGGCCCGCTCGTCGACATCCGCCTCGCGCAAGAAGTCGCCGCCGCCGGCACCGGTCCAGGTGGCTCCCGCTCCCGACGACAAACCGTCCGGCGCCGAGGTCGTTCGTCTCGACAAGTTCCGCAAGAAGTGAGCACAGATCCCCGCCTCGCGATCGTTGCCGCCGTTGCCGAAAACGGCGTCATCGGCCGCGACGGCGAACTGCCGTGGTGGCTGCCGGGCGATCTCAAGCATTTCAAGACGCTCACCATCGGCAAGCCTGTGCTGATGGGGCGGCGCACCTTCCGCTCGATCGGTCGTCCGCTGCCGGGCCGCAGCAACATCGTGCTCACGCACGACCGCACCTTCGAAGCTCCCGGCGTGCTGGTCGCGCGCCACCTCGCCGACGGGCTGATGATCGCCGCAGACGAAGCCGAGCGATTGCACGCCGACGAAATCATGGTGATCGGCGGCTCGGCGCTCTACGCGGAGACGCTTCCGCGCGCGGAGCGGCTCTACATCACCGAGGTCCACGCCTCTCCGCCCGGAACGACACACTTCCCCCATTTCGAACGAGTGGAGTGGCGAGAAATCTCGCGCGACGGGCCACATCAAGGTCCGGGCGAACCCTACGCCTATTCCTTCACGGTGCTCGAGCGCCGCTGATCACGCGCAATTTCGCTGATCACGGCTGCTGGGGAAGGACATACGGCCGGACTTCCACGGGCGTCGTGTTCGCCGGCGGGCGCGCTCCGCGCGGGCGTGCAGGCGGCAAGGGAATCGGAATTGCCGGCGCGGCAACCTCCGAAGCAGCGGGCGGCAGCGGCGGCAGTACCGCCGCCTCGATCGAAGTGGTCAGATCGGGTGCCGGCGATTCCGATCGACGCGGCGGCAGCGCGCGGTCGCGTTCCTCGATACGCTTCGTCTCCTGCTCCATGGCGCGCAGCGTGATCGCAGTGGCGAGCGCGGCCGCCTCGATGCCCCGCTCGGGCGCCGCCACCGGCCCGCGCCAGCGCACCGTCGCGCCGGGTCGCGCGGTCAGGCCGGCGGGCGCCGGCGCCTCGATCTCGATCGTCCCGTCGACCGCAAGGCGCGCGATGTCGAAATTGCCGGCCGCAGAAACGTCCGCAGATCCCGTGCTTGCGAGAATCTTCCCGGTGCGCATGACGCCCGAAGCGACCACGAGGGGCGCCTCGATCTTCGCCACCTTGAGCGGCCCCTTGGCGAACGCGGGCGCCAGCGCCGCGACCACGCCGACCTCATCGGGCGGCGTCGTCGAGTCCGTTGCGGAAAAGACGGCGGCGACCGCATTCGGATCGAGACGATCGATCTCCAGCGCTTCGAGCTTGAGCGTGCCCTGACCGGCCAGGCTCGCGGCCAGCGCCGCTGGCGCGCGTCCGTTGCCCGCAAGCGTCAGCGTGACATCGCCGCGGCCGCGCGCGGCCGCGCGCCACGTCCCGGGCGAGAGCACGCGCGCGACGTCAAAACCACTGAACTTCGCGCTTCCGTCGAAGGCGAGCGTCTCCCCACGAACAAAGCGCGCGTGACCGGCTAGCTTGCCGCCTGCGAGGTCCGCCGAGAAATCCTCAATCGCGGCGTCCGCGGCGCCGAGTTTCAGCCGGAACCTGGCGTCGATCGCGGTGAGCCGGTCCACGAGCCCGAGCGCGCCCACCTCGAAGTCCACGGCGCCGCTCGCCCCGGCAAGCGGCGCCGGGCCGAGCCGCGCGGGCCAGAAGGCCTTGTCATCCGCGGCGTTTCCGAACACGAGGCCGAGCAGGCCTGCGAGTTCGACCCGCTCGATCGAGAGCTTTCCTCCGAGCGCGGGCTTGTCCAGGCCGCTTGCGGCAATCGCGCCCCGCGCGCGGCCGCCGCCCACGTTCAGGGCAATGCTTTCGAATGCGAACGCGTCCTTCGTGCGCACGAGCCGCGCGGTGCCGTTCGCCGGGAGAGCGGCTTCGCCGCCGGAACGCGCCACGACCGCGAGCAACGGGCGCAGATCGGCCGCCTCGACCCGGAGCTCGAGACGCGGCTCGATGCGCCCCTCTCCATTCTGCCGCAGCTCGCCGTCCGCCGTGACGGTTGCACCCGGCACGGTGAGCCGCGCGGATGCAGGAACAGCTCCGCCGTTTGACTTGGCGAGATTGATCTCAAGGGAGCCGCTCCCGGGTGTCGGCGGCCCCGGCGCAACCCCGAACAACGCGACGAGCTTGCCGAATTCCCTCGCCTCGAGCGTGACGCTCACGTCCGACAAGCTCTCGCTCAGGAGGTCGAACGTCGCATCGATGCTCGCATCGATGTCGGACAAGTTCCCTTGTGCCGCGAGCTCGATACCGGCGGCCATTCCCGCGCCGGACAGGGATCCCTTCATCCAGAGGGGCGCACCGATTCCGAAAACCCTCCGCACGAGGAGGCTGGCGTCGCTTCCTGCCAGGCGCGCGGCGATTTCGGCCAGTCCGTCCGCCCGCGCCGCCTGCAAGTCGAAGTCGATCGTTCCGCTGGGCCGCTCGACCGGGGCGAGCACCTTGCCATGCGCCCTCACCGTCAGGCCGTCGAAATCCTCGACCGCGAGCCGATCGATGACCACGCCTTCGGCCCGACGAGAGAAGGCAGTGGCGACCCTCTGCGCGGACTTGCCGAAAACGCGGAGCGCCCGACCGTCGATCGCGAGCGCCAGATCGACGGCGCCCGGCGCCGTCAGCGCCTGAGCGAACGGCGCCAGTCGATCGAGATCGACCCCGCTCGCGGTCAGGTCGGCCTCGATCGACGCGCGCTGCGCTCCTTCCCGGGCTGTGAAGGCGACTCGGCCGCCGACCTTTGCATCGCCGAGCGTCACGTCGAGCTTTTCGACCGAGAGGCGATCGTTCTTCCATTCCACACGTCCCGCCAGGCGGACCGGCCCGCTGTCCTCGGGCGACCCGACGCTTCCAATCATCCAGCGCGCGAGCGCGATCGAGTCTTCGGCCTCGATGGCGGCCTCTCCGGCGAAGAGCGCCGATGCCGTGCCCGATCCGGCGGCTCGGATCGATCCGCGGCCCGGCAAACGCGCTTCCAGGCGCTCGACCGCGAGAGCGCCCTCGCGCAAAGCAAGATCGGTGTGAAACTCACGGATCGTCGTGCCGCCGGCGGCCACCGCGTCGATCGCCAAGCCGATCCTGCCGCGAAACGGCAGGCCGCCGAGTGACTCGACGACGTCGCGCGCTGCCGCGAGCGCGGCGGTCGCGGACTTGGGCGCATCCGCAGGCACGACCGCGTCGAGATCGATACGCCGGGCGCTCAACGCGCCCTCGATGGCGCCGCCGCGGCGCGGCGCGAACGCAACCTTGCCGGCGAGCTCGGCGGGCGCCGCGTCCGCGCCGATCGCAAGTTCGATGCCCTCGAGCGAGACCAGCTGCTCGGTGGCCTGTGCGTTCGCGGTAATCTGCCACGGCGTGCCCGGCGCACCGCGCCGTGCGACCGTCAGCTTGCCATCGAAGCGCGGCGTCGCGCCGGCGAGCGCGAGCGTTCCCTCGGCGTCGACCAGCGAACCTTCGCCGATCTGCTCAAGCGTCAGGCGCACGCGGCCGGAACGGTCCTCACCGAAGCGCCCCGCGTTGGCACGCACGCGCCAACGCCTTCCGTCCTGCTGCAACGACGCATCGATTCGCGTCGGACCCAGCCGGCCGTTGATCTCGCCGGTCGCGGAAATCTCGTCGAACCGCGTGCGCCAACCGCCGGCGCGGTCCTCGATCGTAAGCGAGCCGTTCTCGATCGCGATGCGGGCGAACGAAACCAGATCCGTCGCGGCCGCAGCGGCGCCTGCCGCGGGCGGCAGCGGCCGACCGCCGGGCTCGACCGTGAGCCGCAACGAAGGCCGCACCAGGACGAATTCCTCGGCCTCGACCGAACCGCGCAGCAGCGCTCCGAGCGCGAGGATGCCGCGCACTTCGCCGGCGCGGAGTCCCGTTCCCTTCTCGGCGTCGCCGATTTCCACGGTGCGCAGGACGAAGGCCGGCGTCGGCAGGATCGACGCCTCGATGCGGCCGCGAATGCGCACCGGCGCGCCCACGAGCGCCGTCGCCTGGCGCTCGAACGTCGGCCGCCAATCCTCCCAATCGATGTAGGCCGGCGCGGCGAGCGCGGCGGCGATGGCAAGAATCAGGGCAATGCCCAGGCCAAGTAAGGCGTGCTGCACGCGTCAATCCTCGCGCCTTCGCCCCCGCTCGAAGCACGAGCGCGCGGCTTGCAGCCCCCGCCGCACCATCGGACAGGATCGGCCGACGCTCAAGCCCCACCCCGCACGATTAACCCCATCAAAGTGCGACGATCTTGCCCGGATTCATGATGTTGTTCGGGTCAATCGCCTGTTTCAGCGCCCGCATCACCATGAGCGCCTGGTCGCCGAGTTCGGTTTTCAAGTATTTCATCTTGCCCTGACCCACGCCGTGCTCACCGGTGCAGGTGCCTTCCATGGCGAGTGCCCGCTGCGCGAGCCGGTCGAGGAATTCCTCGGCGCGGGCGATCTCCGCCTGATCGGCCATATCGATCAGCAGCGACACGTGGAAGTTCCCGTCGCCCACATGGCCGACGATCGGCGCCACCAGCTTCATCTCGGCGATGTCGCGCTGCGTCGCCGTCACGCATTCGGCGAGCCGCGAGATCGGCACGCAAACGTCGGTGGCGAGCGGCCGCGTCCCCGGCCGCAATTGCACGCACGCCCAGTAGGCGTCGTGACGTGCCTGCCAGAGCTTGCTGCGCTCCTCCGGCCGGGTGGTCCACTTGGACGGACCGCCACCGAAGTCGCTCGCGATGAAACCGAAGCTCTCCGCCTGTTCCGCGACCGACGCATTGGAACCGTGAAACTCGAGAAACAGGGTCGGCGTCTCGTCGAGGGTGAGCTTGGAGTAGGCGTTGCAAGCGCGCACTTGCAGCTCGTCGAGCAATTCGATCCGCGCCACAGGGATGCCGGACTGGATCGTCGCGATCGTCGCGTTGCAGGCGGCCTCCACCGTGGGAAAGGGGCAGACGGCCGACGAGATCGCTTCCGGAATTCCGTGCAGCTTGAGCGTCAGCTCGGTAATCACTCCGAGCGTGCCCTCCGAGCCGACGAACAGCCGCGTAAGATCGTAGCCCGCAGCCGATTTCTTCGCGCGCTGCGCCGTGCGCATCACTTCGCCGTTCGGCAGTACCGCCTTCAGCGCGATCACGTTGTCCTTCATGGTGCCGTAGCGCACGGCGTTCGTGCCCGATGCGCGGGTTGCGGCCATGCCGCCGAGCGAGGCGTCCGCGCCCGGATCGAGCGGGAAAAACAGGCCTCGGTCGCGCAGATGCTCGTTCAGCTGCTTGCGCGTGATGCCGGGCTCGATCACGCAGTCGAGGTCCTCCGCGTGCACGGCGAGCACTTTGTTCATGTCGCGCAGGTCGATGCAGACGCCGCCAAGCGGCGCATTCACATGGCCCTCGAGCGAGGTGCCGGTGCCGAACGGGATCACCGGCACGCGGTGCTCGGCGCAGACGAGCACCGTGTCTTGCACGTCCTCTGTCGAGGCCGCGAATACGACCGCGTCCGGCGGCTGATTCGGGATCCAGGTCGTGGTGTGACCGTGCTGCTCGCGCACCGCCTCCGACGTCACGACCTTGTTGCCGAAACGGGCGAGCAGCGCCGCTACCGCGCCATCAATTGCGGCGGATTTTCCCCGTTTCGCAGCGGCTCTTGCCATGAGCTCTCGCCTTCAGGCGCCAACATAACAGAGGGGCGGCGGGGCGTCAGGCAGCGACTGTTTGCCAGCCCGGCCTTCGTTCTGCATTATCCCGCCGCGAATTCGGAGGCACTCGCAGGGCCAGCATGCGCTCTCCGGCACCTACATTCTTCGCGCCCTTCGTGTCCTCGACCATGAAGGTCGAGCCGGGCTGGATCGACTACAACGGCCATCTCAACATGGCCTACTACAACGTCCTGATCGACCGGGCGGTGGACGAGGCGTTCGAGCTGATCGGCCTCGGTCCCGACTACGCGCGCAGCCACAACCGCTCCTATTTCACTGCGGAGGCTCATGTCCGCTATCTGCGCGAGCTTTCCGTGAACACGCCCGTTCGCGTCACGCTGCGGCTCCTCGACTTCGATGCAAAGCGCATCCACTACTTCGCCGAATTGCATCACGCGACCGAGGGCTGGATATCGGCCACTTCCGAGCAACTCGCGTTGCACGTCAACCTGGAGAACCGGCGCGTGGTCCCCTGGCCGGACGACGTCCTCCACGGGTTGGCAGCCATGAAAGCCGCGCATGCCGCGCTTCCCCCACCGGAGGACGTGGGCCGCCGCATCACGATGCCGGCACGCAGCTGAGCCCAGCCTGCCCATTCGTGCTGCACATGCGATCAATCACAAACCGTTAACAAACCGCTGTGGTGCATGCGTTTCCTGCATTTGAGACATGCGGGCTGTCCTATTTATTTCGCGATGCAATACGACTAAATCCTTGCCGCACGCAGAGAGTCGATTGTCCCGGGAGGGTGTCCCGGATCGGCCCCTACGCAAGGAGATACACCCATGACCGCACTGACTTACGACCTGAGAAAAGCTGCTGCGACCGCCAAGGCCGCCAAGCCCGCGAAAAAGGGTTTTTGGGCGCGCGTGCTGGACGCGCTGATCGAGGCGCGCATGCGCCAGGCCGAGCGGGAAATCCGCCTGCACCGCCACCTTATTCCGGCGAACCTGCTCGCCGAGAATGGCTACAAGGCGAACTACAAGGACGCCGACAAGCTTCCGTTCGTGAAGTAAGTCTGCATCGCGCGTGAGTTTACGCCCCGGCCGGGCATCGCCCCGCCGGGGCGTGTCCTTTTTTGCGCGCCCTTCGTTCAGTGCGGCCGCGCAAGAATCAACGTAACCCAGTTCTCAAACGTGTCGCGCCGGCGCAGCACAAGACCCTGCGTCCGCCACGCGGCAAGCGCCGCATTGACCTGCGCGGGAAGGAGCCCGGACAGCACGACCGTAGCACCGGGCGCGAGCAGAGCGCGCACGGGTCGCGCCAACCGTTGCAGCGGCGCCAGGAGGATATTGGCGAGAACGAAGTCGTAGGGAGCCGCTGCGCGAATCGCCGAGTGCTGCACACCGTCAGCCTGCACGACGCGTACGAAAGAGGTTACGCGGTTCACGCGCGCATTGATCCGTGCCGCCGCGACCGCCCAGCGATCCACGTCCCCGGCAACGACCGGCCGGTGCATCGCCCGTGCCGCCGCGATCGCGAGCACTCCGCTCCCGGTACCGAGATCGAGAACGCACTTCACGCGTTTTCCTCGTGCCGCATTCACGATTGCCGCGAGGCACCCTCGCGTCGTGCCGTGATGGCCGGTGCCGAACGCGAGCGCCGCTTCGATCTCGATGTCGATCACGTTGGCAGCAAATTTTCCGCGATCGTGCGCGCCGTGCACGACAAAGCGTCCGACCCGCACCGGTGTCAGGCCGGAGAGGCTCTTCCGCACCCAATCCGTTGCGGTCGCCCGGTCGAACGATACCTTCGATACGTCCTCGCCCATCGCGGCCACAAGCCCTGTCAAACGCCCGCGATCAGGCGGCTCGCGAAAAAGCACCTCCACGATCCAGCTGCCGTCGCCCTCGAATGCCGAAACTGCGGCGTTGTCGGGATCGAGCTGCTCGAACAGGAGCTCAGAAATACGCTTCGCGTCTTTTTCGCTGGTCGCGAACCGCATCACGTGCGTGGATTGCGCGGCGATCGTGCGGCTCACGCTGCATTCCGTGCCGACTTGCTCGCGGCCCCGCGCACAAGATCGATGAGCGCATACGGATCGTCCGGCTCGGCGTCTCCACGCCACGCCACGTGTTGATCCGGCCGCGACAGTACGAGCTTGCGGTCGTACGTCCCGGCTTCGGGAGATTTCACGTCGAGCACACTCAGGGGCACATCGCGGGCTTCGGCCGCTTGCACAAATCCTGACACCGGGAGGCGCGGATCGAATCGGAGCAACGTGTAGCCCGGCCCCAGCGCATCGTAGAGCGAGCGCCCGTCCGCGAGCCAGATATGCGGCGTGCGACAGCCTGGAACGGTCGAGGGAGTGAAGTCGTACATTGTGTAGGCGGGGGGCAACGCGCCGTCATACGCGATCAGCGGCGAGCCTTCGTAGAAGTAGCCGAAGTTCAGGCCGCCGCAGCAGTACTGCTTCACGTTCAGGTCGTACGCTTCCTTTCCGATCCGCGCGCGCACCGCTTCCCCTTCCTCGCCCGGCGCCTCCACCTCCGGCGGCACGGATTTGCGATGCTTCATCACCTGAAGGGCGAAATTCATCGCGAACCTCGATACCTGTTCGGTGATCGGCTGCCGTTCGATCTCGTAAGCGTCGAGGATCGCTTCCGGTGCCCATCCGTCGAACCGCGCCGCGAGCAGCCAGGCAAGATCGGCCGCATCCGCGATACCGGCGTTCATCCCGTATCCCGCATAGGGCATCCAGAGATGCGCCGCGTCCCCGCAGATGAAAGCACGCCGGTCGCGGAACTTGTCGGCGACGAGCCGCCGGCCGACCCAGTCCTCTTTCGACAGAATCTCGTACTTGAATTCCGGCCCCACGCCCAGAATCGTGCGGATCGACCAGTCGCGATCGACCGAGTCGAAATCCGTCTCATGCTCGTCGAGATGATTGTGGATCAGCCACGTCTCGCGGCCGTCGATCGCGACCACCGTCCCGCACCGCCGGGGATTGAGCGCGAGATACATCCACGCTTTCTTGCCGTGCAAACGGCCGAGCAGATCGGGCGCGTGCAGGTACGTCGACTGCACACGCTGCACGACCGGCGTTCCCGCAAGATTGGCGCCGATCTTGCGGCGCACCGTGGATTTTCCTCCGTCGCATCCGACGAGATACTGGCAGCGGATCAAGCGCGTATCGTCGCTGTCCAGATCGCGGGCCATCGCCGTAACGCCGTGCGCATCCTGCTCGAAATCCTCCACAAGCGTGCGGCTGAGAACACGCACATTCGGAAGCTGCGCGGCATGCTGAAACAGCAAGGGTTCCAGATAGATCTGGTTGATGCGATGCGGAGGCTCCGGCGTCGGCCACCACCCGTCAGGGCCGTCTGTAATGGTGAAGCGTTCCTTTCGCGACGGAATGGGAATGCGCGAAAGCTCCATCCCCGTGGCAGTCGTCCGATACGCGCAGTCGTTCGGATAGTCGGCCGGCAAGCCCGTGTTTCGCACCTTTTCGGCGATGCCGAGCCGCCGAAAGATCTCCATCGATCGCGCCGAGACGTGATTGCACTTCACGCTCGGCGGCTCGCCCGGCGGCCGCATCTCCGCGACGAGCACATCTACGCCGCGCCACGCAAGATCCATTGCGAGTGTCAATCCTACCGGCCCGCCGCCGACGATCAGCACCGGTATTTCGAGAGTGCGCGCCATGTGGCTTTCTTAGCGAGCGCCGCCCAGGCGGACAACGTGCGTCAGTCCGCGGCCTCGACCAGTCCCCGCCGCCGCAGCAGCGGCCCGGGCAGCGCGTCGCGACCGCGGAACAGCCGATAGGCCTCGGCCGGATCGCGGATATAGCCCGCCGACAGGATGAACTCGCGCAGACGCCGCGCCACGTCGGGGTCGTACACGTCGTTCGCCTCCTCGAACGCGTGAAAGGCGTCGCACGCGAGCACCTCCGCCCACATGTACGAATAGTAGCCGGCCGCATAGCCATCGCCCGAGAACAGATGCGAGAAATGCGGCAGCCGGTGCCGCATGACGATTGCGTCCAGCATGCCGATCTTGGCGAGCGACTCGCGCTCGAAGCGGGTGATGTCGATCGGCGTGCCGGCGGGCTTGCCGTGGAGATCAAGGTCCACAAGCGCGGACGAGGTGTACTCCACGGTCTGGAAACCCTGATTGAACTTCGCGCTTCTGAGCACCCGCTGGAGCAGCGCGTCGGGCATCGGCTTGCCGGTCTTGTAGTGCACGGCGAACCGCCGCAGCACCTCCGGCCGCTCCAACCAGTGCTCGAGCAACTGCGACGGCAGCTCGACGAAATCCGCGCTGACGCTCGTGCCGGAGAGCATCGGATACTTAACGTCCGACAGAAGCCCGTGCAGCCCGTGTCCGAATTCATGGAACAGCGTGCGCGCGTCGTCGAAGGAAAGAAGCGTCGGCCCCTCCGCCGCCTTCGCGAAATTCATCGTGTTGACGATGATCGGCCGGATGTCGCCGGCGAGCTTCTCCTGCGAACGGAAACCGCTCATCCACGCGCCGCTGCGCTTCGAAGGCCGCGCGAAATAATCGCCGAGGAACACGCCGACGTGCTTGCCGTCCGCGCCGGTCACCTCCCAGACGCGCACGTCCGGGTGATAGACCGGTACATTCTTGCGTTCGGCGAACCTGAGGCCGAACAGCCGGCTCGCCGTGTCGAACGCGGCTTCGATCATCTTGCCGAGCTGAAGGTACGGCTTGATCTCGCTTTCATCGAGATCGAATTCCGCCTTGCGCCGTTTTTCCGCGTAGTGCCGCCAGTCCCAGGCCGCGGTTTCGAAATTGCCGCCCTCCTTCTGGATGATCGCCTGCAGTGCCTCTTCCTCGTGCTCAGCCTTCGCGCGCGCGGGCGTCCAGACCGATTGCAACAGGTTGAGCGCGTTCTGCGGCGTCTTCGCCATGCTGTCATCGAGGCGGAAGTCCGCGAAGCTGTCGAAGCCCAGAAGCTTCGCCCGCTCGGCGCGCAGCGCCACCATCTCGGCGGCGATCGCGCGGTTGTCCGTCGCCCCGTCGTGCTCGCCGCGGCTGACCCAGGCGCGCCACGCGGTTTCACGCAGATCGCGCCGCTTGGAGAATTGCAGGAACGGCTCGATACTCGAGCGCGAGAGCGTGATCACGTGCTTGCCTTTCAGTCCACGCTCCTCTGCAGCTTCTGCCGCCGCACTCACGAGAAAATCCGGCAGACCAGCGAGATCCTCCCGGGATTCGAGCACGAGCGTGTAGGCTTTTTCGTCCGCGAGCACGTTCTGGCTGAACTGCGTGCCGAGCGTCGCCATCCGTTCGTTGATCGCCGCGAAGCGCTTCTTCGCCTCCGGCGCGAGCCGCGCGCCGCTGCGCACGAAACGGGTATGGTAGCGATCCAGCACCCGCGCCTCTTCCTGCGAGAGATCCAGCTTGTCTCGCCGTTCGTTCAGCTCTTCGATGCGGCGAAACAGGTTCTCGTTCAGGTAGGTCTCGTTGCGGTGGCGCGCCATCACCGGCGCGATGTCCCGCTCGATCTTCTGCAGCGCGTCATTCGTGTGCGCGCCGGTGAGGTTGTAGAACACCGCCGCGACGTCGCGCAGGCGGTGACCGGAAAGCTCCAGCGCGTCGATTGTGTTAGCGAAGCTCGGTGTATCCGTGCTGTCGGCGATCGCGTTGATCTCGGCGCGATGTCCTGCGATCGCCTTCTCGAACGCCGGCGGGAAATGTTCGGGCGCGATCCGCTCGAACGGCGGCATGCCGAACGGCGTGGCCCAGGTTTCGAGCAGGGGATTTCCGTCACTCATGTTCTTCTTCCCTCATGCGCGTCCCCGGGTTGAACCCGGGGATGACCCCCGCATCCAGTCGGCATTCCGGTCGCACTCACATCCATGTGGATTGCCGGGTCAAGCCCGGCAATGAGGGAGAGAACTCAGCGGTTCCGGGACGACGTGATCACACCCGCTCCACGAAACTCGCGACCACGCGCTTCTCGCCCGCCTTCTCGAAACTCACCGTGAGCTTGTCGCCGTCGATCTCGCGCACCTGGCCGTAGCCGAACTTCTGGTGAAACACGCGCTCGCCGAGCGCGAAGTTCACCGGCCCGCTCGGCCGCCGCACCGCGGTCCCCTCGATCGTCACTGGCATCTTCACGAAGCGGCCGGCGCTGCCGTTCTTTGCGCCCGCCCGCGCCTGCGCCCGCTGCCAGCCCGGCGTGTCGTAGCGCGATCCGGTGAACGGCTCGGCGCGATCGAAGCGCGAGCGCGGCTCGGCGAATCCGCTCGAAGCCTCAGTGACTTCCACGTGCGCTTCCGGTAGCTCGTCGAGAAAGCGGCTCGGCACCGTCGAATTCCACAAACCGTGGATACGCCGGTTGATCGCGAAATAGATGCGCGCGTGCTTGCGTGCACGCGTGAGGCCCACATGCGCGAGCCGGCGCTCCTCTTCGAGCCCAGCGCGGCCCTGCTCGTCGAGCGAGCGCTGGTTCGGGAACAGTCCCTCCTCCCATCCGGGCAAATAGACCGTATCGAACTCGAGCCCCTTGGCTGCGTGCAGTGTCATCAGGCTGACCTTGTCCTGACTCTCACCAGCTTCCGCGTCCATCACGAGCGCCACATGCTCGAGGAAGCCGCGCATGTTCTCGAAGCCTTCCATGGAGCGCACGAGCTCCTTGAGGTTGTCGAGCCGCCCGGCGGCGTCTGCGGAACGCTCGTTTTGCCACATGGCGGTGTAGCCGGATTCGTCGAGCACGATCTCGGCGAGCTCCGTGTGCGAGATGTGGTCGAGTTGCGCCTGCCAGCGCTCGAACGAGACCACGAGATCGCGTAGCGCCGCGCGCGGCTTCGGCTTCAGTTCCTCGGTCGCGACCAGCGCCCGCGCCGCCTCGAACAGCGACGCCCTGTGCGCGCGTCCGTAGTCGTGCAGGATCTGGACCGTTGCGTCGCCGAGCCCGCGCTTCGGCACGTTGACGATCCGCTCGAAGGCGAGATCGTCGGTCGCCGAGCAGATGCTGCGGAAGTAGGCGAGCGCGTCGCGGATTTCCTGCCGCTCGTAGAAGCGCGGGCCGCCGATCACCCGATAGGGCAAGCCGAGGGTGACGAAACGATCTTCGAACTCGCGCATCTGGAACGACGCGCGCACGAGGATCGCGATCTCGGAGAGCTTGTGACCGGAGCGGCCCTCCGCCTCGATCTCCGCGCCGATCGAGCGTGCTTCCTCCTCCGAGTCCCATGCGCCGGTGACCGTGACCTTCTCGCCGAGCACGTCCTCCGTGCGCAGCGTCTTGCCGAGCCGGCCCTGATTGTGCGCGATCAGACCGGATGCGGAGGCGAGGATGTGCCCCGTCGAGCGATAGTTGCGCTCGAGACGGATGACCTTGGCGCCGGGAAAGTCCTGCTCGAACCGCAGGATGTTGTCCACTTCCGCACCGCGCCAGCCATAGATCGACTGGTCGTCGTCGCCGACGCAGCAGATGTTTTTGGGCGGCTGCACAACTTTTTCCACGTCATGGCCGGGCACGTCCCGGCCATCCACGCCTTGGGATGCATTCAGAAGGCGTGGATCACCAGGACTCGCGCCTTCGGCGCGGCTTGGCGATGACGGGGTGAGGGCGGTGCTCGGCGCGCT
>DATBJU010000057.1:0-21788 GCA_036556265.1 Xanthobacteraceae bacterium | reverse complement strand
GCCGCTTGCGCGGCTCGGCAGCCTCTCCCCGGTGGGGAGAGGGGAAAGAAATTCGGCGCGATCGAGGTTGGGAAATGATCGCCGAGCTCGCGCACTACGCCCTCATACTCGCGCTTGCGCTCACGTTGGTGCAGGCCGCCGTTCCGACTTGGGGCGCGGCGCGGAACGATGCGACCCTGATGGGTGTGGCAGAGCCGGTCGCGATCGCGGGCTTCGGCTTCGTATCATTCGCCTTCGCCGGGTTGATCGCGCTCTACGTTACGTCCGACTTCTCCGTCATAAACGTCTACGAGAATTCGCACTCGGCGAAGCCGCTGATCTACAAGGTCACCGGCGTTTGGGGGAATCACGAGGGCTCGATGCTGCTCTGGGTTCTTGTGCTCGCGCTGTTCTCGGCACTCGTTGCGATCTTCGGGACGAACTTGCCGGCGCGGCTGCGCGCGAACGTGCTCGGCGTCGAGGGATTGACTGCCGCAGCCTTCATCTCCTTCATTCTCATCACTTCGAATCCGTTCCTGCGGTTCGATCCCGCACCCGTCCAGGGCCGCGATCTCAATCCGATTCTTCAGGACCTCGGCCTCGCGATCCATCCGCCGCTTCTCTATCTCGGCTACGTCGGCTTCTCCGTCGCCTTCGCGTTCGCGGTCGCCGCACTCCTTGAAGGCAAGATCGACGCAGCCTGGGCGAGGTGGGTGCGACCGTGGGCGCTCGCGGCCTGGATCTTTCTGACGCTCGGCATCGCGATGGGTTCGTATTGGGCCTATTACGAGCTCGGCTGGGGCGGCTTCTGGTTTTGGGATCCGGTGGAAAACGCTTCGGTCCTGCCGTGGCTCGCGGGCACGGCGCTCCTGCATTCCGCGCTCATCGTCGAGAAACGTGACGCTCTCAAGGTCTGGACCGTGCTGCTCGCGATCGTTGCTTTCTCGCTGTCGCTGCTCGGCACCTTCCTCGTGCGCTCGGGCGTGCTCACCTCGGTACACACCTTCGCCAATGATCCGGCGCGGGGCGTCTTTATTCTTGCGATCCTCACAGTCTTCATCGGCGGCTCGTTCGCATTGTTTGCATGGCGTGGACCCTCGCTGAAGCCGGGTGGCTTGTTCGCGCCCGTGTCCCGGGAGGGAGCGCTCGTTCTGAACAACATGCTGCTGACGGCCGCGGCTGCGACCGTGCTGGTCGGCACACTCTATCCGCTGGCACTCGAGGCGCTGACGGGCGACAAGATTTCGGTCGGTGCCCCATTCTTCAACCGCACGGTCGGGCCGCTGTTTCTTCTGCTCCTTGTCGTCATGCCGGCTGGCCCGCTGCTCGCCTGGAAACGCAGCGATGCCTGGGGCGCCGCGCAACGGCTTGCCTTCGCGGCGGCATTGGCCGTCGTCGTGGCTGCGATCTCGCTCTATCTTATCGACGGTGGCCCGCTGCTCTCCGCGGTCGCGTTGCTCGTGGCGCTGTTTGCCATCGCGGGGGCCATGACAGAGCTCGCCGACCGCATCGCGCTATTCCGCTCGCCCTTCGCTCATTCCCTTGCACGGGCGAGGGGCCTGCCGCGCTCCGCCTTCGGCAGCGTGCTTGCACATGCCGGAATCGGAATCGCACTCCTCGGAGTCGTGGCTGAGACCGGCTGGAGCGAGGAACGCATTGTCACCCTGCGGCCAGGTGATCGCGTATCAATCGGGCGCTTCGACCTGACGTTCGTGGAATTGAGCGGACGCAGCGGGCCGAATTGGCGCGAGATCTTCGGCCGCTTTGACGTGCGGCGCGGAGGCGTAACGATTGCGGTGGCCGAGCCGGCGAAGCGCACATATAACGCGCGCAACCAGCCGACGACCGAGGCAGGGATCGAGACGTTCGGCCTCGGCCAACTCTACATCACTATCGGTGACCACTCCGAAGACCTGCGCACCTCGGTACGCGTCTATTGGAAGCCACTCGTGCTGCTTATCTGGTGCGGTCCGCTGCTGATGGGGCTTGGGGGGCTGCTCTCTCTATCCGACCGACGACTTCGCATCGGCGCACCGCAACGCGCGAAGCGGGCGGCGGTTGTACCGGCGGAGTAGAACTGTGCGACGCGTAGCGCTCGCGTTGTTCGCGGTGCTTTTGAGCACGGCCACACTTGCCGTCGAACCGGACGAGATGCTCTCAGATCCCGCGCTCGAAACGCGCGCTCGTGCGCTGTCGCAAACGCTCCGCTGCATGGTCTGTCAGAACGAGTCGATCGATGAGTCGCACGCCCCGCTTGCGCGCGATATCCGCATTCTTGTTCGAGAACGGATCGCGGCGGGCGACAGCGACGCTGCCGTACGGGATTATCTGGTTGCGCGCTACGGTGAATTTATTCTCTTGGCGCCGCGATTCAGGCCGTCGACCGCACTGCTGTGGGGATTGCCCGTCCTCATCCTTTTGATTGCCTTGGTGAAAATTGCAGTCGTCTTTGCGCGACGTGGCGCCATGGTGCCGCCGTCGCTTTCAACCGAAGAAAGACGCCGCCTCGACACGTTGCTCGGCAAGAACAAGAAAACGTGAGGAACCCACACCTTACCAACTTGTAATGAAGTGGTGAGAGCGCTGTAAGGCGCTTGCACGTATATGTCTCCGCGAGCCTGAATTCAGGCAACGAATTCGAATAGCGGAGACGCACATGAATCAAGTCGACTTCGGACCGAAGGCAGGGGGCATCCTGCGCCGCCGGCGCAAGCTGCTGCTGGGCGGCATCCTCGGTGTTGCCATCGCGGGCTTCACCGTGGGCCAGATCGTACCGCACACGTTTTCGCCCGCCATCGCCCAGATCACGACCGACCGACCGGCGACGCAGATGTCGTTCGCCGACGTGGTCGAGCGCGTGAGTCCTGCCGTGGTCAGCGTGCGCGTGCGCCTCGACGAGCCGCGCGCTTCGAGCGAGCGCGGCGACCGCAATGAGCGCGGCGACCGTGACGGCTTCAACCGCTTCCGCGGCGAGAATCTGCCGCCACAGGTGGAGGAATTCTTCAAGCGCTTCTTCGGCGATCGCATGCCGGACTTCCGCCAGGGACCGGGCCCGCGCCGTCGCGCGCAGGGTCAGGGTTCGGGTTTCTTCATTTCCGCTGACGGCTACGTCGTGACCAACAACCACGTGGTGGACAAGTCGAGCCAGGTGGAGATCACGACGAACGACGGAAAAACCTACACCGCGAAGCTCATCGGTACCGATCCGCGCACCGATATCGCGCTGCTGAAGGTCGACGGCCGCAACGACTTCCCATGGGTCAAGTTCTCAGGCAACGGCCCGCGCGTCGGTGACTGGGTGCTCGCCGTCGGCAATCCGTTCGGGCTTGGTGGAACCGTCACCGCGGGCATCGTGTCCGCTCGGGGGCGCGACATCGGCGCGAACGTCTATGACGACTTCCTGCAAATCGACGCCGCAGTGAACCGCGGAAATTCCGGCGGCCCGACCTTCAACCTTGCGGGTGAAGTGATCGGCGTGAACACCGCGATCGTGTCGCCTTCCGGCGGCAGTGTCGGTATCGCATTCGCGATCCCGGCCGAGAACGTCCGGCGCATTGTTTCGGAACTCAAGGAAACCGGAACCGTCACTCGCGGTTATGTTGGTGTGCAGATCCAGCCGATCACCAAAGAGATCGCCGAGGGTCTTGGCCTGAAGGAACCCGGCGGCGCGCTGGTCGCTGAAGTGCAGCCCGACACGCCCGCCGCGAAGGCCGGCATTCGCTCGGGCGACGCCATTCTCGCCGTGGACGGCGAGCGGCTGAAGGATGCGCGCGATCTCTCTCGTCGCGTTGCCGGCAAGCAGCCGGGCGCCACTGTGAAGTTGCAGGTCAACCGCGAGGGCAAAGAGCAAACGATCAACGTGACGCTTGCCAAGCTTCCGGAGCAGGTGCAGGCGGCCGCGCCGCAGAAGTCCGAGGAGCCGAAGGGCGGGACTGAAGAGCCGCGCCTCGGCCTGACACTCGCACCGGCGAATTCCGTCGCCGGCTCGGGCAACGAAGGTGTGGTCGTGACCGAAGTCGATCCCGCGGGTCCTGCCGCCGAGCGCGGCATGGTCGCGGGCGACGTGATCTTGCAGGTCGCCGGCAAGTCAGTCTCGTCGCCGGCGGAAGTGCGCGACGCGATTGCCGCCGCGCGGAAAGAGAACAAGTCGGTCGTGCTGCTGCGGGTGAAGCGGGAGAACAATACCCGCTTCGTGACCCTGCCGGTCGCGCGCGGTTGAGCTAGGGAGCCGGTGGCGGCCCCGTCGCCCCCTGCCGTCGCTGGTATCCCGGGGCGGGAGGTCTAACAGCCTCCCGCCCGAATTTTGTCCGGGCTTCACATGCGCGATAGTGTCTCGGAGAATCCTTCCCGCGCGGAGCATCCCGCAATGCGCCTCCTCATCGTGGAGGACGACCGCGAAGCCGCCGAGTATTTGCGCAAGGCCCTGCGCGAAGCGGGCCATGTGGCCGAGCTTGCGCGCGACGGCGAGGAGGGGCTTGCGGCCGCGCTCGACGGCGAGTTCGATGTGCTTGTGGTCGACCGTATGTTGCCGAAGCGCGAGGGGCTGTCCCTTATTGCCGAGTTGCGAGCGCGCGGTAACACCACGCCGGTCCTGATTCTCTCGGCGCTCGGCCAGGTCGACGACCGCGTGACCGGGCTGCGCGCCGGCGGCGACGACTATCTCGCCAAGCCGTACGCCTTTTCCGAGTTGCTCGCGCGGGTCGAGGCCCTTTCGCGCCGGACGACACCCCAGTCCGGCGAGACCCTGTACCGCGTGGCCGATCTCGAGCTCGATCGGCTTTCGCATCGCGTCCAGCGAGGCGGAAAAGAGATTCCACTCCAGCCGCGTGAGTTTCGCCTGCTCGAATACCTCATGCGGCACGCGGGTCAGGTGGTTACCCGCACCATGCTGCTTGAGAACGTCTGGGATTATCATTTCGATCCACAGACCAACGTGATCGACGTCCATGTGTCTCGTCTGCGCGCGAAAATCGACAAGGGCTTCGACCGCGCGCTCCTGCACACCGTTCGCGGCGCCGGATACATGATCCGTGACGGCGCTCGGTAAGCTCGTCCGCACGACGGCGTTCAAGATCGTCGCCGTCTATCTGATCGTGTTTGCCATCTTTGCGGCGGTGATCATTGCCTATCTTGCACGCCATACACAGCAGCTCGTCGTCGAGCAGATCACCGAGAACGTCGACGCGGAAATGCGCGGATTGCAGGAGCAATTCGCGGCCGGTGGCATCAATCGGCTCGTCGACGTCGTCGAGGCGCGCGCGCAGCAGCCGGGATCGAACCTCTATCTCGTGACCACGTTCTCGGGTGCGGCAATCGTCGGCAACGTCGAGGTGCCGAACCGCGCGCTCGACCAGCCGGGCTGGTCCGAGATCTCGTACCGCCGCGCCGAGGACCCGGATCGTGCGCACGAAAGCCGAGCGCTCGTGCGTGTCGCCGTGCTCTCGGGCGGCTTTCGTCTGCTTGTCGGCCGCGACTTCGAGGAGCGCGATCGTCTGCGCCAGATTCTCGCCCGACCCGCGCGCTGGGCGGTCGTGTTTCTCGTGGTGCTGGGCGTTGCCGGCGGGCTCTTTATCGCGCGCCGGGTGCTGAAACGCATCGATGCGATGACGGCTACCAGCGAGCGCATCATGGCCGGTGACCTGTCCGGCCGGCTTCCAGTCGCCGGGTCCGGCGACGAATTCGACCGGCTCGGTAACAGCCTGAACGCGATGCTCGAGCGCATCGAGGGGTTGATGGCGGGCGTCAAGCACGTCTCCGACAACATCGCCCATGATCTCAAGACGCCGCTCACGCGCCTGCGCAATCAGGCCGAGGAGGCGCTGCGCAGCGCAAAGAACGAATCCGACTATCGTGCCGCGCTCGAAGCGACGATCGATGAGTCGGACGCGCTCATTCGCACCTTCGAGGCGCTCCTCATGATCTCCCGTGCCGAAGCGGGCGAGGCGCGCACCCACATGGTTGATTTCGATGTGGCGGAGGTGGCGAGGGGCGTCGCCGAGCTCTATGAGCCGCTTGCGGAGGAAAGGGGGCTGTCGCTCGCGGTGCAAGCAGATCCGCCGCTGCCCGCGCACGGCAATCGGGAGCTTATCGTTCAGGCACTCGCCAATCTCGTCGACAATGCTATCAAGCACGGGTTGCCGCCAGCCGGCGAGCCGGGTGAGATCCGTATCGTTGCGCGCGCCGACGGAGCGCGCCTGCTTCTGTCCGTCGCGGACCGCGGCGCCGGCATCCCGGAAAAGGATCGCGCGCGCGTACTTGAGCGATTCGTACGGCTCGAGGAAAGCCGTTCGCGACCGGGGGCAGGGCTCGGCCTCTCGCTTGCCGCGGCCGTTGCACGGCTGCACGGCGGCGAACTGCTCCTCGAGGACAATGCGCCGGGCATGAAGGCGACGCTCGCGATTCCCACTCAGTCGCGTTAATCATCGCCCGATGGCACCGAACAAGAAGGCCGAGCCGGCGGCGGCGACCGGTCTCGCCGCACGCATTTGCGAGATGCCGCTCCTCTGGGATGCCGGAGCCGCGCGTGCGAAACTCGGGGACCTCCTGAAGTCCGACCGCAAGGCGGCAACCCGGCTCAGGCCGCTGATCCCGGAAAAATCCGGCCCGCGCGCGTTGGTCGAAGGGATCGCCGATGGATCCCCCTTCCTTTGGGATATCGTGCGGACGGATCCCGAGACTCTCGCCACGCTCCTCGAGGCGCCGCCCGAGACGAGCCTCGCCCGCATTGTCGGAGAGGCGGCCGATGCCGCGCGTGAAGCGCGCGCCGACGACGGGCTCATGCGCGCGCTACGCACGATGCGCCGCCAGGCAGCACTGCTGATCGCGATTGCGGACATTGGCGGCGTCTGGCCAGTGGTGGAAGTCACCCGGGCGTTGACGGAAGTCGCCGACACGGCAATCGACGCCGCTGTCTGCTATCTACTGCGCCAAGCCCATACGGCCGGAAAGATCCGGCTCGACCCGGCGCGTCCAGGGACGAACTCCGGATATTTCGTGCTCGGCATGGGCAAGCTCGGTGCGGGCGAACTGAACTATTCGAGCGATATCGACCTGATCGTCCTCTACGACCGCACCGCTCCGCTCGAGCGCGGGCTCGATCCGTCGCCGTTTTTCGTGCGCCTGGCACGCGATCTTGTGCGCATCCTGCAGGACCGCACCGAGGACGGGTACGTCTTCCGCGTCGACCTTCGCCTCCGCCCGGACCCAGGCTCGACGCAGATCGCAATCGCAACGGACGCAGCGTTCGACTATTACGAGCGCGTTGGTCAGACGTGGGAGCGCGCCGCCATGATCAAGGCGCGCGTCGTCGCCGGGGACTTCGCCGCAGGAGAGGCCTATCTCAAGGAGCTCGCGCCCTTCGTGTGGCGCCGCTACCTCGACCACGCGGCAATCGCCGATGTTCACGACATGAAGCGGCAGATGCACGCCTTTCGCGGCCACGAAGAGATCGCGGTCGAGGGCCACAATGTGAAGCTCGGCCGCGGCGGCATCCGCGAAATCGAATTTTTTGTGCAGACACAACAACTGATCGCCGGTGGCCGTGCGCCAGGCCTCCGCGGCCGCGAGACGCTCGCGAGTCTCAATTCGCTTGCCGCGGAACAGTGGATCACAACGGAAGCACGCGACCAACTCACCGACGCCTACCTGTTCCTGCGCCGAACCGAGCATCGATTGCAGATGGTTTCGGACGAACAGACGCATACGTTGCCCGACGATCGGGCGGCCCTCGATCGCTTCGCGAAATTCTACGGCATGAACGGGCGCGACGAGTTCGCGACGCATCTCACCGCGCACCTTCGGAAGGTGCAGGCGCACTATGCAAGCCTGTTCGAGGACGCGCCACCGCTCGCCGCGATCGAAGGAAAGTTCGCGTTTCCGGCCGATGCCGACGATCGCGAGACGCTGGAAACACTGAAGCGTCTCGGCTTCAAGGAGCCGCTCGCCGCGAGCACGATCGTGCGCGAATGGCTGAAGGGAGCGCACCGTCCGCTTCGCCCTGACGCGGCGCGCGGGGACCTCACTGCAATACTGCCGGGATTCATTGTCTCTCTTGCCCGCACCGGCAACGCGGATGCGGCGCTGATCGCCGGTGACCGATTTTTCTCGGCGCTGCCGGGAGCGGTGCGGTTGCTCGCGGCGCTCCGCACGCATCCCGACCTTGTACAGCTGCTTGCAACGATCCTCGGAACCGCGCCACGTCTCGGCGAGATCGTTGCGCAATCGCCTTCAGTGCTGGACGGGTTGCTTGATCCCGCGTTCTTCGGGGTGCTCCCCGACGAGAAGCTTCTCGCCGATCGTCTGAACGCCACTCTCGGCCAAGCGGCGAACGAGGAAGAATTACTTGATTTGACGCGTCGGTTCGGGCGCGAGCAGCAGGTGCTGATCGGCGTTCGTCTCCTCTCCGGCACAATCTCGGCGAACCGCGCTGGTGAATTGTATGCGCGCCTCGCCGACGTGCTGATCCGCGCTGTACACCGCTGGGTCGAGGAGCGATTTGCGGCGACGAACGGCAGGCCCCCACGCGCCGAATCGGCGGTCCTCGCCCTCGGCAAGCTCGGTGGCAACGAGATGACGGCCGGCTCCGACCTCGATCTGATCTTGCTCTATGATTACGACGCAGAACACCCGGAAAGCGAGGGTGGTCGTCCACTGCACGCCACGCAGTACTATGCGCGGCTGACGCAACGCCTCGTGAGCGCACTCACCACGCCTACCAACGCCGGCAAGCTTTACGACGTCGACCTGCGCCTGCGGCCGTCCGGTCGCGCCGGACCGGTCGCGACATCGCTCGAGAGTTTCCGCATCTATCAGGCTGAACAGGCTTGGACCTGGGAACACATGGCGCTCACGCGTGCACGCGTTGTTTCGGCTTCATCTGCGTTTCGTGCCCGAATCGACGCCGAGATCCGCGCCGTACTCCGGACTGATCGCGACCGCCAAACCGTCGCGCGCGATGTGCTGGAAATGCGCCGCGCCATCGCTGAGGACAAGGGCGAGGATGATCGCTGGGACCTGAAGTGCGCGAAGGGCGGCCTCATCGACCTCGAATTCATCGCGCAGTACCTGCAACTCGTGCACGCCCGCGCCCGGCCGGAAATTCTCGATACGCATACGGGTCGCGTGCTCGAAGCGGCGCAGGCCATGCGCCTGTTCGGCCGCGCCGACGGCGAGACGCTACGCGCGGCCTTCGCGCTCTACCATGACCTCACGCAGGTGCTCCGGCTCTGCCTCGCGCAGAGGTTCGAGCCCGGCAAGGCGGGGCCCGGTCTGCTTGCGCTCCTGGCGCGTGCGGGCGAGCTTCCGGACTTCCCGCGGCTCGAAGCCTACCTCATCGACACACAGACCAAGGTCCGGCGGATTTTCGAGAAAATCGTCGGCGGTGCGGCGGAATAATCCCGCCGGAAAGGCGGGGTCTACGCCGCCACATCCCGCGCGTAAAGGCCGGGGCCGTCGAGCGGCAGCCGCAGGATCACGGTCGTGCCGACGTTCTCGATCGAACGGATGCGCATCTGTCCGTGATGTAGTTCGACCAGCGACTTCGCGATGGCAAGGCCGAGTCCGGACCCGGCGTGGGTGCGCGTGATATGGCTCTCCACCTGCTCGAACGGACGGCCGAGCCGCTTCAGCGCCTCGCGCGAAATGCCGATCCCCGAATCTTCGATCACGAGCAGGACGCATCCGCGCGAAGGCCGCGCGCGCACGGCAATGCGTCCGCCCTCCTCGGTGAACTTGATGGAGTTGGATAGCAGGTTGAGCAAGATCTGCTTCAGCGCGCGACGATCGGCGCGGATCGACAGGCCCGCCGGTACCTCGGAAACGACCTCGAGGCGCTTCTCTTCTCCCTTGATCGACATCACGCGCATCGCTTCGGCGACGATCGAGTCGAGGTGAATCGGTTCGAGGTCGAGCCGCAGCCGCCCGGCCTCGATCTTCGACATGTCGAGGATGTCGTTGATGACCTCGAGCAGATAGCGCCCGCTGTCCTGAATGTCACGGCAGTATTCATGGTACTTCGCGGCGCCGAGCTCGCCGAACATTCCGGATTCCATGATTTCCGAGAAGCCGATGATTGCGTTGAGCGGCGTGCGCAGCTCGTGACTCATATTGGCAAGGAATTCGGATTTCGCCCGGTTCGCATCTTCGGCGCGGTTCTTTTCTTCGGCGTATTTCTGCGCGAGCTCGGCAAGCTGCTGCGCCTGCAATTCCAGCGTCTGCTGCGACCGGCGCAGATCGGCGATCGTCGCGATCTGCCGCTTTTCGCTGTCCATCAGGCGCTCTTCGTGACGTTTGAGCGGCGTGATGTCGGTGCCGACCGAGACGAATCCGCCGTCCTTGGTGCGGCGTTCGCTGATCTTGAGCCAGCGGCCGTCGGCGGTGCGCGCCTCGAACGAGCGCGAGCCCTCTTCGGCTTTGTCCTCGGACTTGATCGATGAGACGATGAGAGGGGGACGTCCGACCGCTTCCACCTCCTCGTGCGGAGTACCGGGCGCAATCGCGCTGTCGGGAAGCGCATGCAACTGCTGGAATTTGGAGTTGCAGAGGACGAGCCGATCCGAGGCGTCCCACAGCACGAAGCTCTCCGAAATGCTTTCCACCGCGTCGCGGAGCCGCATGTCGGCGGTTGCCGTACGTTCGGCGAATTTCTTCTCCTCGGTGATGTCGACCGCAATGCCGATCACGTGCGTGCCGCCGTCGTGGCGTACGAGCTCGGCGCGGGCACGCAGCCAAACCCATTCGCCGTTCGCGTGCTGCATGCGGAAAGCGCGGTCGATCGTGCCATCGGGAGTTTCAGCGAGCTGCGAGGCGATGCCATAGAGGCTGCCGTCCTCCTGATGCACGAGCGCGTCTACTTCGCCGAACGAGAGCAGTTCCTCGCGCGGCGGAAAGCCGACGATGTCGAACATGGAATCCGACCAATAGATACGGCCGCGCGCGAGATCCCAGTCCCATAGCCCGCAGCGGCCGCGATTGAGTGCGGTATCCATGCGTTCGCGCACGCGTTCATAGATCTCGTCGGCTTCGCGCGCCCGCGCCGCCTGCCAGTGAAATGCAAAACCGAGGATCAGCAGCACAAAGCCCGTGGTGGTCACGAGCGTGACGGTGATCGCGGAGTCGGCGCGCCAGCGCTCAAGCGCGCTGGCCTTCGGTTGGAACGCGGCAATCTGACCGGTTGCGCCCGCGAGCTGCCGCATCGAGGCGAGCGACTCCGTGCCGTCCGCAAGCGGTAGCTGGAACGGATCGCTACTCGTCAGCGTCATCCCGGCGTGGCTCTGGCTCACGAGATCCGCGAGCCGCCGCTCGCGGGCAAGCGAAGTCGCGGGAGCAGCGGCGATCAGCCGGCCTCCCGGGTCGGCGACGAAGAAGGTACGATCGAAGCGGAGCGCACCGCGGGGCAGCGCGTTGATCAGCGCCGCCTGTACCTGTGCGGGCGTTGCGCCCTCCTCAAGACGCCGAGCGAGGTATTCGCCGGCGGCTGCCGTGAGGAGGGCGAGATCCCGTTCGGCGTCGGCGATTGCCTGCCGCCGGTGATCGAGGATTTGCACCGCCGCGCCGACCGCGACGGCCAGCAGAAACGCGACGATCAGGATGGGCACCGCTCGCCGCAGGATCGGCTCGGCTTCGGTCAGGCGCTGGTACGCAGGACGGCTGAGGCTGCGGGCAAGTCCGCGGGCGTGAACGCGAATCGTCGCGTTGGCAGCGGGGGCATGCCCCATCGCCGGCCTCCTCTAGAGTCCCCAAACATTCCCCGGAGGGATGTGCCGCATCTCTCCGAATCACCCTCATAAGAATCGAAGTTGCGGTGATTTGTCCAGAGTCCGCGCGTGAATTGCTGCATTTTTCTGGAACAAAAAGAGTCCGACGACAGGGCGACCGTATCGAGGAATTCACCGCGAGCGCGTGCGCGATATTGAATCAACTTCCGAGCGGACGTTCTTAATGCAGCGTTGCTGCTCGATTTTTCTGCGGCACGGGCGGGCGTGCTCGTCGCGCCGCGCCGATCTTCGGATTCCGCCCGAAGGCGCGACTGAACCCGCTGCCGGCAAGAGGCCGAACTTCTGCTGATGGTGAGCCGACACACACCCCGGCTGGCGGCCGTCTCCACATGCAATACGCAAAGATCGTGGTGAGGAACGTGCCAATCGTCATCAGCAACACGACGCCGGCGAGGACCCCGTAGAGAATCGTTTCCAACATCACCGCCCTCCGGCGATCACAATCATCGCGACGAAGGCCGCGGCGAGAAACACAACACTCGCGACGCAGGCTGCAACCAGCATGCGCTTCAGGGATTGGCTTTCAGTCATGAGTAAAAGCGTGGCGCAGCACGTGACCGGAACGGACGCATCGACAGCAGTCGTCCGGCTCCCTGCCGCAAGCCGATGCGCAGCGCGTGGAAGCGGCCGCGCATGCGCAGCCGCCAGGAAATGCGAGGGCGACGGCGCTCGCGGGAGGAAGATTTCTTCATGGATTTCAAAGCCGATAAAATCCCGCGCCCCAGCCGGCGGAGCTGGAGCGCGGGTCTCCCCCAGAACTGCAGTCGGTTACGAGGAGCCGCCGGTACCGGCGCAATGCGACTTTGGAGGATTCGTTGGAGCAGTTTCGGCGCCAGAAGTTCCATTGGCGATCGACACCTGCGGACGCAAAGGCAGCGTCGCCGCGACGACGCTACCGACCTTCATCAGCCTTGCTTGTCTCATCTGCGCTCTCCTGTTCCGATGCTCGGGCCTGCCGCAAACTCCGGCGGCACAACTAGACAAATCGAGCGGTCGCCGCGTCCCGTGATCGGGGGAGACCGAGCACGCAGTCTTTCGAACGTGCGCGAACAGTAAACAGACTTGATGCACTGGGGCACACTCCCTGAATCGGGACCAATCTTGGTTGGCGCGTGCGTTCGTAACGCCCCTGTAACCAAGCGCCGAGAGAGGTCCCTAACCACGCGCAGCAAAACTCGAGTCCACGCGCGGCGCCGATTAACTCGCCTTAATCCGCGCTGCGTAGCGTCCGCTCATCGACAACAGGGGAGGGAATGTCGATGAGAACTCTCTACGCACTCCTTTTTGTCTGCTTCTCGCTCCAGGCGAACGCTTTCGACTTTGGCGCGTCCGCCTGCGACTTCGATGCGATGAATGCCGCGACCACGGTCGACTCTTATGAGTACACCGCGGCCACGGTGCAGCCGGCGATTCCGAGCGAGGACGAGTACACCTCGGCCGCGACCCAGCCGGCGATCCCGAGCGAGGATGCGCCGCTGGATTCGACGATCGAGTACGGCCTCGTTGGCGACGAGTGGATTGCCGACGCGACCGCATCGATCCCGGAGATCAGCTACGATGAAGGGCTGAACGCGTACGGCGACCCGTTTTTCGCCTACTGAACACGCGTCGGCGCACATCGGTCAAAGACAGACTGGCCCCTTCGGGGGCCTTCTTCTTTAGGCTTGTACAAAGAGGGCGTACGCATGCGCCCTCGTCGTATCGAGCCGCGAAAGGCTTCCGTCAGTCCGTGAATTCTACGTAGCCAGCGGGATCTTCCTGCGCCGCTGGCAGTGAGCTGAGATCTATTTCGGGGATGACCATCGCGGCTGGTCCAGCAACCACGGACCCCGTGGAATGCTGCACCCTGGCCAGTGGCGTGGCGATGAACGCGAACGCGGCCGCGAGGCAAAGAGCGGTTGCGAGAGCAATGCGACTCGAAAGGGTGGTCATGGCTTTTTCTCCGGATGAGTTGAGGAACGCACTTGCCGGCGCGGGACATGGCGGCAGCCCGCGGCGTCGCGCCGTCCGTCGCGGGGGCCGAAATTGCGAATTGGGGTGAAGGCTGCTTAGCCGCTGGCGCGGATGTCGCCCATGAGCGACGCCCTCACGGGGTGCACCTCGTTCTCTATGGACCATTTGTCGGTGTAGATCGGACGCTGCGGTTCGGGTGCCGGGTTCTCGTCGCGGCCGTGACGAACCACCCACTCGATGCCGGCGCGCGATACGCCGATGTCCTTCAGCATGCGGTCCGAATAGCCGGAGAGGCGTGAGGCCTCGCGCCGGGCGCTCCACCAATCGGAGAGCGCGCGGAGCACGAACGTGAAAAGTGTCGCCGTTCGCCGCGCGGCTCTGCGCGTGAACGCCTCCGCTCGCACGCCCCGTGCTGTCTTCTTTGCGGCGGCAGCGGCGGTCCTGATGTCAAGCGTCAAGGCGTTCATGAGTGCATCTCCTTCGCGGATACCGAGCGCGGTTCGCGCCGGTCAGTCGCGCTGCCGATAGAAGGCGTAGTCGGCCGAGTAGGGGACGCTCAGGAATGCGCCGGCGGAGGAGCAAAGTCCGTCTGCTGCGCCGCCCTTGGTGTTGAGCCGCTGGATCGTCGTGACACCGGTGAGGTGTCCGTTTCCGCGCTGCGCGGTCACAGCGAGCTTCAGCAGCGGAATGTCGTTCGGATTTGCGCCCGGCGCACGCCCGGCCACCTTGCCGACAAGCGCGCTGCCGTCCGCGAGCTCCCAATTCGGACCGGCGTAGTGCCGCCCGACTGTCTTGCCGTCGTCGAACAGCGTCGCGATCGGCTCACGGAACTGCCAGACGAGCTTGCCGGCCGTGTCCGCCTTGCATTCGTAAACCTGGGCGCCCTCCGCATGGAATGTCGCGACGACCACTTCGCCGGGCGCGGCAATTGCTTCGGGCACCTCGGCACGCGCGGTCGTGGGTGCAACCACGAGCGCAAGAACAAGTACGGGTAACGAAAGGGACTTCATGGGTCTTCTCCTGTTTGTCAGAACTACGCGATGTGAACGAGCGGGGCGGCGCGTGCGCAGTCAGCGCTTGGTGATGACGATCTCGAGATACTCGCTGGGTACGACCATCGAGCGGTCACCCGAGCGGTTGAAGCGTTCGACCAGCGCGAGCAGGTCGCCGGCAAGCGCCTTCTGCGCCGCAGGCTCGAGGGAGGCGAACGCCTTCAGCGTCGGTCCGTAGTAGGTCTTAAAGATCTCAAGCCAATGTTCGCTCGAGCGGTAGCGAAACGCGAAGTGACGCGGCTCAGCCTTGATCGACTCGGCCTGAGCGCCGAACAGCTCGACAATTCGCTCGCGTGTTCCCCATAGGGGCGGCGACTTGACGCCCGGAGGTGGCGGCAAGTGCTTGCCCATCGTCTTGAACATGTTCCCGATGAAGCCTTCCGGCGTCCAATTGGCGAGGCCGATCTTGCCGCCGGACCGGCAGACGCGAAGCAGCTCGGCCGCCGCGCGTTCCTGTGCGGGCGTAAACATCACGCCGAACGTGGAAACGACGGCGTCGAAACTTCCGTCCGCGAATGGCAGCGCTTCTGCGTCGGCCTCGCGGAATTCGATTTGCAACCCCTCGGCCTCGGCTCGGTCCCGGCCGCGCTCGAGCAGTTCGGGCACGTAGTCGGTCGAGACCACGTCGCACCAGCGCCGCGCCGCCGCGAGCGAGACGTTGCCGTTGCCGGCGGCCACATCCAGCACCTTCTGGCCGGAACGGAGATCCATCGCCTCGCATAGTTCTTCGCCGACAATCTGTAAGGTGGTGCCGATAACGGCATAGTTGCCGGACGACCAGGTTCCCTGTTGCCGCGACTTGACCGCGGTGAGGTCGACCTGGGGCGGATGTGCTTGCTCGACAACGGCAGACGACATTGTGCTCATGGCAAACTCCCGATGCGTTCGTGTTTGACGATGGGCCGTGGCGTTGGCGTCGCGACGGCTCTCAATCGGCGAGGGCACATCGCACCGATGCGCTTTCGGGTCTTTAGGAAGACGTTTATTTTCCCTCCAGAAGCCCCTCATTTTCTCGGTTGGCCGCGTGGTCCCGCGACAAAAGCGCTCGCTCTCGAAGGCGCGTCCGAAACGATCGACGTCGTGACCACCTAGTGGCGTGAGATGGGAGGATTGACGACGAGCGGGGTGCGAACTCCGGCGTAACGGCCGTCAATCAACGCCTCGTAGTCGAGCCGCGCGAGCGCGTGCCACCCCGCCCGGCAGTTGCGGCGCGCGCGGCGCAGGCGGAAGACAGCGTCCCCGATCTGATGCTCGAGAATGGGGCTTCGCTCGGCAATCGCGGCGGCGAGCGCGGCGCTTGCCGTTTCGTCCCAGACCTCGCAGTGCGGATCAGGCGTTGCCTCATCCGCGGACATTGCATTCGTCAGAATCAGGAATGCGACGCCGGCGGCGATGGCGACGGCAAACAGCGTCGGCCGAGCAAGGGGCAACGCCGTCACCCCGTCAGACGCTCTGCACGGCCGCAATCGGATGGTCGCGCCGCGCGACGTGAAACGCGCGCTCGACTTCATCGAGGCGAATGTCGACCACGATGTCTCGGTTTCCAGCATCATTGCTGCATCCGGCGTTCCGGGCCGGACCTTGTTCATGCATTTCAGGAATTGCGGCCTCGGCTCACCCATGCGCTATCTGCGCAACGTCCGCTTTGGCAAGGCGCGTGAGGCGCTGCTGCGCGCGCAGCCCGGAGAGGGTGTGCTCGAAGTCGCCGTGAACCTCGATTTCTCGCACATGGGCCGCTTCGCCGCCGAGTACCGGCGACGCTTCGGCGAGAGTCCGTCCGAGACCTTGCGTCGGCGCCGGCTCGTCGGCTGCCGTGCTCAAGGCAGCGGAACAGCCGCGCCGGCAATGACGCAAGTCTTTCTCACGTCCGGACGGCATCGCGGGTCGGCACTGCAGCCGCAACAAAACGCGTCGGGGACGCCTGCCGAGCTATTTTCGAGTTGCTGTGCCCGCCGGCGCGATCGGCTTGGCTGGCGTTTTGGTTGTGATCGTGCCGCCGGGGTTGGCTGATAGCTTCTTCCCCGAGCCTGGGCCCGAGACCACGGTACACTTTTCCGTGGTAGTGTTGCGACAATTGTAAAGTGTCCCATCGGGCCGCGCGTCGCATTTGTAACCCTTCACGGTCTCGCATTTGAGCTTTGATTCCTCTGCAACGGAATTGCCGAGCAGAAGCGGTGCGACCGCGACTGTGCCAAGAAGCAGGGACCAGAGAAATTTTCGGCTGCGCATAGGGGCACCCTCCCAAGGATGAGAAACCTGAGCACCGTTGTGATTTCGGGTCTTTGGGAAGGCATTTATTTTTCCTCCAGAAGACCCCCATTTTCGGTAAGGGGGCTCCCGGTGCCTGGGTGACCGCGAAAAAGCACGTGACCCGCGTGGGGCGCACTCTTTGCGGTCCAAAAGTCGACTCGAACTGAGCCAGCCTCCCCGAGGGTCAGGGGCTTCTTTCGAAGGGCCGCAACCCGATCAGTTGACGGGTTCCGCGTGGCCGATTGCCCGCTGCACGTCGTGACGCGTCTCGCGCAAGCGCCGCTCTAGGTCATCGACCGCGCGGTGCACCTCCTCGACCGAAAGGCGGGAGGTCGCGCGGCAATGAAAATTCACGACGAGACCGCGCGGCGTCTCGCGCACGCGCACGTCGTGGACTTCGCCGATCGGGCCGCCCTTCCGCACGAGAGTCGTCAGCACAGCAGCGATCTCGTCCCGCAAGGCCGCAGACGCATCGTGGCCGGCGACGCCGTCGCTCTGCAAAGGCTCGATGTGCGTCTCCACCTCGACCTCGTGCGAGAACGCGTGGGCGATCGCCTGTTCCAACTCGTCGGCGATCTCATGCGCCTTGTCGAGCGGCAGTGCGCCGTCCACCTCGAGGTCGAGGCTGACCGATAGTTTGTCTTTGAGATGGTGGATCGTCACGTGATGCACCGCGAGGCCGCGGTTGCGCGCAATCAGCATCACGCGCTCCATGATCGTCTCGTCGTCAAGCGCGCGCGGCGCGGAGATCACGGTGACCTCGACCTCGGGCTTGGCCACGCGGATGGCTTGATGGATGTCCTTTTCAACCGTTGCCACCCGATCGAGCGGAAGCGTTCTGCTCACGGCAATCGTCACCTCGGCGAACAGATTGGCGCCGGCGGGCCGCACGCGCACGCGATCGACGGCCACGACACCGCGAACCTTGCGTGTGATGGCCGCGATCTCCTCCGCGGCGCCGGCGGGCGCCGTGTCCGTCAGTGTATCGATTGTGCGGCGTCCGAGTCGCCACCCGGCGATGCAGATGAACAGCGCGACGACGAGCGCCGCCACAGAGTCCGCCCACTGGAATCCCGTTGCGACTCCCCCCAGTCCAATGAGTACGGCAAGCGACGACCACATATCGGAACCGAAATGCAGTGCATCCGCCTCCAGCGCCTGGCTCGATGTCGCGTCGGCCACGCGATTGAGAAGTCGCGCCCGGAAGAAATCAGCGACGATGGAGACCGCGATCACCGCGAACGCCCAGAATGTCGCTTCCACGGAGTGGCCCGTGCCGCCAAGCAGCCGATGCACCGCCTCCCAGATCACGAACGCGGCGAGCACAAAGAGAAGAGCCGTCGCGGCCAATGCCGCAACGCTCTCAACCTTGCCGTGGCCATAATGGTGCTCGGCGTCGGCAGGCATGCCGGAAACGCGTACGGCCGCGTACGTGATGATCGTCGCGAACAGGTCGATCAGCGAATGTCCGGCCTCGGACAGAATCGCAAGCGATCCGGAAAGCACTCCCACGATTCCCTTGCCGACCGTGAGGGCCGCCGAAACCGCGATCGAGCTCAGCGCTACGCGCTCTTTGATGTCTTGCATGGCGATTCCGGTGACCATTCGGCGCAAATTGACCCGATTGCGGCGGCGCGTCGAGAGGGCGCAGGTCTAGGAGAAAATGATTGCAGCGCTTGTTTCGCCTGCGCCAGTCTAACGGCCCTCGGCCGTCTTGCATTCGTAGAAGACAGGGCCCCGATTGGTCATGGTTCCTTCGACGCATGTGCGAGGATCCGCGACCTTCCCGGCAACGCTGAAGTCATAAGGTTGTCCGTTGAGGAGCAGCACGTATCGACCGGCTGGCAGCACGAAGTCCGGATTGTCAGGGCGGATGAGAATCATCTCCTTGTTGTTTGACACGGGCAGCACCCGAAAATCAAAGCCTGCGGTGTGTATCAGCCACGTGTCGACCTCGGGTGGCACTGTCACGAGCGTTCCACCCGGGCCAAAACGCATCGTACTTGCAATCGTCGATGCGAATCGCACAGGCACCGTGATCGGTGCACTGTTCGCGAGATCCCGCTGATACACTGTGAACGAAATCCGCCCATCGGGAAAAACGCTGCGGCTTGGCGTAACAATCTGCCGGAGGTTTGGCTTTCGTGGATCGACCGGGTCAGTCGGGACCGCCTCCAGATTGATCAGGCGATCGCTGTAAATCGCATACACGCCGTAAACCTTCGGCAGCGGCGTCTCGGGCGGTAGCGCAGCGGTGCTTTCTTGCGATGACTGTGACGGCAGGAAGGGCACAGGCGGCACGACGACGGATTCCGTGGCAGGTGCGGCCGCGAAGGGGGGCGATGGCGATATGAGGCGCGCAAGGTCCGGAACTCCGCCGGACCACACCGCGTACGCGCCGAAACCGATTGCGCCAACAATCACGAATCGAAACAGTCCGTCGAACCAGGAAACAGCCCGGCGCGTGACGGATTTTCGCTCGTCGGCCAATAGCTGAATCAGCGCTGCGACCTCCGGGGTGATGGCCGGCGCCCGATTGTTCGGAATCGAATAGTAGGTGTCGGAAAGCTCGGCAGCCCGTTCGTATGGGCTGACGTCCTTGGGTGGAAGCACGAGCAAATCGCGGCGGCTCGACCTATGTCGCGGCGGCTGGCGGACGACCTCGAAGTCGGTGTCGGTCGATGGCGCCGGGGTCGCGGCACTCTCCTCTTGCTTGTCGTTCAACCGGCTTCCCCTGCGCGTCCTTACGTCGTCATTTTGTGCGTTGGCTTCGACCAATGCAATGGCGACCTCGAGCGCGCGCAGCTGCTTCTCGATCTGCACTGCGGTCAATGTGGGATCGCGCGCGAAAGCCTTATTCTTCAAGGCATAGCGCGCAAGATCGTAGACGAGCCGCCGCGATTGGTTGGGATCATCGCGGATCGCGTCGATCTTCAGCTGCAAGAGCGAATAGTAGTCCGTCATTACTCATACATGCCGCTGCATGCCGAGGCGTGCGGCGCTCTGTCCCCGAGGGTCGGAATGTAGCGGAGGCGGACAACTCGGCACAATCAGAATAGCCCGCTCAACGCTGAATCCCTCGGTGGCCCTTGCGAATCTTGTTCCGGGACAAGTCTCAAAGCGGAACATTCCTTTGCGGCCTTGAATTGGCGGGCAATTCCCGGCACCAAGGCGTCGACCGCATCCGGCCGTCCGAACGATCGGTGGAAGAACGTTGATACACGTCGCAGCCCGCTTCTCCGTCGCGCCCATGATGGACTGGACGGATCGGCACTGCCGGTTCTTCTATCGACTCATGTCGCGTCATACGCGTCTCTATACCGAGATGCTGACGACTGGTGCCGTCCTGCACGGAAATCGCCAGCAGCTGCTCGGCTACGATCCGTCCGAACATCCGGTGGCGTTGCAACTCGGCGGCTCCGAGCCGCGCGATCTAGCCGCCGCCGCGAAGATCGGCGCCGACATGGGCTACGACGAGATCAATCTCAATGTCGGCTGCCCGTCTGACCGGGTACGCGAGGGCCGCTTCGGCGCGTGCCTCATGGCGGAGCCCGGCCGCGTTGCCGACAGCATCGCGGCGATGAAGGCTGCCGTTGCCATTCCCGTCACGGTAAAGTGCCGCCTTGGCATCGACGATCAGGACACCGAGAAATCGCTCGATCGTTTCGTCGACCGGATCATTGCCGCGGGCGCTGATGCGCTGATCGTGCACGCCCGCAAGGCGTGGCTAAAGGGACTTTCTCCGCGCGAAAATCGCGACGTTCCGCCACTCGACCACGCGCGCGTGCACCGGCTGAAGCAACGGCTGGGAACGTTCCCTGTGATCATCAATGGCGGCATTCACTCGCTCGAAGCCGCCGAGAAGCATCTCGCGCATCTCGATGGCGTGATGCTCGGCCGTGCCGTCTACGAATCTCCCTCGATCCTGCTTGACGTCGACTCGAGACTGTTCAATGCGGCCGCGCCGTTCCCGGACGCGCGCGCCGCAGTGGAGGCGCTTTTCCCCTACATCGAGCGCGAAATGGGGAAGGGGGCACACCTCCACGACATCACGCGCCACCTGCTCGGCCTGTTCCGCGGTGTCCCGGGTGCGCGGTTGTTCCGCCGGCATCTTGCGACCGAAGCAGTCAAGCAAGGAGCGGGCATGGCAGTCTTGCGCCAGGCGCTCACGCTCGTGATGGACGGCCAGGCCGAATTCACTCAAACCGCTGCCTGAATTCTTCAGGCTCGGGGCCCAGCATGCTCTTCGGCATTCCCGTCGGCGAACTCGCGTTGCTCGTGGTCGCCATTGTTGCAGCGGGGATCGTCTCCGGGCTGCTCGCCGGCCTGTTCGGCATCGGCGGCTCCTCGGTCGTCATTCCGGTCCTCTACGAGATCTTCCGCGTGCTCGGCGTGCCTGACGACGTCCGCATGCAGCTGAGTATCGGCACCGCGCTCGCCGTGACGGTGCCGACGACGGTCCGTGCCTACTTCGCACATCGCGCCAAAGGTGCGGTGCTCGACGACGTCTTGCGCATCTGGGCGATCCCGGCCGCAGTCGGCGTCGTGGTTGGGAGTTACATCGCGTACGTTGCGCCTGCGGCCGTATTCAAGACGGCATTCATGCTATTCGCGCTGTTCATGTCGCTGCGCTTCCTGTTCGGCCGCGAAATCTTGCGCGTCGGTGACGAGTTGCCCGGAAAGCCGGCGATGATCGCGGCCGGCGTTTCCCTCGGCAGCCTCGCGACGCTGGTGGGCATTGCCGGCGGATCGCTTTCGACGTTGTTCCTCACTCTTTATG